>NZ_JBIVPX010000001.1:2273549-2608376 GCF_044754905.1 Lentzea sp. NPDC092896
CCGCCCGGGCCCCGGGGGGGCGCGGGGGGGGGGGGCGGGGCGCCGCCGGCCGGGCGCCGCCCCCCCCCCCCCCGCCCCGGGGGGGGGGGGCGGCGGGGGGGGGGGGGGGCCCCCCCCCCCCCCGCCCCCGGGGCGCTACTTGGCCAGGCGCTTGGCGTCGTCGACGGCCTTGGCCCAGGCCTCGTCGGGCTGGAGCTTGCCCTGCTCCACCGCGAGCAGCGCGTTGCCGACGCGGTCACCGATGGCGTTGTTGTCCGGGCCGAGGTAGACCGGCTTGAGCGCCTTGACGCTCTCGCCGAAGATCTTGCCGACGGGCGCGTCGCCGAAGTACGGGTTCTTGAAGTCCTGCACGACCGGGTCGTCGATGGCCTGCGGCGAGGACGGGAAGTTGTTCTTCGCCTTGAACGCCGTGGTCTGGCCCTTGGCGCTGGTCAGGAACTTCGCCAGCTCGGCGGCCTCCTTCTGGTGCGTGCTCTGCGCCGGCACCGCGAGGAACGAACCGCCGCGCACGGCGCCGTTGCCCGGCACCTTGGCGACGTCCCACTTGCCCTTGTTCTCCGGGCCCGCCTGCTTCTCGATCGTGCCGAGCATCCAGGACGGGCAGGGGATCGTGGCGAAGGTGCCGTTCTTGAAGCCCGCGTTCCACTGTGGACTCCACATCTCGATGTTGGCCGACAGACCGGCCTTCACCATCTCGATGGACTTGTCCCAGGTGGCTTTCACGGCCGAGTTCGAGTCGATCACCAGCTTGTTCGTGGCGTCGTAGTACGTGTGGTCACCGGACTGCATCAGCATGTTCAGGTAGACGCCACCGGTCGAGTCGTAGAAGCCGGCGCCGGGGGTCTTGGCCTTGAACTGCTTGCCGGTGGAGAGGTAGGCGTCCCAGGTGGGCCAGAGCTTGCCGACCGCCTCCCGGTCGGTCGGCAGGCCCGCGGCCTCGAAGAGGTCCTTGCGGTAGCACATGCCCTGGGCGCCGACGTCCGTGCCGAGGCCGACGACCTTGCTGCCGTCCGAAGTGGACGCCTGCTGCCACTTCCACGGCAGGAAGTTGCCGGAGAGTTCCTTGGCGCCGTGGTCGAGCAGGTTCACGAACTGGTCGGGCTTCGCCATGAACTGCGAGAGGATGCCCTCCTCGATCGCCACGACGTCACCCGCGCCCTTCCCGGTGGCGAGCCACTGCTGCAGCTTCGGCGTGTAGTCGCCGAGCTTGCCGATGTTCTCTTCCTTGATCTTGATGCCGGGATGGCTCGCCTCGTACTCCTTGTAGAGCTCGTCGTAGCCGAACTGGCTGAAGGTCTTGACGATCAGCGTGACGTCCCCCGACGACGCGGAGTCGGCGGCACCTCCACAGGCGGACACGGCCACCAGCGAGCTGAGCAGAGTTGTGGCGAGCAGGGCACGCCTCGGTCGAACACCCATCGAAGAACCTCCAGTTGGCGGATGGTCTGCAAGCGCTAACACCTGGATTTGACTGTCTGACAGACCACTGGAACACCGTTCACCTGCTGCGACGCTGCGGCTTCGGCCGGTGTGCGCCCATCGGGATCGGGGGAAACTGTGAGCGCTTACAGGACTGTAACCACGAGGCCATCCGGATGTGAAGAGGTAGCGCCGGTCACATTTCGATGACGCGGGAGCGTTGACAGGCGGGGTCGGGTGGGTGAACATTCGCCTCGACGCTGCGGTCGCGCCGGGAGACAGTCGACCTCGAGAGGCCCCCGGTATGTCCGTGAAGACCAGGCTGGTCGCGACCGGCCTTCCGTTCGTCCTGATCGCCACGATCGCGGCACCCGCGACCGCGGCCGAGCCCTACGAGCGCGTGCTCAACGGCAAGTTCGACAGTGTGAAGACCCCTTGGTGGAGCAGCGGAATCGCTCCGTCCACAGTGGCCGACGGCAGGCTGTGCGCGCAGATCCCCGGCGGCACCGCGAACCCGTGGACGGCCATGATCGGCCAGAACGACATCCCGCTGGAGGCCGGTCAGCCCTACACGCTGCGCTTCACCGCCACCGCGACGAAGAACGTCACCGTGCGGGCGGCGGTCGCGCTGTCCGTCGCGCCGAACACCACCGTGCTGAACAAGGCCGCCGCGCTCACCAGCACTCCCAAGACGTTCGAGTTCACCGGCACGTCCACAGTGGCCACTCGCACCGGCGGCCAGGTGGCGATCCAGGCCGGTGGCGTGTCCGCCGAGCCGTACACGCTGTGCATCGACGACGTGTCGCTGACCGGCGGAATCGTCCCACCCGGCGGTGGCTGGGACTACGGCTCACCGGTGCGCACGAACCAGTACGCGTACCCGACGGCCGGAGCCAAGCGCGCCTCGATCGTGAACAGCTCCACCGAGCCGGTCGACTGGCAGCTGCGCGACGCCGCGGGTGCTGTCGTCCAGGCGGGGAAAACGCAGGTCAAGGGCAACGACGCGATGACGCGCGACCACGTGCACATCGCCGACTTCTCGGCCTACAAGAAGGCTGGAAGCGGTTACAGTCTGACTGTCGGCGACCAGAGCAGCTTCCCGTTCGGCATCGCCGACAAGCCCTATGACCAGCTGCGACGGGACTCGCTCGCGTACTTCTACCACAACCGCAGCGGCATCCCGATCGAGGCGAAGTACGTCGGTGAGGCGTACGCGCGACCGGCTGGACACGTGGGCGTGGCGCCGAACCAGGGCGACGTGTCGGTGCCGTGCCTGCCGGGGGAGTGCGACTACTCCCTCGACGTGAGCGGTGGCTGGTACGACGCGGGCGACCACGGCAAGTACGTCGTCAACGGTGCCCTTGCCGCGTGGCAGCTGATGGACACCTACGAGCGGTCGCTCTACACGCTCGACATCGAAGGCTTCCGGGACGGCCTGCTGGCCATCCCGGAGCAGGACAACCAGAAGCCCGACGTGCTGGACGAGGCGCGCTGGGAGATGGAGTTCCTGCTGAAGATGCAGGTCCCGGCGGGCAAGCCGCTCGCGGGCATGGTCCACCACAAGATGCACGACCTGGCCTGGACCGCGCACCCGATGCTGCCCGGCAACGACCCGCAGCCGCGCTACCTGCACGCCCCGTCGACGGCCGCCACGCTGAACCTCGCCGCCGCCGGTGCCCAGTGCGCCCGCGTCTTCAAGCTGTGGGACCGCGCGTTCTCCGACAGGTGCCTGGCCGCGTCCGAGACGGCGTGGAAGGCCGCACTGGCCAACCCGGCGAAGTACGCCCCCAAGGAGGACAGCGTCGGTGGTGGTGCCTACGACGACACCAACGTGACCGACGAGTTCTCGTGGGCCGCGGCCGAGCTGTACGGGACGACGGGCAAGCGCGAGTACCTCAACAAGATCACCACGAAGCTGACCTCGGCCGGGTTCTCCTGGAAGGACACCGGCGGCCTGGCCGACCTCACGATCCTGCGGCTGCCGCTGAAGTTCCCGCTCGACCGCGTGATCACCGCCCGCGCGCGGGTCATCAACGTCGCCGACGGCCACCTGCGCGACCTGAAGTCGCAGGGCTACCCCAACCCGTCCAAGCCGGCCGACGGCCAGTACGCCTGGGGTTCGACGAGCGCCACGCTCACCGCGTCGATGATCATGGCGATGGCCTACGACACGACTCTCAACCGCAAGTACAGCGACGCTGTGCTGGAGTCCATGGACTACCTGCTCGGCCGCAACGGCCTCAACCAGTCGTTCGTCAGCGGCTACGGCGAGAAGGCCAGCAAGAACCAGCACCACCGGCACTGGGCGCACCAGGTAGACGCCAGGATGCCCAACCCGCCGGCCGGATCGCTCGCCGGTGGCCCCAACTCGGGCCTGCAGGACCCGGTGGCGCAGCAGAACCTGCCGGGCTGCGCACCCGCGAAGTGCTACCTCGACGAGCTCGGGTCGTGGTCGACGAACGAGGTCGCGATCAACTGGAACTCCGCGCTGGCCTGGGTCGCGGCGTTCGCCGACACCCGCTGACCTCCCCGTCACGAGAACTCCCACCGCCCGCGCGATGCCGCGCGGGCGGTGGGTGAGAGGAACAGTCCCATCCGAGAGGAGATCCACAGTGCGGTGGATTGCCCGTTCGACGGTCGCGGTCTGCGCGGTCTTGCTGCTGTCCCCGGCCACCCCTGCCGCAGCAGCCAGCCCGCTGGACCTGACCAGCGGTTTCTACGTCAACCCCAACTCCGCGCCCGCCACCTGGGCCCGGAACAACCCGAGTGACTCCAGGTCCGCGCGGATCCAGTCCTCGATCGGTTCCAAGCCGATCGCGCGCTGGTTCGGCAACGACGCCGGCATCGGCTCGACCGTGGCGAACTACGCGGGCGCGGCCGACGGCCAGGACAAACTCCCCGTCCTGGTCGCCTACAACATCCCCAACCGTGATGCCTGCGGTGGCCACTCCGGTGGTGGCGCCGGCAGTGCCGGCGCGTACCGGACCTGGATCTCGAGCTTCGCGGCCGGGATCGGGACCAAGCCCGCGGTGGTGATCATCGAACCGGACGCGCTCGCCGCCTACGACTGCCTGACGGCGGCACAGCGGACGGAGATGGCGGGCCTGCTCAAGTACGCCACCGAACAGCTCAAAGCCAAGGCCCCCAACACGTACGCGTACCTCGACGGCGGCAACGCCGGCTGGGTGTCGCCGTCCACCATCGCGTACCGGCTGAACGAGGCCGGCGTGCGGAACGTGCGCGGGTTCTCGGTGAACGTGTCGAACTACTACACCACCAGCCAGTCGACGAGCTATGCGAGCCAGGTCAACGGCTTCCTCGGCTACACGGCCGGTTTCGTGGTCGACACGAGCCGCAACGGCAAGGGGCGTGGTGACGGCTGGTGCAACCCCGCCGGTCGCAAGCTCGGTGTGGTGCCGCAGATCGGTGGCGGTGCCGACCTGTTGTTGTGGGTCAAGACACCGGGCGTGTCCGACGGTCCGTGCGGCATCGCGCCGACCACGCCGGCGGGCACGTTCAACCCCGATCTGGCCATCCGGCTGATCGACGGGGTCTGATGAGGTAGGGCCAGGGGCACGGGCGGCTGGAACAACCGCGTGCCCCCGGCGGTTCAGAGGCTAGCTGGAAAGCGCTTACCTTCCTAGGTTCACCGCAAAGCGGATTCCTTGAGTCGGTCGGCGAGCGCCACGACGAGGTCGCGCAACTCGTCCGGGCGCTCGATCACGAACGGCAGGTCCAGCGACGCGAGGACGCCCGGCAACCAGTCGAGCCGTTCCACCCGCAGTTCGACGCGGGACCAGTCCGACTCCTCGATGAGCGCGACGCTCGCGGGCAGCAGGGTGCGGATCTGCTCGGCCGTTCCCCGGATGCGCAAGGTGACCTCGTGCCGGTAGGAGGCGGTGGCCAGTCCTTTGAGGACCAGTTCCGCCGGATCGACTCCCTCCGGTGGGTTGAACGAGCCGGGCAACGTGCGCGCACCGGCGATGCGGTCCAGCCGGAACGTCCGGCCCTCGCCGATCGCGGGATCGGCACCCGTCACGTACCACCGGCCCGAGTGGGCGACGAGCCCGTACGGGTGCAGCGTGCGTTCGCTGTGCCGGCCATCCCTTGCGGTGTATCGGATCGAGACCGGCCGGTGGTGGCTCACCGCGTCGGCGATCGTGAGCAGGACCGTGGCGTCAGGCGCGGGCAGCTCGCGTTCGGGTGAGGTGAAGGCGAGGGAGTCGAGGACAGCGTTGAGCCTGCCGCCCAGCCGCTGCGGCAACACGCGCCTGATCTTCGCCGCCGCCGTTTCACCGGCGGCGTTCGTGGCCGTCATCAAGCCGGATCGCCGTCCCGCGACCAGGCCGAGCAGCACGGCGAGCGCTTCGTCGTCGCTCAGCATCAGCGGAGGCATGCGGTAGCCGGACGCGAGCCGGTAGCCGCCGTAGCGGCCGCGCACCGACTCGACGGGCACGTCGAGATCGACGAGGTGCTCGACGTACCGGCGCACCGTGCGCTCGTCCACGCCGAGCCGGTCGGCGAGTTCGGCGACGGTCCGGACGCCTCCCGACTGCAGGAGTTCCAGCAGGGTGAGGACGCGGGCGGTGGGCCGGGGCATGGTCGAAAGTATTCCGCAGATACCGGGCGGATACTGTCCGGTATTGCTCCTAGCGTGCCGGTATGAACTTCGTTTCGATCCGTGTCATCACCGGCGACATCACCCGCCTCGTCGGCTTCTACGAGCGCGCCACCGGCCTGCGGGCGAACTGGGCGAACGACGACTTCGCCGAGCTCGCCACCGCGTCGGGCACCCTCGCGATCGGCAGCACCCGCACCGTCGGCCTGTTCGCGCCCGGGTCAGCAGAGCCCGGCGCGAACCGCAGCGTCATCATCGAGTTCCTCGTCGACGACGTGGACGCCGTGCGCGAGAACCTGGCGGGCTTCGTGGAGGACGTCGTCACCGAACCCACCACGATGCCCTGGGGCAACCGCGCACTGCTGTTCCGCGACCCCGACGGCAACCTCGTCAACTTCTTCACCCCGGTCACCCCGGCCGCGATCGCGAAGTTCGCGCGCTGACAGCCCGTCAGGAGGCGAACGGCTTGCCGAACCAGCGGGCGAGGTGGTCGTTCAGGTCCTGCTGCTCCTCGCCGATCCAGGCGACGTGCCCGTCGGGGCGCAGCAGGACGGCCGGAACCTCCAGTGCCGCAACGGGATCCGCGATCAGGTCGACGCGATCCGACCAGCCCTCGACGGCCAGTCGCCCGGTGCGGTCGAGCAGAAGGCCACGCCCCTGGTGCAGTCGGTCGTAGAGCCGGCCTTCTGCGAGATCGACGTCGGGCAACCGCCGGCCGAGCAGGTCGGGGCCTTCGCCGAAGTCGTAGCGGACGCCGATCGCGGTGATCTTCTCGATCAGCCGCCGGTTCACCTCGTTGATGTCCATCAGCTCGGTGAGCAGCCTGCGCACGGCCTGCGCGCCCGGTCCGGGGGCGGAGAGCTGCACCTGGGCACGGGTGTTGTCCAGCACGTCGGCGGCGACCGGATGACGTTCGGCGTGGTAGCTGTCCAGCAACGTCTCCGGCGCCCAGCCGCGGATCTGCGCCGCGAGCTTCCAGCCCAGGTTGACCGCGTCCTGCACGCCCAGGTTCAGGCCCTGGCCACCGGCGGGCGGGTGGATGTGCGCCGCGTCGCCTGCCAGCAGCACCCGCCCGATCCGGTAGTGCTCGACCAGCCGCGTGGCATCGCCGAAACGGGACAGCCAGCGCGGGGAGTGCACGCCGAAATCCGTTCCGGCGAAGGCGCGCAGTTCCCGCCGGAAATCCTCGATGGAGGGCGCCTCCGCGCGATCTTCACCGGCTTTCGCGCACGGGACCACAACGCGGTAGACCCCGTCGCCGAAATGTCCGAGGTGGAACACAGGGCTCGTCTTGCGGATTTCCGCGACCTTGGCGGCGATCTCGTCTTCCGGTGCGGCGGCCTTCATCTCGCCCATCAGCGTGTCGTTGCGCGAGGGCTCGCCGGGAAACCCGACGCCGAGCAGTTTGCGGACCGTGCTGCGGGAGCCGTCGCAGCCGACCAGGTACCGCGACCGCAGCCGCTCGCCATCGGCCAGTTCGACGGTCACGCCGTCGTCGTCCTGCTCGAGACCGGCCACCGCGGCACCGCGCCGGACCTGTGCGCCCAGTGCGATCGCGTGGTCGGCGAGCAGCCGGTCGGCGACCGGCTGCTGGATGCCGAGCATGGTGGTGAACGTGGAATCCAGGCCTTCCGGCGTGGGTTTGGGGATGGCGGCGAAGGCGCCACCGACCGGACGTTGCCGGCCCCGTTCCAGAAAGCGGTCCAGCAGACCGCGCATCGCCAGGATTTCCAGACTGCGAATGTGCAGACTCACGATGCGCACGAACGACGCGGCGGGCTCGGGTTCCTTTTCCAGAACGAGCACCCGCACGTCGTGCAGCCGCAGTTCGGCGGCCAGCACCGCGCCGGTCGGACCGCACCCGGCAATGATCACATCGAACATGAACCACCTGTTCAGCCTCGGCATCGGCGGCCAAGTGTGGGGGCCTCCAGATCTTGCCGCAAGCGATATACGGCGCAGGGTGAGGCGACGTCGTGAGCCTGGCGTGCTCTGCTCCAACTGAGCGACACGCCCACTAGATGTAGTTGTCAGCGGCTCGGCCGCGCCCATGTATTGTGCTCCGAAGCTGGTTCGGCCGATCCTCCAGATCGGTCGTCGCAAGAGGGAACCCGGTGGGAATCCGGGACTGCCCCGCAGCGGTGAGTGGGAACGAAAGCCGTCAGAAAGCACTGGACATCGATGTCTGGGAAGCGACGGCCGGTAGGCGCCTGGCGACAGGCTCGCCCACGAGTCCGAAGACCTGCCAGCGCCCCGCACGTGCCTGCGTGCGGGCGTCCGCGGCCCCGAGGGAGGGCGGGAGGACGTGGCGGTCGCGCGCGCCCGTTCACTCCTCGCTTCCCCGTGGCCACCCGAGCTCGCGAGGAGAGAGCTAGTGACGGCGGTCGACACGGTCACCACCACTATGCGCGTCAAGAAACGCAACGGTTCACTGGAACCGGTGGACTTGAACAAGATCGTGCGCGCGGTGGAGCGCTGCACGGTCGGTCTGCACGACGTCGACCCGTTGCGGGTCGCCACGAAGACGATCAGCGGTCTCTACGACGGCGCCACCACCGAGGAACTGGACCGGCTGTCGATCCAGACGGCCGCCGCGCTCGTGTCCGAGGAGCCCGAGTACTCCAAGCTCGCCGCGGGCCTGCTCGCCGCGTTCATCGAGAAGGAAGTGCGCCGCCAGGGCGTGATGTCCTTCAGCCAGAGCATCGCGCTCGGCCACGCGGAAGGCCTGATCGGCGACACGACCGCGGAGTTCGTGGCCGCCAACGCGCGCAAGCTCGACGACGCGATCGACCTGGAGGGCGACCGGCGGTTCGAGTACTTCGGCCTGCGCACGGTCTACGACCGCTACCTGCTGCGCCACCCCTCGAAGCGTTCGGTGATCGAGCAGCCGCAGTACTGGTTGCTGCGTGTCGCGTGCGGTCTCTCGCAGACGGCGACCGAGGCCATCGACTTCTACCGGCTGATGTCGTCGCTGGCGTACCTGCCCAGCTCGCCGACGCTGTTCAACTCCGGCACCCAGCACACCCAGATGTCGTCGTGCTACCTGCTGGACTCGCCGAAGGACCAGCTCGAGTCGATCTACGACCGCTACCAGCAGATCGCCAGGCTGTCGAAGTTCGCCGGCGGCATCGGCGTGCAGTGGTCCCGGGTCCGTTCGCGCGGCGCGTTGATCCGCGGCACGAACGGCCACTCCAACGGCATCGTGCCGTGGCTGCGCACGCTCGACGCGTCGGTCTCCGCGGTCAACCAGGGTGGCCGGCGCAAGGGCGCTGCCTGCGTGTACCTGGAGACGTGGCACCCGGACATCGAAGAGTTCCTGGAGCTGCGCGACAACACCGGTGAGGACGCGCGCCGCACGCACAACCTCAACCTGGCGAACTGGATCCCGGACGAGTTCATGCGCCGCGTCGAGGCCGACGCGGACTGGTCGCTGTTCGACCCGGACGAGATCCCCGAGCTGGTCGACCTGTGGGGCGACGAGTTCGACCGCGCCTACCGGGGTGCCGAGGAGGCCGGCCGCGCCGTGCGCACGGTCAAGGCTCGTGACCTTTATGGACGGATGATCCGGACGCTCGCGCAGACCGGCAACGGCTGGATGACGTTCAAGGACACCGCGAACCGGACGTGCAACCAGACCGCGTCGCCGTCGAACGTGGTGCACCTGTCCAACCTCTGCACGGAGATCCTGGAGGTCACCAGCGACGAGGAGACCGCGGTCTGCAACCTCGGCTCGGTGAACCTCGGCGCGCACGTGGCCGGCGACGGCATCGACTGGGATCGCCTGCGTGCCACGGTCCGCACCGCCGTCGTGTTCCTCGACCGCGTGATCGACATCAACTACTACCCGACCGAGCAGGCGGCGCGCTCCAACCCGCGCTGGCGCCCGGTGGGTCTCGGTGTCATGGGTCTGCAGGACGTCTTCTTCAAGCTGCGCCTGCCGTTCGACTCGCCGGAGGCCCGTGAGCTGTCGACGCGGATCGCCGAGGAGATCTACCTGACGGCGCTGGAGTCGTCGGCGGAGCTGGCCTCGGTCGCGGGCGCGCACCCGGCGTTCGCCGAAACCCGTGCCGCCAAGGGAGATCTGCAGCCCGACCTGTGGGGCGTCACGCCCACGCAGACCGAGCGCTGGGGTGCTCTGCGCGAACGCGTGAGCGAGCACGGCCTGCGCAACTCGTTGCTGATCGCGATCGCGCCGACCGCGACGATCGCCTCGATCGCCGGCTGCTTCGAGTGCATCGAGCCGCAGGTGTCGAACACGTTCAAGCGCGAGACGCTGTCCGGCGAGTTCCTGCAGATCAACTCCTACCTGGTGCGCGAGCTCAAGGCCCGCGGCCTGTGGACGGAGGCCGTGCGCAACCGGCTCAAGCAGGACGACGGTTCCGCGCAGGGCATCGCCGAACTGCCGGAGGACGTGCGCTCGTTGTTCCGCACGGCCTGGGAGCTGCCGCAGAAGGCGCTGATCGAACTGGCCGCCGCGCGTGGCCCGTACGTCGACCAGAGCCAGTCGCTGAACCTGTTCGTCGCCTCGCCGACGATCGGCAAGCTCTCCTCGATGTACCTCTACGCCTGGAAAGCCGGGCTCAAGACCACTTACTACCTGCGCTCCCGTCCGGCGACGCGCATCCAGCAGGCGACGACCACGACCACCACGGCGGTGCCCGTCGTGACGTCGGACGAAGCCATCGCCTGTTCCCTCGAAAACCCCGAGTCCTGTGAGGCCTGCCAGTGACCGCGCTCGCCAACACCGCCCGTCAGAACGCTCTGCTCGACCCCGGCATGGACCTCACGCTGCGGCCCATGCGGTACCCGTTGTTCTACGAGCGCTTCCGGGACGCCATCAAGAACACGTGGACGGTCGAGGAGGTCGACCTGCACTCGGACCTCGCCGACCTGAACAAGCTGTCGGAGGCCGAGCGGCACCTGGTCAACCGGCTCGTCGCGTTCTTCGCGACCGGTGACACGATCGTCGCGAACAACCTGGTGCTCAACCTCTACGAGCACGTGAACGCGCCGGAGGCCCGGCTCTACCTGTCACGGCAGCTGTTCGAGGAGGCCGTGCACGTCCAGTTCTACCTGACGCTGCTCGACACCTACCTGCCCGACGAGAACGACCGCATCGAGGCGTTCGCCGCCGTGGAGACGATTCCGTCGATCCGCGCGAAGGCCGAGTTCTGCTACAAGTGGATCGACTCGATCTCGGACCTCAAGCGGCTGGAGTCGCGGGAGGACCGCAGGTCGTTCCTGCTCAACCTGATCTGCTTCGCGGCGTGCATCGAGGGCCTGTTCTTCTACGGCGCCTTCGCCTACGTCTACTTCCTGCGGTCGCGCGGGCTCTTGAACGGCCTCGCGTCGGGCACCAACTGGGTGTTCCGCGACGAGTCGATGCACATGGCGTTCGCGTTCGACGTCGTGGACACCGTGCGCCGCGAGGAGCCGGACCTGTTCGACGACTCCTTGTACGAGGAGGTCAAGCAGATGCTGCGCGAGGCCGTCGACGCCGAGGTGCAGTTCGCGGAGGACCTGCTCGGCGGCGGTGTCGCCGGCATGTCGGTGGCGGACATGCGGTCCTATTTGGAGCATGTCGCGGACCGGCGGCTGCAGGTGCTCGGCATCGAGCCGATCTACGGTTCCAAGAACCCGTTCGCGTTCATGGAGCTGCAGGACGTGCAGGAGCTGTCGAACTTCTTCGAGCGCCGGGTTTCGGCCTACCAGGTCGGTGTGACCGGCACGGTGGCGTTCGACGAGGACTTCTGAGTCGTGCGGGTGCGGTGCCCCTGGCCGGGAACTCCGGTCAGGGGCACCGCTTCGTCAGCAGGCGAGCGTCGGCGCGGCGGGGTTGCCTCCGCCGTCGAGGTTCGCGAGCTTGACCCCGGTCAGGCCGAGCACCGCCTGAGCCGTGGCACGTGGAGCGGTCGCCTGGTCGAATCCCGTTGCGTCGTAGGCGATCGCGCCTCGGTCCGCGACGGCACCCGCACAGCCGACCGCGAGCGAACGCAGGAACTGACGCGCCTGCGTCGCGGCCGCAGGGCGGTGACCGGCCAGCGCCTGCGCGGCCAGGCCGGTGCTGTTGGCGTTGGAAGCGTTGGCGCCGACGGAGAAACCGCCGTCGGCGTTCTGCTTCGACGCGAGCCAGGCGGTGCCTTCGGCGGCGTTGACGTTGTCACCGGTGGCGCGCAACGCCTGCACGACCAGCGCGGTCGAGTCGACGTCACTGGCGCACGGGGTCTGACCGAAGTTCAGCGGGAAACCCCCGTCGGGGCACTGGGTTCCGGCGAGGAAGGCCTTGGCCGACGCGGGCGAGCCGGCCGGCGTGCGGTCGAGGGCGATCAGCGCCAGGGACTGGGTGAAGGCGTTGGAGAAGTCACCGAAGTCCGACCGGTCGGAGAACCTCCCCGACGGCGCGAGCAGGCCGCGCAGACCGGCTTCCAGGTCGACACCGCCGAAAGCGTTGCCGTTCTTGTGTCGCACCTTCGCCGCCAGCAACAGCTTGGCGTGCGCGCCCGCGTAGGCCTCGGTGCCGGAGCCGACGTAGCCGGTGGTGATCTCCGGCTTCGCCAGCCACGTGATGGCCTTCTCGGCGTTGGTGTCCGAGGAACGGGCGGCGGCGAACGCGAAGATCGCGTCGATCGTCAGGCCCTGGTCGGGGAACTTCTGGCCGCCGAAGTCGGCCTCGAACCGTTCGCCGTCGACCAGTTGCCGGGCGAGCCAGCCCGCGGCGGCGCCGGACTTGTTGTGCGTGGCCGCCACCGCGGGGGTGGCAGCGGTGCCAATGCCCAGCATCAGGACAGCAGCGAGCACCAGACGTCTCATGAGAACCCTTTCCCGCACTTCCACGACAGGAGTTGGTGAACACCGCGCGATGCGGGTGACCGGGCTTGCCGCGGAGGGCACACCGTTGCGGGACAGCGCCGGATTCTCACCGGACTTCCCCCGCGCCGCGCTGAACGCCCAACAGGTTCTCATGCCGCGCAAGGCCCCGTACCGGGTACGGATGTGACGCTCGCCTCCGACCCCGAAGGCGGTGCCGAACAGCGGTTTCCAGGTGTTAACCTCGCTCGGCTCGACAACTTCATACCTCGCCCGTGACGGGGAAGCCGGTCGGAATCCGGCACTGTCGCGCAACCGTGGGCCACTGGTTTCAGTGGCGAGTCGGGTCACCATCCGGGCGGGGTGAACGGACCGACCGCTGTCGCGAAACGCAGGGGTGGCTGCCGGCGCCCCGCGTCGTCTCCTCTCCTCGAGCAGCACGAGGAGGGGGAGAGAAATGACCCGGCGCAGGAGCCTGGCCGCACTGGCGTTCGCCGTCGGCGCGGGCCTGATCGCCACGACGATCGCCGGAACCGCGGCCGCCGCGGGAGATCGCGACGCCGCCCACTCCAGCTCCGTGTGGCTCTCCCACCAGCTGCGACCCGACGGCACCCTGGAGAACCCGCTCGGCGGCGAGCTGCCCGACCACGGCCTGATGCTCGACCTGGTCTTCGCGATGCACGCCTCCGGTGACGGCGCGCTCGCCGAGCCGATCATGAAGTTCCTGGACGACCAGGGACACGTCACCGACTACTTCACCTGGGACGGCCTCGCTCCCGGCCAGGGCTTCGACCAGATCGTCGTCGGCGGCGCGGTGGCCAAGACCCTGCTCGCCGCGCAGATCTCCGGCCGTGATCCGCGTGCCTTCGACGGCCACGACATGGTCGCCGAGACGAAGGCGGCGATCCGGCGCTCGGGCGTCGACGCCGGCCGGATCAGCGACTACTCGAAGAACCCCGAGTGGGCGGACATGGTGAACAACAACGCCAACATGTTCGGCCAGTCCCTCGCCGTGATCGGCCTGGCGGTGGCGGGGGAGAACGACCAGCCCGCCATCGACAAGATGGTGACGCAGCAGTGTTCCGAGGGCTACTTCCGGATCTTCTTCGGGTACGTCCAGGGACCTGAGGGCCTCAAGGTGTCCTCCTGTGACGAGGGGAAGGCCGACGGCTCGTCGGCGCCGGACGGTGACGCGACGGGCCTCGCGCTGTCGGCCATGCTCGCGGCGAAGCGCGCCGGGGCGGCCGGGCTCGACGAGCCGATCGCGAGGACCGTGACGTGGCTGAAGAACAACCAGTCCGCCGGTGGTGGCTGGGGTGGCGGTGTCGGGACCGAGGCGCCGAACACCAACAGCACCGGCCTGATCGTGCAGGCGCTCGCGGACGCGGGCGGCGCGGGTGCTGAGGTCGGCAGGGGCGTCGAGTTCCTGAAGTCCGCACAGGCCGGCGCGTCCGACTCGGGTACCGCGCTGGCCGGGCAGATCGGTGCGATCGCGTACGACCCGGCCTCGTACCAGGCGGCGCGCACCGGCGGCATCTCCGGCATCGACACGTGGATCAGGGCGAGCGCGCAGGCCTCGCTCGGGTTGTCGCAGATCGGGTTGTACGCGCTGGCCAAGGGCGACGTGCCCGAGCCGACCCCGACCACCACCGCGAGCAGCACCCCGGCGACGACTACGACCACGGCGGCACAGGGCACCACGCCACCACCGGTGCACACCAAGACCGAGACCACCACCGTCAGAGCGCCCACACCGACGACCAAACCGAAGGCCGTGGTCCGCCAGCCCGCCCCGGCGCCGAAGACCGTGCAACCGGCCGCGAAGACGTCCGCCGCGAAGCTCGGCGCGTACCTGGCCAACAAGCTCGTGCGCGGCGACCACGTCGAGGTCACCGAGAACGACAGGACCTACGTCGACTACGACGCGACCGCGGACCTGGTGCTGGCCCTGCACGCGCTGGGCGAGCAGCCGGACGCCGCGAAGAAGGCCTCGGAGTTCCTGCTGACGCCGGACGCGGTCAACGCCTACGCGCACGGCGCCGGGCAGGAGACCGGTGAGGCCGCCTACGCCGAACCGCTCGCGAAACTCGTCGTCCTCGCCCAGTTCCAGAAGTCCGACGACCTCGCGAACCGGCTGCGCGCCGACCTGGCGGCACTGCGGGGCGCGGACGGTCTGTTCACCGACACCGGCTCGTTCGCGGACTCCGCGGACTCCGTCCGCCGCCACACCTGGGCGGTGCTCGCCACCGTCGCCGACCCCGGCCAGGCGATCGAGGCGCTGGCCGCCCGTCAGTGCGAGGACGGCACGTTCCCGGAACGCATGGACGACGCGGACTGCGAGGACGGCGATCTCGCCTCCACCGCCGCCGCGGTCACCGCGCTGAACAGCAGGCCGTTCACCGAGGACGCGCCCGTCGCCCAGGCCCCGGCCGAGTGGTCGAAGGAGCGCGCGGCCGCGTTCGTGAAGGCGATCTCGTTGCTCGGCGCCAAGCCGAACGGCAAGGGCATGGTCGATGACGACGGTGGCGCGCCCTCCATCGCGTTGAGCGCCTCGGTCGCGGGTGCTCGCCAGGCAGCGGGCCTGGACGTGAGCGGTACCGCGAAGACGATCGGCGGAATGGTGCTCGCCGACGGTGGTCTGGCGCGGGTGTCCGGCGGTGACGGCACGACCGACTTCGCCACGAGTCTCGTTGCCGCACAAGGCATCGCGGGCCGATCGTGGATCAGCGCGAACGGTTCTCCGCTGTCACCGGTGGTGCGACTGCCCCTGGCCGACGCCAAGCCGGTCCCCGCGCTGGTCGCCCAGAACGCTCCACGGCACCCGCCGCTGTGGTCCTACTTCGCACTCGGCGGCGCCATGGTGCTCGCCGGTCTCGTTCTGCTGCTTCGCCGTCGTCTCTCCCAGGGGGTTCAGTGATGAAGAGAGTTCTCGCCGCCGCGGTGGTCCTCACCGGACTGGTCGTCGCGCCCGCTCCTGCCAGTGCCGCGGGCTACGACGGCATCTGCACCGGCGCGGACGCGTTGAGCGGCACGACGATCGTGGTCGACTTCCAGGAACTGGACGGCAACGGCGGGGTGGCCGCGCCGACGATCACGCGTTGCTCGCCCAACGCCGCTCCCGGCACCGACCGCACCGGCATCAAGGCGTTGCAGGACGCGGGAATCGCGGTCGCGGGCACGGTCAAGTGGGGCCTCGGGTTCGTGTGCAGGGTGGGCGGCCGTCCGACGTCGACGGAGAACATCCCGGTCACCGGCAACCCGACCTACAAGGAGGGCTGCTTCAACACTCCGCCCGGCTCCGCGTACTGGGGCTACTGGCACGCCGACGGTTCCGGCTCGACCTGGACCTACAGCAGCTACGGCGCGTTGAACCGCAACGTGATCCCCGGCGGTTTCGAGGGATGGTCGTTCTCGCTCAACAAGTCGGCCGGCACGAACCCGGTCCCGGGCGTGACGCCGACGAACCCGGCGGTGAACGTGAGCAACCCGACCGCGGCCCTGTCGATCAACGACCTGGACCGCAAGATCACCCTCGGCCAGACCACGTCCCTCACCTGGACCTCGGCCAACGCCACGTCGGTCAGCGCGTCGTCGGTCTCCCCGGCCAGTGGTGGTGGTAGCTGGTCCGGTTCGCTCGCGACGCCCGGCGGCACGCAGAACATCACGCCCACGGCGACCGGCACGTACACCTACATCATCTCCGCGACCGGGAACGGGGTGACGGTGTACTCGTCCGCCACCCTGACCGTCCAATGAGGAGGCTCGCGGCACTGGCCGCCGCCACGTTCCTGACGGTGGCGGTGGCACCCGTCGTGCACGCGATCGACCACAGCAAGGGCCATCCGGGCTTCTGCAAGGACGACCGGGGCGTGACCGTCGTCGTCGACTTCCAGCAGCTCGGAGGCGACGCGATCGTGCGCTGCAACCCGCAGACCACCGCGGGCACCGGCCTGGACGCGCTGAAGGGCGCCGGTTTCCAGGTCGCCGGGGTGCAGCGGTGGGGCGAGGCGTTCCTCTGCCGCGTCGAGAACAAACCCGCCGCCGCGGACCAGATCCCGATCAACGGCCGCGCCGGCTACCGCGAGCTGTGCGTCGACACCCCTCCCGCGGCGGCCTACTGGTCGTACTGGCACGCCGGGAACAACTGCGCCTGGGACTACAGCCAGTGGGGCGTGAAGAACCGCCAGTTCCTCCGCGGCGGCTTCGAGGGCTGGTCGTTCTCGCTGAACGCCACCGCGGACACGAACCCGGTACCGCGCGTCGCCGCCGTCCGCCCCGGCACCGAGGGCAAGGCGTGCAACGCGGTCGAGGAGCCGAAGCCGGTCAGCAACGACCTCAACGAGACGCAGGCTCCCGTTCAGGGCCGCCCGCCGCAAGCCACTCCAGAACCGGAGCAGACGGCGACTCCACCGCCGGGCGCGCCGACCGGTGCGTTGCCGCCGCCCAAGCCTCGCGCCAGTGCCACCGCGCGGACGAAGGCGAACGACCCGTCGAGCAACATCGCGTTCAGCGGCGGGGAGAACGCCGAGGACGTGAGCGAGGTGATCAAGCGGACGTCCGGCGCGAGCGACTACGCGCCGTGGGCCGCGGGCGGCGCGGTCGTGGTGCTGCTGGTCGCCGGGTTCTTCGTGGCACGGCGGCGGAAACGGGTCAACGAGTCGTGACGTCGTACTTCCTGCCGCGCGACCTGCACCCGGCGGCGTGGTGGGTGTGGGCGCTCGGCCTCGCGGTCGCCGCGACCCGCACCACGAACCCGTGGCTGCTGCTCACGATCATCGCGGTGGCGGGGTACGTCGTCGTGGCCCGCCGTTCCGAGGCGCCGTGGGCGCTGGCGTTCCGGCTGTACCTCGTGCTGGGCGCGTGGATCGTGGCGATCCGGGTGTTCTTCCGGCTCGTGTTCGGCGGGGCGGAGGGTTCGACGATCATCCTGCGGCTGCCGGAAGTCCCGCTGCCGGCGTGGGCTGCGGGCATCCGGCTGTTCGGCGACGTGTCCGCGGAGTCGTTGCTGGGCGGCCTCTACGACGGCCTGCGCCTCGCGACCATGGTGATCTGCCTCGGTGCGGCCAACGCACTGGCGAACCCGAAGCGACTGCTCAAGGCCATGCCGCCCGCGCTCTACGAGGTGGGCACGGCGGTGATCGTCGCGCTGTCGGTGTTCCCGCAACTCGCCGAGAGCGTCCTGCGCGTGCGTCGCGCCCGGAAGTTGCGTGGTGGCAGCGGAAAGCGCACGCAGGTGCTGCACTCCGTCATGATCCCGATCCTGGAGGACGCGCTGTCCCGCTCGTTGCAGCTCGCGGCCTCGATGGACTCCCGCGGCTACGGCCGGGCCGGGCTGGTCGAGGCACGCCGGCGCGTGCTCACCGGCACGATGATGATCGCCGGTCTGATCGGGGTGTGCGTGGGCGTCTACGCGACGCTGGACGGGTCCACACCGCGATTCCTGGCCGCGCCGGTGCTGTCCGTCGGGCTGCTCATCGCCCTGGTCGGGTTCCGCATGGCGGGTCAGCGGGTCCAGCGCACCCGCTACCGCCCGGACCGGTGGCAGCTGCCGGAACTCGTGGTGGCGTTGAGCGGACTCGGTGTCGCGGCCGTGCTGTTCGTGACGTCCAGTGTGGACCCCGCGAACCTCAACCCGTCGCTGATCCGGCTGTCGTGGCCACCGCTGTCCTGGGGGCCGCTCCTGGGTGTGCTGGTCGGTGTCCTGCCCGCGTTCCTCACTCCCGTTCCTGAACCTCCGTTCGCCGCACTGGAAGAAGTGGTCGCGTCATGATCGAACTCGACCACGTCGGCTTCTGGTACGCGGGCCGGTCGGAGCCGGTGCTGCGCGACGTCTCGCTGTCCGTCGGGGAAGGCGAACTCGTGCTGTTCGCCGGCCAGACCGGCGCGGGCAAGTCGACGTTGCTCGGCACGATCAACGGCCTGGTCCCGCACTTCACCGGCGGCCACCTCGAAGGGGACGTCTCGGTGGCCGGCGTGTCCACCCGCTCGCACCCGCCGCGCGAGTTCGCGCACCTCGTCGGCGTCGTCGGCCAGGACCCGCTGGCGGGCTTCGTCACCGACACCGTCGAGGACGAACTCGCCTACGGCATGGAACAACTCGGTCTGTCACCGCAGGTCATGCGTCGCCGCGTGGAGGAGACCCTGGACCTGCTGGGCATCGCGGAACTCCGCCGGCGAGCGCTGCGCACGTTGTCCGGCGGCCAGCAGCAGCGCGTCGCGATCGGCTCGGTGCTGACCACGCACCCGAAGGTGCTCGTGCTGGACGAACCGACCTCGGCGCTGGATCCGACGGCCGCCGAGGACGTGATGGCCACGCTCGCGCGTCTGGTGGAGGACCTCGGCACGACGGTGTTGATGGCCGAGCACCGCATGGAACGCGTGATCCCGTTCGCCGACCGGATGATCTACGTGCCCGGCAACGGGGGAGTGCTCGACGGCCCACCGCCGGAAGTGCTGCGGGACATGCCGATCGCGCCGCCGATCGTCCAACTGGGACGGTTGGCGGGCTGGGACCCGTTGCCGATGTCCGTGAGGGACGCCCGCCGCCGCGCCTCGTCGCTCACGCTCGGCAGCCCGCCGGTCAGGACCACCACCGCGGGCGACGTGCTGCTCACCGCGTCGGGGATCGTGGTGCGGTACGGGCCGAAGGTCGCCGTCCGCGACGTCGACCTCTCGCTGCACGCGGGCGAGGTGCTGGCCGTCATGGGCCGCAACGGTTCCGGCAAGTCGTCGCTGCTCTGGGCGGTGCAGGGCTCCGGACCCCGCCAGGGCGGCACCGTCCGCGCGGGCGACGCGGACCCGAAGTCGCTGAGCAGTTCCGAGGGCCGCAAGCTGGTCGGGATGGTCCCGCAGACCGCGAGCGACCTGCTGTACCTGCAGACCGTCGGGGCCGAGTGCGCCGCCGCCGACGCCGAGTCCGGTGCGGAACCCGGCCGGTGCCGGGGCCTGCTCGACCGGCTCGCCCCCGGCATCGATCCCGCCGCGCACCCGCGTGACCTGTCCGAAGGCCAGCGCCTCGCGCTGGTGCTCGCGGTCCAGCTCTCCGCCGCGCCGCGCGTCGTGCTGCTGGACGAACCCACCCGAGGCCTCGACTACACCGCGAAAGCCGCGCTGGCGCAGATGATCGCCGGCCTGACCGCCGAAGGACGGGCCGTCGTCGTCGCCACGCACGACGTCGAGTTCGTCGCGACGATCGCCCAGCGCGTGGTCGTCATGGCCGAGGGCGAGGTCGTCTCGGACGGCCCGACCGCCGAGGTCCTCGGTGGCTCACCCGCGTTCGCCACCCAGGTCGCCAAGATCCTCGGCGAACCCTGGCTCACCGTCGCCGACGTGCGCGCCGCGCTGCCGCAGGAGGTGCGATGACCACCTCGGCGGTGAAGATCGGCAAGCGGTCGGCGGTCGTGCTGACGCTGGCCTCGATCGCGAGCCTGATGATGTTCGTCTGGCCGTTGCTCGTCCGCGTCGAACCGCAGTCGATGCAGCACGGCCCGGACGCGCCGTTCGTGTTCATCGGCATCTTGCCCGTCCTGATCGTCATCGTGCTGGCCGAACTGTCCGAAGGGGGCATGGACTCCAAGGCACTCGCGATGCTCGGCGTCCTGTCGGCGGTGAACGCGGCGCTGCGGCCGTTGGGCGCGGGGACGGCGGGCATCGAGACCGTCTTCTTCCTGCTGATCCTGGCGGGCCGCGTCTTCGGACCCGGCTTCGGTTACGTCCTGGGCAGCACGTCGTTGTTCGCGTCGGCGTTGCTGACCGCCGGTGTCGGGCCGTGGCTGCCGTTCCAGATGATGTGCTCGGCGTGGATCGGCATGGGCGCGGGGCTCCTGCCCAAACGCGTGAGCGGCAAGGCCGAGATCGCGATGCTCGTGACGTACGGGATCGTGGTCGCGTACCTGTTCGGGTTCCTGATGAACCTGTGGTTCTGGCCGTTCATCACCGACGCCGAGGTGCCGTACCACGACGGCCACATCTCTTACGTGGCAGGCGATCCCGTGCTGGAGAACCTGCACCGGTTCGCGGTGTTCACGTTGCTGACGTCGACAGCGGGCTGGGACACGGGCAGGGCGATCACGAACACCGTCGCGATTCTCGTGATCGGGCCGGCTGTGCTGGCGACCCTGCGGCGGGCCTCGCGCAGGGCTTCGTACGGCGCGCTGCCGACATTCAGCGACCGCTGAAGTTTCTCCTGGTGGGAGAGGGGTATTCGCCGGTTCCCGGAATCCCCGAGCGCGCAGTGGCGCCCAGAGCAGGTTGGTGACACGTGGAAAAGGCGTCAGCGAAGGACGAGTGGAGTCCCACCATCGGTGTCGAGGAGGAGTTCCTCCTGGTCGACGCGGTGACCGGCGTCGCGGTGAACCGGGCGGACGAGGTCGTGGTCGTCGCCAGAGAGCGGCTCGGCCTGGACCTGCAGCACGAGCTGACCGGCGCGCAGGTGGAGATCAACACGACGGTGTGCGCGGACGTGGAGCAGGCTCACCGCGAGCTGCTCGACCTGCGTCGCCAGGTGGCACTGGCCGCGAGAACGGTGGGGTGTCGGGCCATCGCCGTCGGTGCGCCGCCACTGGGACGCGCGACCGGTGAGATCACGGACAGCCTGCGGTTCCGGCGGATCGCCCGCGAGTTCGGTGCGCTCGCCGAGCAGCAGCTGATCTGCGGATGTCACGTCCACGTCGCCGTTCCCGACCGGGAGACGGCCGTGCAGGTGTGCAACCACGTGCGGCCCTGGTTACCCGTGCTGTCGGCGGTGACGGCGAACTCGCCGTTCGCCGACGGCGAGGACACGGGCTTCGCGAGCTGGCGTTCGACGATCTGGTCGCGTTGGCCGGTGTCCGGACCGCCACCGGTCTTCACCTCGTGGCAGCACTACGAAGAGGTCAGCGACACGATGATCGCGGCGGGCACGGCGCTGGACCGGGCGATGGTCTACTGGGACGTCCGGCCCGCCACCGAACTGCCGACCGTGGAGGTGCGGGTCGCGGACGTCGCGGCGACCGCGGACGAGGCGGTGCTGCTCGCGGCACTCGTTCGCGCTCTGGTCGCTCAGGCCGTGGTCGACGTCGGACGTGGTGTGTCCGCTGAGGACGTTCCGCAGGAGACACTGAGACAGGCGTGCTGGGGCGTGGCCAACGAAGGCCTGCGGGGCAACACCTTCGACGTGCTGTCCGGCGAGTCCCGGCCGGTGCGCGAGCAGCTGGACGACCTGGTGCGCCGCCTGACCCCGGTGCTGGAGACCAACGGCGATCTCCCTGCGGTGCAACGAGGTCTGCGGCTGCTGGACAGCGAGGGATCCGGCGCCGACCGGCAGCGCCGCGCGTTCCGCGGCGGTCAGGTGGAGTCGTTGCTCGGCCTGCTGGACGTCGACAACGCGGACCGTGCCGAGCCGGATCAGAAGTGCTCCTGATCGCCGGTCATCGGCGGTGCGTACGATCGCGTGTACTCGCCGTGGAGCGGGCACCAAGAACAGCGTCCGAGGTCAAACAGCGAGCCTGTGGCGCATCGCGAGAGGGCGCGCAGTGAGCGCATTTGGCATGCACGAGCAGACTGACGACGTACGAACACTTTTCGGGCATTCGGCGGCGGTGTTCGCGGCGTTCAGCGGACCGGCGCACGCGGTGGAGACCGCCAATCCGGCGTTCCTGGCCACCATCGGCGAGGACCGGACTCATCTCGACGCCTTGCTGGACGAGGTCTTCCGCACGGGCGAACCACTCAGCGGCCGTGACATCAAGGTGGTGCTGGGCACCGGGCCGCACGTGCGGGAGGCGTTCTTCGACCTCACCTGCGAACCGCGCAGGGACGCGACCGGCGACGTGGCCGGGGTGACCGTGATCGGCGTGGAGACCACGCAGATCAAGCACGCCCAGCGGTTGATGGCCGAGCACCGCGCGTTGCTGGAGCAGATCGCCCGGCAGGCCCCGCTGACCGAGGTGCTCGACGGGATGGCCCGCTGCATCGAGGAACTGGCGCCGGAGGACGTGCTCGTGTCCGTGCTGCTGGCCGAACCCGACGGCCTGCACCTGCGCCACGGCGCCGCGCCCAGCCTGCCCGCCTTCTACAACGAGGCCATCGACGGCATCGCCACGGGCGAAGGCGTCGGCTCCTGCGGCACGGCGGCACACCGGCGGGAACCGGTGATCGTCACGGACATCGCCACCGACCCGTTCTGGGACGACTTCCGCCACCTGGCCGAGCAGGCCGGGCTGGGCGCCTGCTGGTCCACGCCGATCCTGGCGCGCGACGGCGGCCTGCTGGGCACGTTCGCGATGTACCACCGGGCCCCACGCGTACCGCGGGACACGGACCTGGCGCTCATCCGCGTCTTCGCCGGCACCGCGGCCCTGGCCGTCGAACGCCACCACACGGAACAGGCGAAGCAGGCGGCCGAAGCGCGCCTGGCCGAGGCGATGCGCGCGGAACAGGAACTGCGCGCCGACGCCGAGCAGCGCGCCACGGCGGCAGCCGAACTGGCCGCCCAGCTGCGCGCGGCCGCGGCGGAACAGGCAGGTACGCCGCACCCCGAGCACTGCCAGCTCGGCGGCAGGTCGGCGTGCACGGCGGCGGCGGAGGTCAAGGTCGCCGACTCGTGGGGTGACGCGGCCTGGGGCTGCGCCGCCCACATCGAGGAAGCCCTCATCCACGTGCGGTCGGTGTTCATCGCCAGCGAGGAGCTGGGCGGGCTGGCTGCCTACCGGAACCGGTGACGTTCAGGTCCGTTTGACCGTGTCGAGCAGGCCGACGGCGATGTCGCGGAGCTTGGTGTTCTCGTGCTGGGACCGCTGCACCAGCATCGCGAACGCCTCCTCCGGCGTGCACGAGTGCACAGCCATCAGCGCGCCCTTCGCCTGCTCGATCGTGGCGCGGGACTCGAGTGCGCGCTCCATGTGCTGGAGCTGCTCGCGCAGGCGTTGCCACCGCTGGGCGCTGACGATCGTGGCGGACGCGGCCGTGGTGAACAGCCGCATGAGACCCTCGTCGAAGGGGTCGAACGCGGTCGCCGTGTAGCTGTAGATGTTGAGCGTTCCCACGTGCTGTGCTCCGGCGGTGTCCGACGCGGGTAGGACGACGGGAACCGACAGGTACGCGCGAACACCGGCCTCGTCCGCGGCGGCCTCGAACTCCGGCCACAGATCGCCGTGCTCACCCACGACCGCACGGACCGCTTCCAGGGTCTGCGCCGACTGCAGGCACGGCCCGCGCCGGGCGCTGTACTGCTTCTCGTCGACCTCGATCAGACGGGGATCCGTCGTCGCGGCGGTGCGCGGATGCTCGGGGGTCATCACGGTGACGGTCACGGCGTCGGCGTCCGGCACCGCCCTGGCCGCGGTCTCCGCGAGCCGCTGGAGCGCTTCGTCCAACGGCTCGTCGCCGGTGAAGACCTCACGCAGGACCTCGAGCGCGTCAGCGGTCTCATCGAGACGCACGAGCGGATCAGGGCGATCCTCGTCCACCGAGCGTTCCTGCCCTTGTGCACCGTCTGCCATGCCGCGGCACCCCTTCGCCATCCACGTGGAGTCCACGGCGCCGGCTGCTTGACGCACGTTCAGCGCATCGTACGGCCACGGACCGTCGGCAAAGGGAGTCGGGCGAGGAGAGCTCACCTGGAACCTGGACCGGCAACGGGACGCTGGAGTGTTCAACGTCCGGTCACCGGTCCAGGCCGGACCACCCGAAGGCGGGCCTCCAGTGCGTGCACGCGTGCACGGCGATCCTTCAGTACCCCGCTCTTGTGCAACTCAAGCGACGTCGCCCGCTTCGGCTGATCTCGATCCGGTACCGAAGCACCGGGAGCTCAACGCGTCCTGCCACCTGTCTGTGGAACCAGGTGCGAGCCGAGCGCTTCGTCGTAGCTGTGAATCACGTCGTTGGCGATGCGGTCCCACGAATACCGGACGCACACCCGGTCGCGGGCGAGAACGCCGAGCAGTTCCCGCCGCGTCGGAGCGGCGAGAAGCGCGCGAAGGGTTCGGATCAGGCGAAGCACGTTGCCTTGCGGCACGTGCAGGCCGGTGATGCCGTGCACCATCATGTCGCTGGGGCCGCCAGGCAGGAACTCGACGACTGGGACACCGCACGACATCGCTTCCAGGGTCAGGCTCTGCTGTTCGGCGGACAAGCCGGTGCAGACGGCGACGTCGGCGGACCGCAGAAGTGCCGCACGACTTCGCGCTGAACCTCCGATGGTCGCGAACTCGGTGTCCGGAACCAGGTCGGCGACGTCAGACCCGTTGCCCGGCAAAGGCTCTCCCAGCCACACGACGCGTTGCGGTGGCAGGCGGGGCGCGTCGGAGTCGTCCGGTTGGAACAGTTCGGTGTCCACACCCGGCGGCACCACCCAGATGCGGGACCTTCGAACACCGGCACCGATCAGCGCGGCGGCTTGGCGTTCGGTCGTGGCGATGACGCCGTCCGCCGAGTGGTACAACGCCAACTCGTCCGGGCTGGGCTGCTGCCCGGTCTCGTGGGCGGTCTGCACGACGGTGACCTCGGCCTGACGCGCGCTCAATGAGCTCACCAGACCGGAACTCGTCGACAGCGAGTGCACGACGTCCGGCTTGCGCACCTGCCACTGCGCGACGAGCGCGTCGACGAACTCCGCCGGGTTCGGCGGCAGGTGTGTGACGGCGTACCCGTTCGCCTGTTCAGGCAAGGCGGTGTCGGAGTGGGCGGCGTACACGTGCACCTCGTGGCGCTGCCGGGTGAGCGCGACGGCCAGTTCGGCGACGCGGAGTCCGCGCGAGTGTGCGGTCAAGGGACTGGCGTCGAGGGACACCAACGCGATCTTCACCGGGAAGGCTCCTTCGGAGTGCTCGGCAATCGGGAACCGAGCTGTGGCCTCAACCCGTCTGGTGTTGACCGACTACCCACCCGGACGAGCACTCAAACCCCGGTTCAGCCGGCTGTCCGACCGCCAGCCGGTCCAGGGCTCGTGCGGAGGGCGACCCGGCGTCGGCCGTGATCAGCACGACCTCCTGGTCGTCTTCCGGCACGAGGAGAACGTCGCAGTTCAACCGCAGCGCGCCGGCCTCCGGGTGCTGGATGGTCTTGGTGCGGTGGCCGGGGGCGTGCACCGGACGTGTCTGCCAGATGTGCCGGAACTCCTCGCTGCCCGCGTGCAGGTCGGCCAGCAGTGCCGTCAGCCGCGGGTCGTGCGGGTAGCGGTCGGCGGCCCGCCTGAGCCGGGCGACGACGACGTGCCCGAACTCCTCGGCGCTGGAGCTCTCGTACGCCGGTGGCTGACCGAGGAAGCGCCGTCGGGCCAGGTTCGCACTCCCGCCGCTGAGGTCGCCGAGCAGCACCTCGGCCAGCGGGTTCCAGGCGACGACGCCGTACGACGCGTCGGTGACGATGGCACCGGTTCCCGGCAACCGCTCCAGCATGCGCGCCACGTGCGGACGGACCCCGTGCACGGCTCTCTGAGCGGGCGGCACGCTCGACCCCGCGAGGCCGAACAGGTGACTGCGTTCGGCGGGGGTGAGCAACAGGGCGTCGGACAGCGAGTCCAGGATCCTGGCCGACGGGCGCGGGCCTCTCGCCTGCTCCAGCCGCGTGTAGTAGTCGGCGGACATGTGGGCGAGGTCCGCGACCTCCTCGCGCCGCAGTCCCGGTGTCCGCCGGTCGGTGCCCGCCGGGGTCAGCCCGACCTCGTGCGGGCGCAGCGCCGCCCGGCGTTCCCGCAGGAAGCGGGCCAGTTCCTGCCGCGCCATGACACCTCCGCACCTCACTGCCTGGTACAGGTTATCCCTGGCAGGCCGTCCGCGATCGGGTTGTGATGGTCGGCATGAACACCGCTCTGGTCACCGGCGCCAACAAGGGCATCGGCAAGCACGTCGCCCGCCTGCTCGTCGCCGAGGGCTTCACCGTCCACGTGGGATCGCGCGACCCGGAGCGCGGGCAGCGGACCGTCGACGAACTCGGACCCGCGGCCCGCCTCCTCGTCCTCGACGTGACGGATCCCGGCAGCATCGCCCAGGCCGCGGCTCGGGTGGACCACCTCGACGTGCTGGTCAACAACGCCGGGATCGGCACCTCCCTCGCCACCCCCGCCGAGACCGTCCTCGACGACCTCCGGCGCACCTTCGAGACCAACGTGGCCGGGGTCGTGGCGGTGACCAACGCCTTCCTGCCCGCCCTGCGCCGCTCCGGGCACCCGCGCGTCGTCAACGTCTCCAGCGGCACCTCGTCGCTGACCTGGAGCACGAACCCCAACCCCCAGTTCCCCCACGGCAACGGCGGCGCGGCGGCCTACCGCGCGTCCAAGGCCGCGCTCAACGCCCTCACGGTCTTCTACGCCCAGACGCTGGCCGACGAGGGCTTCAAGGTCAACGCGCTCGCCCCCGGCCTGCGGGCCACCGACCTCAACCCCCGGGCCGCCGCGTCCGGTGGTGACCCGGCCGAGGCCGCGGCGGGGGCCGTTCGTCTCGCCCTGCTGCCCGATGACGGTCCCACCGGAGGGTTCTTCTCCTGGGACGGCACGACCGTGCCCTGGTGACGGCCTCGCAGGCTGTTGCTTTCGTGCCGTCAAGAACTCGTCCTGCCGAACTGCGTCGACCGCGGGCCGAACGACGGCTGGACCGTGGCAGCTGCTGTCCACTGTGGAGGATGGGGCGGCTCTTGCCCTGCGGTGAGTGTCCGGGACCGCGGCGCCCGTTGTGGGCTGTTCGACAATCCTGATGACCGCGCGGCGGGAGTGTGGTTCGCTCTCGTCAAGTGATCGATGTCGACAGTCCAGCACGTACGGCCGCAGTGGTGGTCGCGGTGGTGGTCAGCACCGGAGGCGCCGTCCAGGCGCGGCTCAACGGAGAACTCGGCGCCCGCGTTCACGACGGGATCGCCGCTCCGCTCATCACCACGGCGATCGGCCTGGTCATTCTCGCCGTGGTCATTCCCTCGCTGCCCGCCGGACGTCGTGCGCTCGGGGAGGTCCAGGCGGCGTTCCGGACGGGAACACTGCGCTGGTGGCACGGACTGGGCGGCATGTGCGGCGCGTTCTTCGTGGCCAGCCAAGGACTGAGCGTCGGTTCGCTCGGCGTCGCGGTGTTCACCGTGGCAGTGGTCGCGGGCAACACGACCGGCAGCCTGCTGGTCGACCGGTGGGGACTCGGGCCCAGCGGCCACCACCCGGTCACCAGGGCCCGGCTCGGCGCCGCCGCGGTGTGCGTCGCGGCTGTCGCGATCGCCGGTGGTGGACGGCTGGACGCGCAAGGAACGGTCCTGATCGTCCTGCCGCTGGTCGCCGGTGCCGCGCTCGCCTGGCAGACAGCGGTCAACGGCAGGGTCGGCGCGGCCGGTTCCGTCATGGCGGCCACGTTGCTCAACTTCGTGGTGGCGGTGCTGACGCTGACGGCGGTGTTCCTGGCCGAGGTCGCGGTGCGCGGCTTGCCGGCCGGGGTGTTCCCGCGCGAACCGTGGCTCTACAGCGCCGGGCTGATCGGCATCAGCCTGATCGTGGTGGCGGCCGCTGTCGTCGCCCACACCGGCGTGCTGGTGTTCGGCCTGGCGAGCGTGTCCGGGCAGCTGCTCGGTGCAGCGGGAGTCGATCTCGTCGTGGGGGATCGGATCGGCGTCGCGACGTGGATCGCGCTCGGCCTCACCTTCGCGGCCGTGGTGATCGCGACCAGGGCGCGCTCCGGTTCGGCGTAGCTTCTCGTTGGCGCGGAAGGACTTCTCGACGGGGAAACGCCTCTGACGCTGCGTGACGACCATTCGCCCCCTTTTCCGCGTCTTCACCGCATTCGTCCGGTAAATGAGCAACGTCAACCGTCAAGAGTGTGGGACCGCTTCACGCCAATGGCGGGTGAGTGGCCGCGACGGCCTTCCTTACGTTGGGTGGTGGAACCGGAGGTTCCATTCTTCGCACCCTGCAAGCG
The DNA here is from genome assembly GCF_044754905.1 of Lentzea sp. NPDC092896. Classification (NCBI taxonomy): domain Bacteria; kingdom Bacillati; phylum Actinomycetota; class Actinomycetes; order Pseudonocardiales; family Pseudonocardiaceae; genus Lentzea; species Lentzea sp. NPDC092896. Next base: position 2,302,260 of record NZ_JBIVPX010000001.1, read on the forward strand.
AGGAGAACCCATGTTCAAGAAGTTCGTCCTGTCCGTCGCGCTCGCGGCGGCCACGACCGCCGTCGCACCCCTGGCCGCCCAGGCGTCGGCCAGTGAAGCCCCGATCACCGCGGCGGCGGTCAACGTCTACTACGACACCAGCAGCGCACCTACGTTCGCGAGTGCCATTCGGCAGGGCGCGGCGAACTGGAACGCGCGGGTGTCCAACGTGAAGCTGGTGGAGAACCGCAGTGCGGCCACGTTGCGCTACCGCGAGGGCAATGACCCGCGTGGTTCGTACGCCTCCACCAACGGCCACGGCAGCGGCACCATCTTCATCGACTACTCGCAGGCGCAGCAGTACTACGTCACCCGAATCACCGCGCACGAGACCGGGCACGCCCTCGGCCTGCCCGACCACTACAGCGGCCCGTGCTCGGAGCTGATGTCGGGCGGCGGTCCTGGCACGTCGTGCCGGGTCGCCACGCCGAACTCCGCCGAGGTGTCCAGGGTGAACTCCCTGTGGGCCAACGGGTTCGTCGGCACCTACGAGTGGAAGGTGATCTACGAGCAGATCCCTGTCCACTCCTGACAGCGCATGACCGCGAGGCCTGGGTCTCCTGTGGACCCAGGCCTCGCGGTCACCCGTCGGCGAGACGTTGGATGGTGGCGCCCATCCAGGCTTCGAGTTCCGCGGGGTCGCCGAGTTCGGAGCGCAGGACTCGACGGCGGGTCGTCACGCCGAGGACGAACGCGTCGATGGCCGCCGCCCTGCTGAATGCCTCCGCGTCGGTCAAACCGCTGTCGCGCAGGTAGTTCCGCAGCGGCTGCAGCGAGTGGACGTCGAGGAAGGTGGCCAGCGCTTCCGCCGCCTCCGGGCGGTCGCCGGACGCGCGGTGCAGCACCAGCAACGGGTCTTCTTCCGGCTGGCCGAACCAGCGCTGGACGATGTTCGCCGCCAGCCGTGAGCCCAGTCCTGAGCGGTCGCCGTCGAACGAGTTCTCGACGGGGATCTCCACCTGGGCCGCTGCGAGGAACAGACCGTCCTTGCCGCCGAAGTAGCGGGTGATGAGGTTCGGTGACACGCCGGCCGCGTCCGCGACGCCTTTGACCGTGACCGCTGTGTATCCGTGCTGCGCGAATTCACGTCGTGCGTTCTCGAGGATTCGTGCCTTGGTCGTGGTGGCGTCTCGCGGCGTCATGTGTACGACCATACACATCGATGTGTATCGTCGTACACATGACTGACGAGATCCGTGAGCGACTCAGCCGGACGCGACGTGTGCCGACGCCCTGGAACGACGATCCGGCGCGGGGCCTCGGCGGTGCTCGTCTCGACGCGCTGCTCGACCGGTGGGCCAACGGTTACGACTGGGCCGTTCACGAACGCCGGATCGGGGAGCTTCCCTGGGAGACGGTGGGGGAGAACGACCTGCGCGTGATCCATCAGCGTGCCGCGGATCCCGATGCCCCGGTCGTGGTCCTGTTGCACGGCTGGCCGGACTCCGTGCTGCGGTTCGAACGAGTCCTGCCGTTGCTCACCGACGTGCACGTGGTGGTGCCCGCGTTGCCGGGCTTTCCCTTCGCGCCAAGGCTCGGCGCCGCGGGCATGTCGGCGAGCCGGATCGCCGGAATGATCGCGGCCGGACTGGCCGAGCTCGGTCACGAGAGGTACGTGGTGTCCGGCGGCGACGTGGGCGGGACCGTGGCGGAGATCCTCGCGACCGAACACCCGGACCGCGTGGCCGCCCTGCACCTCACGAACGTCGCTCCACAGCGGGCTTTGACCGCGGACCCCGCCGGGCTCGCTCCCGACGCGGTCGCCTATCTCGACCGCACGGCACAGTGGTTCCGCACGGAAGGCGCGTACATCGCAGCTCAGTCGACCCGGCCGAACACGCTCGCCGTGGCGCTCGGTGACTCGCCCGCGGGCTTGGCGGCGTGGCTCGCCGACAAGCTGGAGTCGTGGTCGGACGACTCGGCCTTCACCGACGACGAACTGCTGACCTGGATCACCGCCTACTGGGTCACCGGCACGATCGGCACCTCGTTCTCCACCTACACCGAACGCGGCGGCCTGCCCGGCCGGATCGAGGTTCCCACTGTGCTGTCGGTGTTCCCGCGCGACATCAAGCCGGAGCCGCGCAGCTACGCCGAGGCCTTCTTCGACGTGCTCGAGTACGTGGAACATCCCGCCGGCGGTCACTTCGCGGCGTGGGAACAGCCCGCGGCCTACGTCCAGGACCTGCGCCGCGCGATCGAACTGGGCAGTCAGCCCCTCTGACTGCCTCAGAGCGGATCGGTCAGCAGGTTCACGAATCCGTCGAGGTTGTCCTCCATCATCATGTGCGCGGCATTGGGCACGACACGCACGTCACAACCGGTCGCGCGCAAGGCATCGAGGTCCTCGCCGCTCAGCTCGCCCGAGATGTAGCGCTTGGGCGCGGACATCGCGGTCAGTTGCGCGCGGAACGTGGCCGGCCTGTCCGCCAGCAGGGACACCGCTGTGCGGTGCAGCCCGCGCGGTGACCACCGGCGCAACGTCCGGGCGTCCATCGTGGTGTCGTCCGGGGCGATGATTCCGTGCATCCCGCGGGCGACGAAGGTGTCCTCGTCGAAGCTCGCGATCCGCGCTGACATCGTGCCGACGCCCGGGTCGAGGTTCGGCTCGGCCACGATCAGCCCACCGACCAGGTCGGGGCGCTGGGCGGCCAGGCTGATCGCGATCGAACCGCCTAGCGAGTGCCCGACGAGCGTGATCGTGTGGAGCCCGAGCGCGTCGATCGCCGCGGCGACAACGGATGCGTGCTCGTCGATGGTGTGGCTGAAGGCGTCGTCGTGGTCGCTCCACCCGCTGCCCACCAGGTCGACGAGCACGTGCCGGCCCCGGCCCGCGAGCGCCGGGTGGCCGATGACCGGCGCGAACGAGACGGTGCTCGCCAGTCCGAGGCCGCCGAGGTAGACGTTCGCACGGCCATCGGCCGCGCCGACGTCGAGGTAGGCGACTTGCGCGCCGGATGCGGTGACAGGCAGAAGCTTCACGTCGCCATTGTCCGGGATCGCTCAGGGGCCTGGCACGGCCCGGTCAGTCCTCGGGAACGGGCAGTGGCAGCGCGACCAGTTCGCGTGCCTCGGCGGGACTGACGCCGAGCATGCGCAGGAGTTGTTCGGCGAGCTGGTCGTACACGGTGCCATGGTCGAAGTCGGGGTCGGTCAAGGAGAGGTGCAGCGCCGCCAGCAGGGCACCGGCCACTGTGGACATCGCGAGTTTGGGGTTGTCGACGTGGAAACGTCCCGCTTCGACGCCGGCGATGATGTCGCGCAGCGCGCGTGGCGCGAGTCCGCGGCCGGAGTCCAGGTAGGCGACGCCGTGGCGCACCATGACCTGGGCGATCTGGGGTCGCTGCAGCGCCAGTCGTCCGGCCAGGCGGACCGACTGGGCGAACTCGGCGGCCGGGTCCTCGACGGTGCTGCCCAGCTCGTCGAGCCGCGCGCCCATCTCCTCCATCGCGTCCTCGACGGCCGCGGTGAACAGGTCGCCCTTGGTCGGGAAGTGGTTGTAGAACGAGCCGAAGCCGACATCGGCGGCGTCGGTGATGTCCTGGATGCTCGACTGGTGGGCGGTGCCGTCGGCGAGCATCGCCCGTGCCGCGTCGAGGAGCTTGCGCCGGGTCTGCGCCTTGCGGCGGTCGAGGCGGCTGCCGGTCTCGGGGCGGCTGGTGGTCATGGCCGGGATCCTACGTCATGACAGTACTGATGAAATCATCAATTAGCCCTTGACGTGCCCTGACTCCGTAATTGATAGTTTCATCAGTAGTGAGCGAACGAGCGGTCAGGAGGGTGGGCGATGGTCCACAGGGACCTGCACAGCCAGGACGGCGCGCATCGCGGTGAGCACACCGGGCGCGCCCGCAACCCGGTGGTGAAGGTGCTCGACCTGGCGTGGCTGGTGTTCGAGAAGCCGGACCTGGACCGGGCGGAGGTGTTCGCCAGGGACTTCGGGTTCTCCGTGTCGGCCCGCACGCCTGACGAGCTGCGGTTGCGCGGCACGCTCGCGGGCACGGACGCGGTGGTGATCCGGCGTGGCCCGCGGTCGCGGTTCGTCGGTCCCGTGTTCCGGGCGGCGGAGTCGTCCGACCTGGACCGGCTCGCCCGGCACGCGGGAACCCGGGTCCGTCCGCTCGGAGCGGGACGGATCGTCGACCTCGTCGATCCCAGCGGCATTCCGGTGAGCGTGGTGCACGGAGCCGATGCCGGTTCGTTGCTGCCCGGCCAGATCCCGTTGCGGCACAACACCGGCGGATCGCCACTGCGGGTCAACGCGACGCAGCGTCCGGCGCGGGAACCGGCCAGGGTCCAGCGGCTGGGGCACGTGGTGCTGCAGACGCCGCGTTTCCTGGCGGCGCTGGACTGGTACCTCGACACCCTCGGGATGATCGTCAGCGACTTCCTGTTCCTGCCGGGGCAACGCGACCTCGGTCCCACGATGGCGTTCCTGCGGTGCGACCGGGGCGACACGGTGGCCGATCACCACACGCTCGCGATGCACCTCGGTCCGGAACTCGGTTACGTGCACTCCGCCTACCAGGTGACCGACCTGGACGCACTGGCCGCGGGCGGGGAGTACCTGGCAGAGCGCGGCTACCGCCGGTCGTGGGGGATCGGCAGGCACATTCAGGGCAGTCAGCTGTTCGACTACTGGCGTGATCCGGACCGGTTGATGGTCGAGCACTTCGCCGACGGGGACGTGTTCGACTCGTCCCTCGAACCGGGCTGGGCGCCGATGTCGGCCTCCGGCCTGGCCCAGTGGGGACCACCCGCCACCCGTGACTTCCTCGGCACCACACCGTCGCCGGCGAAGCTGCGCGCGGTGTTCGCGGCGTTGCGCGACGAGGACACCGAACTGACGGCGGCCCGGTTGCTGGCCCTGATGAAGGCGATGTCCCGATGACGACAACGGTTCTGCGCACGGCGGACGGCTGGTGGGTCGAGCGGCCCGGTACGGGACGCGCCGCGAAGGTGTCCACCTCCGCCGAGACCACCGCCGAACTGCTCGCCGACCGCGCGGCCGTGGACGCCGCCACCGAGCCGACGGTGGACGTGGCCGAACTCGACCTGCTCTCGCCGGTCACCGCGCCGTGCCGGGTGGTCGCCCAGATGGTCAACTACCGTTCGCACGCCAGGGATTCCGGCTTCGACCCCGACACCGTGCCGCCGACGTTCTTCCGCAAGGCCTCCGGCTCGATCGCGGGGAGCACCGCCACGATCGTGCGTCCGCCGCACGTCGCTCTGCTGGACTACGAGGTCGAACTCGGACTGGTGCTCGGCGCGCGACTGCCGGTCGGCACGGCGGTGACCGAGGCGAGCCTGCCGCGGTACGTGGCCGGGCTGGTGGTGGCCAACGACGTCAGCGCCCGCGACGTCCAGCTGACCAAGGGGCAGTTCTACGAGAGCAAGTCGTACCCGACGTTCACCCCGGTCGGACCGCGCCTGGTGTTGTTGCAGGACAACGAGTTCGCACACCTGGAACGGCTGCGGCTGCGCCTGTCGGTCAACGGCGAGGTGCGCCAGGACCGCACGGTCGCCGACATGATCGTGCACCCGGCGCGGGCGCTGACCTTGCTCTCCCGTTTCCAGGAGCTCGCTCCAGGAGACCTGCTGCTGACCGGGACTCCCGGCGGGACGGCGCTGAAGGCGCCTCCGAAACCGGTCGAACGGATCGCCGCGCTGCTGCCGCCCGCGGTCAAGTGGAAGCTCTTCCTCAAAGGACAGGCCAAGAACGACCAGTACCTCCAGCACGGTGATCTGGTCACCGCCTCGATCGCCACCGACGACGGCGCCCTCGACCTGGGGGCGCAGCGCAGTCGGGTGGAGCATCGGTGACCACGGTCGACGTGGTCGTCGTCGGGGCCGGTCCGGTGGGACTGACCGCCGCGCTGCTGCTGGCCCGGCGTGGCGTCACCTGCCTGGTGCTCGAACGGCATCCGGAGCCGTATCCGTTGCCGCGCGCGGTGCACCTCGACGGCGAGGTGGTGCGGATCCTGCAGGAGGCGGGTGTCGCTGACGGCTTTCGCGGCATCAGCAGGCCCATGCCGGGACTGCGACTTCTCGACGGCGGGCTGCGCACCCTCGCGGAGTTCCGCCGCGACGATCCGATCGGGTTCTCCGGTCATCCCCGGGCGTCGATGTTCGACCAGCCCGATCTGGAGGCGCTGCTCGTCGCCGCGGCCGAGGAGTCGCCGCACATCACGACGTGCCGGGGTGCGGAGGTGACCGGTGTCGCTCATCTGCCTGCCGGCGCGGTCGTGAGCTATGAGCGTGGTGGGCGGCGGTACCAGGTTCAGGCGGCCGCTGTGCTCGGCTGCGACGGTGCGGGCAGCACGGTGCGTGCCGCGCTCGACTTCGGCTTGCGCGACTTGGGTTTCACCGAACCGTGGCTCGTCGTGGACGTCCGCTCTCCGGAGCCGCTGCCGATGTGGGAGGGCGTGCACCAGGTGTGCGATCCGCGCCGCGCGGCCACGTTCATGCACCTGGTGGGAGACCGCTATCGGTGGGAGTTCCGCGTTCTGGACACCGACGACATCGCGGAACTCACCACACCGGCGGGCGTCGCGCGGCTGCTCTCGCCCTGGTTCGGCGACCACGCCCTGGCCGAGGCGGAGCTGGTGCGCACCACGACCTACACCTTCCAGGCCAAGGTCGCCGAACGCTGGCGGGAGCGCCGGGTCTTCCTGCTCGGCGACGCCGCCCACCAGACGCCGCCGTTCGTGGGGCAGGGACTCGGTTCCGGACTGCGGGACGCGCACAACCTGGTGTGGAAGCTGGCTCTGGTGCTGCGCGACGAGGCCCCCGACCAGTTGCTGGACACCTACCAGGCCGAACGCGAACCGCACACCGTGCGACTCATCCGCCAGGCGATCGTCGTGGGCTGGGCGCTGACCGGCGGTAGCGGCCGCACGGCGGTTCTGCGGCGCGAGATCGTCCGCCGGCTGTCCCGGCTTCCGGGCGTCGATCGCTTCGCGCTCTCTGCTGAATCACCGAGGCTGCGCCTGCGCCGGGGCGGTTCGCCGTTGGTCGGACGCCTCTGCCCGCAGCCGCCCGCCGGAGACGGCCAATGGTTCGACGACACGCTCGGCGACGGCTTCGCATTGCTGACCATGGATCCGATAGCGCGACATCCGCACGGACTCACCGTCGTGCCCGTCGAGCGGTACAGCGTGCTGGGGGAGTGGCTGACCGGGGCTCGCGTCAGAGCCGTCCTGGTGCGCCCTGACCGGGTGATCTGCGCGGCCGCACGGACCTGCACCGAGAGGGGAACACCCGCATGACCGGCTGGCTCGACGTCCACGCCCACTACCTCACCCCGCACTACGCGGAGCGGTGCCGTGCGGCGGGACACGCCATGCCCGACGGCATGCCCGCGTTGCCCGACTGGAGTGCCGACGCCGCCGTCGAGGTCATGGCCATGACCGGCGTGGCCGCCGCGGTGCTCTCGGTGTCGTCGCCGGGCGTGCACTTCGCCGGCGACTCGCTCACCAGGAACCAGGCCGCGCGCGACCTGGCGCGCCACGTCAACGACGAAGGCGCGCAGGTGGTCGCGCGGCGACCGAGCCGGTTCGGGCTGGCCGCCACGCTGCCACTGCCCGACGTCGACGGCGCGCTCGCCGAACTGGCGCGGGCCTTCGACGAGCTCGGCGCCGACGCGATCACGTTGCACACCAACCAGAACGGCCGCTACCTGACCGATCCGGCGTTCGGCCCGGTGCTCGCGGAACTGGACGCCCGCGCCGCCGTGGTGACACTGCACCCGACCTCGCCGCCGGGCTGGGAACGCACCGCGCTGGGCAGGCCGCGTCCGATGGTCGAGTTCCTGTTCGACACCACCCGCTGCGTCCTCGACCTCGTGCTGAGCGGCACGCTGGACCGCTACCCGCACATCCGCTGGATCGTCCCGCACGCCGGGGCGGTGCTGCCGGTCCTGGCCCACCGCGCGGCAGGAATGTCCTTCCTCACCGGAGATCCCGTCGACGTCCTCAGCGCTCTCGGCAGGCTCTACTACGACCTGGCGGGCGTTCCGCTACCGGTGGCACTGGACGGCCTGCTCGCCGTGGTCGGGCCGGACCGGCTGCTCTACGGCAGCGACTTCCCCTTCACGCCCGCACCTCTGGTCGCGGGACTGGCCGAAGGGTTGCGGCAGGCACCGGCCCTGCACGAGGCGTTGCTCAGCCCGGGACCGAACTCACCGGGCGCAGCGTTGTTCCCGCGCCTCGCCACGGACGTCGAGGAGCCCTGATGATCGCGAAGGACGAGACCGGGCCGACGCGCCGCACCGTGCTCAAACGCGTGGGGCTCGGCGTGGTCGGCGCCGGGGTGGTCGCGGCGGTGGGAGTGCCGGTCGTGAAGAACCTGACGAGGAGGGACCCGCCGGTCACGTCCCTGCCGCGCACCGCGCCGTTGCGGATCGACCAGGTCACCGTCGTCGATCCCCGGGACGGCAGCAGGAGCCCAGGGATGACGGTCGTCGTCCGCGACGGCAGGATCGCCTCGGTGTCGGCCACGAAGGACACACCGGCCGCCAAGGACATCTGGACCATCGCCGGCGCGGATCGGTTCGTGGTCCCCGGATACAACAACATGCACACCCACGTGCTCCAGGAAGAACGCGCGAGCCTGTTCCTGGCCACGATGCTCGCCGAGGGCACCACCGGCATGCGTCAGATGGCCGGCGACGACGACCTGTTGCGCTACCGGGCGGAGGGCCGCCTGCCGCTGGGCCTGCACGCACCAGGCCTGCTCGGCATGCCCGGCGATCTCCTGATGCCGTGGAACGCCGGCTCGGTCGAGGAGGTCCGCGAGGAGATCACCCGCCAGAAGGATCTCGGCGCGGACTTCGTCAAGCTGATCTCCGTGGACCGCGACGTCTTCTTCGAGGCGGTCGAATGGGCCCATCGGCAAGGACTGAAGATCGCCGGGCACCTTCCACCCTCGGTCAGCCCGAGCGAGGCCGCGCGGGCGGGCTACGACTCCATGGAACACCTGGGCACCGGCAGTTGCCTGTGGATCGAGTCGTCGTCCCAAGAGGAAACCCTGCGCGGGCAACAGGATCTCACCGGTCCGGTGCCGGGCTGGTTCGCGAACCTGCCGTTCGCCGGATGGCTCTTCTCCACCGACGTCGTCACGAACATGACCGCGAAGATGCTGATCAACCCCGCGATGTCCAACTCGCCGGAGTCGGTCGGCCTGATGCGGCGCGCGTTGGACTCCTTCAGCGAAACGGCCGCGCGGGAGATGGTGCGGCACTTCGCGGAGAGCTCCACCTGGCAGACGCCGACCCTGGTCCGGCTCCGCACGCAGTACCTGGCCGACCATCCCGAGTACGACGACCACCCGTGGATGAAGATGTTGCCCGCCAGGACGGTCAGCGACTTCCGGGAGGTGCGGGCGCGGTTCACCGCGCTGCCCGCCGACACCCGCGCCACCTACCGCCAGTACTACGACATGTCCCTGCGCATGGTGAAGCGCCTGCACGACGCGGGAGTGCCGATCCTGACCGGAACGGACGGACCGGGCACGAACCCGGCGGACCTGCACACCGAGTTCCGCGAGCTCGCCGCGGCCGGCCTGCGCCCGCTCGACGTCCTGCGCACCGTCACCACGGAACCTGCCGCCTACCTCGGCCGCACCGACCGGATGGGCGCCGTCGCCGCCGGCATGGACGCCGACTTCCTGCTCCTCGACTCCGATCCGCTGGAGGACGTGAAGAACTTCGCGTCGATCGCCGCCGTGGTCCGGGCCGGTCACTTCCTGCCCCGGCAGCAGATCGACTCGGTCGTCGAGCAACTCCTCGCGGCAGCGCCGTGAGTTCGCGGGTCAGCGGCCGGAGGTGCTCCCCGCGGTCCCTGCCTCTACGGTGACGTCAGCAGTGGGACAGGGAGTTTTCGCATGGTGAGGCTGGACCGGCTGGTCAACGTTCTGGGCGGGTACGGGGTCCGGTTGTGTTGCTGCCCGGTGCCTCGATCGGCGGAACTGCGTGGAGTCGTGCTGCGCGATGCCGCGGACGACCGTGCCGAGGTCGGCGACGTGTACCTCGCCGTCGGTGCCGGGTCCGTGGCCGAGGCTGTGCGCGCGGCGGTGTCGGCGCGGTCCGTCGTGGTGCTCGTCCGAGGCGGCGAGGAGTTCCTGGCGGACGCCGTCGCGGTGGGGGAGTCCGAGGGGGTCGCGGTGATGCTGGCTGATCCGGCCCTGTCGTGGAGCCAGCTGGCGGGGGTCGTCTACGGCCTGGTGCTCGAAGGCAGGGAGACCGAGTCGGGACGCGGTCCCACCGACCTGTTCGCGCTGGCCGACAGCCTCGCCGCGGCCACTGGTGGCGCGGTGACGATCGAGGACCAGCTGTCGCGCGTGCTGGCCTACTCCGGCCCGCAGCAGGAGGTCGACGCGGCACGCCTGGAGACCATCATGGGCCGGCAGGTGCCCGCGTGGGTGCGCGAGTTGTTCGACGCGGCGGGGGTGCGGACGCACCTGCTCGGGTCCGATGAGCCGCTCTTCGCAGCCGGGGAGCCCGCGCGCGGACTGACCGGGCGGATGGTGGTCGCGGTCAGGGTGGGCAGGGAGTTGCTGGGGGCGATCTGGGTGGCCTGCCCGGCTCCGCTGGAAGGTGCTCGGCGCACCGCGTTGACCGACGGCGCCCGGATCGTCGCGCTGCACCTGCTGCGGTTGCGGGCCAGTGCCGATCTGGAACGCCAGGTGGAGTCGGAGTGGGTGATCCGGCTGCTGGAGGGCACGGCGGACGCCGCGACGGTGATCAGCCAGCTCGGCCTGCCTCCCGGACCGGCCAGGGTGGTCGCGGTGCGCGCGCACGTCGGGGACGAGCGGCACGCGGCCGTGTTGCTGGCGTTCGAGCAGGCGACCACCGGGTTCGGCTGGTCGCGGCCGGGACGAAGCACGTTGGCGGGCAACAGCGTCTACACGATTCTGCCGGGCGAGAAGGTCGCCGCGGCGAGGGAGTGGCTGGCGGCGTTGAGGGCCGCGCTACCCGAGAACGTCATTACGTCGGCGGGAATCAGCGCGGTCGCTGAGCCCGCGGACCTGCCCGCCGGCCGGCAGGAGGCGGACGAATGCCTGGCACTGCACGAGATGCGCGCCGGGGACACGGCTCCGCCCGCCTACGACGAGTCGTGGGACGAGATCCTGCTTCAGCGTCTGCGCACCGCGGCACGGGTCGGCCGGGCGTCGGCCCGCGGTCCCGTGGCGGACCTGCGCAGGCACGACAGCGAACACGGCACCGACCACGTCGCGACGTTGCGCGCCTGGCTGGAGGCGCAGGGCGATCTGGCGGTGGCCGGTGAACGGCTCGGCGTGCACGGCAACACCGTGCGCAACCGGCTGCGCAAGATGGGCGAGGTGACGAACCTCGGGCTGGACGACGCCGCCAAGCGGGTCGCGATGCTGATCGACCTCGCGGCGACGGTGTCGGAAACCGACAATCGCTGAGCAGCGATTGTAGAAAGTGGACAACCGGTTCGCCCCCTGTGCGCAGCATCCTGGAGTCGGGACAAGCGATGACAGGAGGTCGGGATGGACGAGCGCCTTGACGGTGGTCCGCGCTCAGCGGTGGTGGTCGGTGCGGGTGTCGTGGGCCTGTCGACGGCGTGGTTCCTGCAGGAGCGCGGCGTCGAGGTGACCGTCGTCGACCGGACCGGAGTCGCGGCCGGCGCGTCCTGGGGCAACGCCGGGTGGATCGCACCCGGACTGGCGATCCCGCTGAACGAACCGGCGGTGCTGCGCTACGGGCTGCGATCCCTGTTCAACCCGGACGCACCGCTGCACATCCCGCTGACGGCGGACCCGAAGCTCTGGACGTTCCTGGCGCGCTTCGGTGCCCACTGCCGGTGGCCGTCGTGGACCAGGGCCGTGAAGGCGAACCTGCCCCTCAACGAGGAGAGCATCGAAGCCTACGACGTGCTGACCGCGAACGGCGTCGAAGCGCCCACGATCGACGCCCCGATCACCGCGGTCTTCACCTCTCCCGCACAGGCGGCAGGTCTGTTGCGAGAGCTGGAACGGCTTGCTGCGGCGGGACAACCGGTCGACCACGCCGCACTGTCCACAGCGGACCTGAGGGAACAGGTCCCGCTGGCGTCGGCCGCGCTCGCCGCCGGTGTGCGCGTCGACGGGCAGCGCTTCGTCGACCCCGGCGGCTTCGTGCAGGCGCTGGGACGTGCCGTGGTCGCCCGTGGTGCCACGATCCGTTCTCTGGAGGTGGCAGACATCCGGGCGGACAACGCCGGTGTCACCGTGCGAGCGAAGGACGGCGACACCGTCTCCGCGGACGTGGCTGTACTGGCCACCGGTGCCTGGCTCCCGAAGCTCGCCGCACGAGCCGGCGTCCGCACGCCGGTCCAGGCGGGCCGCGGGTACTCGTTCACCGTGCCGACGCGGAAGCCGGTGCACGGCCCGGTCTACCTGCCGGAGGTGCGCGTGGCGTGCACGCCTTACCAGGACGGTCTTCGCGTCGCGGGCACCATGGAGTTCCGCGAGCCGGACGCGCCGCTGGACGAGGCGCGGGTGGACGCGATCATCGCCTCCGTCCGGCCGTTGCTGGACGGAGTGTGGTGGGAGGACCGCACCGACGTGTGGGTGGGCCCGCGTCCGGTCACCCCGGACGGTCGCGCGCTCATCGGTGCGACCCGTTCGCCGGGCGTCTACGTCGCGGGCGGGCACGGCATGTGGGGCCTGGCGCAGGGTCCGATCACCGGACGGTTGCTGGCTGAGCAGATCACCACCGGCAAACAGCCCGCCGCCCTGCGCGAGTTCGACCCGCTCAGGTGACCGCCCCGTGGAACCCGAGCACACCGACCCGCTGACCGACGGTGAGCGAGCCGAACTGGCGTGGCTGCGCAAGGAGAACGACTTCCTCCGCGTCCAGCGCGACATCCTCCTGGGCGTGGCCACCGGTTACGCCCACGACTTCGAGGCGTTGCGCCGCCACCACCACTGACCCCTTTCCTGTCCGTGCGGGTCGCGGGTCGACGAACCCGGCCCACGCGGACGCCCCGCCGTCAGGGCGGTACCTCCCCCCAGGCCGCCCTGACGGCACTTATTCCTGCCACGGAGGCATGACATGACGAGTACGACCCCACGCGTGTGGCTGAGCCCGCAGGCGCACCACCGGCTCCGCAACGAACTGATGACCCTGCTTTCGCCGATGCGCACTCGCCTGGGCGAGGAGTCCGGCGAGTCGGACTTCCTGTCCCAGCGGGATCGGGAGGCGCGCATCCACCAGATCAAGGACCTCCTCATCAACGCGATCGTGGGCGAGGACCCTCCGGACGACGGCATCGCCGAACCCGGCATGGTGCTCGCCGTCAGCTTCGACGACACGGGCGAGACCGAGACGTTCCTGCTGGGCGCACGCGGCGCGGAACACGGCACGATCGAGGTCTACTCGCCGGACTCCCCACTGGGAGCGGCCGTGAACGGTGCCCGCCAAGGAGAGCAGCGCGCCTACCAGACCCCCAGCGGCGCCACGGTCCGCGTCACCCTGCTGAACGCGGTGCCCTACGGGCAGGCGCGTGAAGGGGAGATCCGGTGACACCGGCACGTTGCGAGCCGTGGCAGGAGGTGTGCCGTGCTCAGTGACCGTGAACGCGAGACCTTGTGCGAGATCGAGCGCAACCTCAGTGACGAGGACCCGAAACTCGCTGAAACCCTGGAGGGCGCGCGGTTGCACGCCTCGCGCGATCGCCACCGCCGCGCGTCCGGGGCTCTGCTGGTCGTCGCCGCGCTGCTGAGCGTCGTCGCGATGGCGCTCGGGCACCTGACAGGTGCGCTGGCCTGTGCGCTGGTCGCCGGGTGGGCCTGGGGAAGGTGGCAGCGCCGGACCCGATCCGGAATCCACCGGAGCCGGGCGTCTGACTGATCCCCTTACTGCTTTACTATGGTACTAGTAAAGCAGTAAGGGGCTACCGTGTTCGTCTTCCGGCTCGACACCCATTCCGGCGTGCCGCCGTACCTGCAACTCGTCCAGCAGGTCCGCCAGGCGGTGCTGCTGGGCTTCCTCCAGCCCGGTGACCGCCTCCCGCTGATCCGCGAGGTGGTCGAGGACCTGGCGATCAATCCGAACACCGTCGCCAAGGCGTACCGGCAGATGGAGCAGGAGAACCTGGTCACCGGCCGGCCCGGTCAGGGCACGTTCGTCGACGAACAGCAGTCGGCCGCGATGTCGGCGTCGACCTACACGTCGTTGCACCGCGGCCTGGCGACCTGGTTGCGCCGCGCCTACGCGGCCGGCCTCGACGAGCAGGCGGTCAACGCGCTCTTCACCTCCGTGCACCAGCAGACGAGGAACGAGGGCGTGGCGTGACGGCGACCGAGTTCGCGCTGCGCACCGACGGTGTGGGCAAGCGGTACCGGAAGGGCTGGGCGCTGCGCGACTGCACCCTGGCCCTGCCGGCGGGCGGCGTGATCGCCCTGGTCGGGCCGAACGGCGCGGGCAAGACCACGCTGCTGCGCCTGGCCGTCGGGTTGCTGGCCCCGAGCACCGGCACGGTGGAGGTCCTCGGCCACGACGTCACCGCCAGCACCCCGCACACCCTGTCCCGGGTCGGGTTCCTGGCCCAGGACCACCCGCTGTACAAGCGCTTCACCGTCGCCGAGATGCTCCGCTTCGGCCGGGCCTGCAACCTGAGGTTCGACCAGGGGCTGGCCGAGCGCAGGCTGGCGAAGCTGGGCATCCCGCTCGACCGCAGGGCCGGCACGCTCTCGGGCGGGCAGCAGGCCCAGGTCGCGCTGGCTCTGGCCCTGGCGAAGCGGCCGGACCTGCTCGTCCTCGACGAGCCGGTCGCCAGCCTCGACCCGTTGGCCCGGCACGAGTTCCTGCAGGTCCTCATGGGCGCGGTGGCCGAAGGCGGGGTGACCGTCCTGTTCTCCTCCCACGTCGTGCACGAGCTGGAGCGCGTCTGCGACCACCTGATCGTGCTCAACAACGGCCGGGTCACGCTCACCGGTGACATCGACACCCTCCTCGCCGAGCACCGGCTGCTCGTCGGCCCGCGCACGGCCACCGGCCTCGACCGGGCCGGCGCCGTCGTGGAGGCCGTCCACAGCGACCGGCACACGACCCTGCTGGTGCGTGACGGCGCGCTCCCGGCCGCGCCGGGGTGGCAGGCCCAGCCGGTCGCGCTGGAGGACCTGGTGCTGGCGTACCTGCGCCGGCCGTCCGAGCCGAGCACCGCGGACACGTCGGAGGTGACGGCATGACGTGGTTGATCTGGCGCCAGCACCGGGCCGAGGTCTGCGTCCTGGGTCTGCTCGTCGGCTTGTTCGGCGTCGCCCTGCTGGTACTCGGGTCGCAGGCCCACGACCTGTTCCCCGGCGGTCCCGCCCTGTGCGCGGGAGACGCCCGCATCAGCGACGCCTGCACGGCCTCCTTCCGCCGGCTCGACGACGAGTACGGGTACGTCGAGAACCTCCTGGCGGCCTTCTACCTGGTCCCCGTCGTCATCGGCGCGTTCCTCGGCGCGCCGCTGCTCGCGCGCGAACTGGAGGACGGCACCTGGCAGCTCGCCTGGACGCAGGCCGTGCCTCGGATGCGCTGGCTGGCGGCCAAGCTCGTGGTGCTGGCCGGTGTCACCGTCGCGCTCACCGGCGTGTTCACCGCGGTGCTCACCTGGTTCCGCGAGCCGTTCGACGCGTGGGAGGGGCGGTTCCAGTACGACGCCTTCGACCTGCAGGGGCTTGTTCCGGTGGCGTACGCGCTGTTCGCGTTCGGCGTCGCCACCGCGGCCGGGGCGATCCTGCGGCGCAGCCTGCCCGCGTTCGGCGTCGCGTTCGGGGCGTTCCTCGCCGCCCGGATGGCGGTGGCGCTGGTGGCCCGACCCGCCTACGCCACCCCGCTCACCAGCACGGAACCGGTCCCCGTCGGCGGTTCGAAGGACCAGGCCGGGCACCTGCCCGGCTTCGCCGACTGGACGATCGAACACGGCTACGCGGACGCCACCGGGCGCAGGCTGAGCTCGACCGAGTACTACGAACTGGAGGGCGCCGCCGACCAGGCCGGCACCAACCTCAACCAGTTCCTGCACGCGCGGGGCGTCCAGCAGTTCGACGTCTACCACCCCGCCGACCGGTTCTGGACGTTCCAGCTCATCGAGACGGCCCTGTTCGCCGCCGTCGCGGCCGTCCTGATCGGTGTGGTGGTGTGGCGGGTGCGGCGCCGCATCATCTAGTGCCCTGAACACGAACGTTCTACCGCGCCGATGCGTCCTGCCCGTTCTCGAAGTACGACACCAACTCCGGAGCGAGGTCTTGCACCTCGTGCGGGACGCCTCCGGCGCGGAGGGACTCGGTGGCCCGCACGCCGGCGGCGACGGCCATGCGCGCGGCAACGGGTGAGGTGTCCGTGATGCCGCCTTCCCGCGCGAAACGCAGGAATTCGGCTACGAGGAGCGGATCGGCCCCGCCGTGTCCGTCGTCGCCCTCGTCGTCCGGCACGTGGTACTGGAGGTCGGCCTCGTCGCTGTAGTACGAGCGACGGGAGTTCCAGACCTTCACCACGGAGCCGGGGCCGTCGCCGAAGTTCTCCAGGCGGCCGGCGTCACCGATGACGGTGTAGTTGCGCCAGTAGTCCGGGGTGAAGTGGCACTGCTGGTAGGCGGCCAGCACTCCGTTGTCCAGGCGCAGGTTGACCAGTGACACGTCCTCGACGTCGATGACGGGGTTCAGCCCGCGCTGGGTGTGCGGCGGCCAGTTGCCGTTCTCGGTGTGCCAGTCGGCGTGCTTGGGCTCACCGGGCGGACGCCGGTGCGGGTTGTCGCCGTAGACCATCAGGTCGCCGAAGGCCTGCACCTGCCGGGTGTAGCTGTTCGCGAGCCAGTGCAGGACGTCGAGGTCATGGCTGGCCTTCTGCAGCAGGAGTCCGTTGGTGTAACGGCGTTCGGCGTGCCAGTCCTTGAAGTAGTAGTCGCCGCCGGAGCCGACGAAGTGCCGCACCCACACCGTTTTGACCTGGCCGATCTCACCTCGCGTGATGATGTCGCGCATGAGGCGGACCACCGGCATGTGCCGCATGTTGTGCCCGACGTACAGCCGGCTGCCGGTCTCGTAGGCGGTGCGCAGCAGTTCGTCGCACCGCTCGATCGTGATGTCCAGGGGCTTCTCGACGAAGACGGGCTTGCCCGCCTTGAGGGCCTGGCACGCGAGGTCGGCGTGGGTGTGGTCGGGGGTGAGGACCACCACCGCGTCCACGTCCGGGGACTCGATGACCTCCCGGTGGTCGGCGGTGACCAGTGCGCCGGGGAAGGCCTCGTCCGCTTCCGCCCTCATGGCCGCGTCGTGCTCGGCCAGTGCGACGACCCGGCTGCCCGCTCCGGGGCGGTGGGCGATGCGGGCGATGGATCCGCGAAGCCCGAAGCCGAGGACGCCGAGACGGAGGTCGCGGTGGAGATGGGTGTTCATGGGAAAGCCTTCCGCACGGCGCGAATGTGGAGTGGGGAAGGCGGCCCGGGACCGGACGCCCCGGGCCGCCCTCGGTCAGCTCACGGTGATCTTGTCGATGTCCGGTGCCCAGCCGGAGGGATTCGAGATGGTGACGGTGTTCCCGCCGCCGGCGCGCAGAACCAGTGACACGGTGGTGGTTCTCGTCGTGTTCCAGTCCGGAGTGGACGGGAAGGTGATGGTCTGGGAGGCCAGGGCGTTGGCCTGGATCCGCGCGGTGCGGGACTCCTGGGAGGCGTAGTGCAGCGTCACGGTGCGCGTCCCACCGGTGCCACCGTCGACGTTGTTGAACCTGAGGGTGCCGCTGTTGCCGATGTAGCCGACCTTGCTGCCGCCGGAACATCCGCCGCACGCACTGGTGACGGCGCCGCCCGCCAGGGTGTTGCCCGTGGCTTCTGCCTCGTAGCTCCCCGTGGACTGGCCGGCGCCGACGGTCATCCCGCCGAGGTCGAGCCATCCGTCGGCGTTCTGGCCCGCGTTGGCGAAGCGCAGCTTCTTGGCGTTGGCGTTGATCGTCTCCAGTGGATTCCTGGCCTTCAGGACGAGCCGGTAGCCGCCGGTGCTCAGACCGGACAGGTCGACCGGGGCGTCGAAGTACCGGGCGTAGCCGAAGTCCCGGTAGGTGGGGTCGGCGCCGACTCCCCAGTCGGGGAAGGCGCGGATGCGGGTGGGCTGGATCTGCCGCAGGTCCCAGGAGGTGTCCCACGTCCTGACCACGTTGCCGGCCGAGTCCTTCAGACCGAGGCTGACGGTCCAGGGGTAGTAGAACGGGGCCACGCCGGTGTTGTCGATCTGCACGCCCACCTTCGTGGTGCCCTGCGCGGTGTTGTGGAAGTAGGCGTTGCGGACGGTGAGGTTGTAGCCCATCAACCGGACCGCCGCGGCCACGTTGGGATCGCCGGGGGAGTACTCGAGGCTGCGTTCGTTGATCTTCCACGTGGTGTGCTCGAGCTCGATGCACGCCTTCATGTTGTCGACGGGGCCGGAGCCTCCCGGCCAGTTGGCGAACGCGACGGACTGGATCTCCGGGCGGACCTCGCCGCCCATCGAGGCCGTGGTCCACCGGTTCTCCACGCCGTGCTCCAGTGCCTTCTGCAGCTGGGACCAGGACGCGCCGCCCATGGAGACCGGCAGCGTCACGCCCTGACCGCCTTCGCGGTAGCAGAACGAGTCGTCGTGGTAACCGATGCGCGGCAGGGTGTCGGCGGCACCGCCCGCGTTGTCCGCGTAGCGCAGTTCGAGCCTGGTGCGGGTGAACGCGCGGTTGTAGGTGTTGAGGATGTCGGCGGCGTTCGCGTCGGTGGGCATGTAGTTGGGATAGGTGTCGCCCGAGGTGTCGGTGTCGTAGGGCCAGGTGTGCCACTCACCCCACAGGCCGATCAGTCCCAGGTGGATGTAGCCGAGCCGGGGGTCGCCGTCGTAGCGCGCGCCGAACGCGGTGATGAAGTTCTTGAGCCCGGTCATCAGGAACGGGTTGTCGTAGTCGGGGCTCGTGGTGTCCCAGTAGGCGTTGTGCCGCATGGGGACCTGTCCGTTGAAGCACGCGGGGATCGCGTTGCCGGGATGGGTGCCCGTGCCGCCGCCGGGATACTCCATGTACAGGCGGATCGCCGCGTGGTTGCCGGCCGCCGCGATGGTGTTGAGCGCGTTGTCCACGATGCCCCAGTTGTAGCTGGAGCAGTTGTTCGGGTCCGTCATGACCTCGGACAGGCCGAAGTAGGCCCACGTCAGGGAAAGCGGGTAGCCGGCGTTCGGGTCGGTGCCCGGCTGCAGGAACCGGGCGAACCCCTTGAGCGGGTTGTCCAGCGGCGCGTCGGCGGTGGCGAGGGCGTGGGCGGGCAGGCTCGGATCCGGGGCGGGGCCGGGGGCGGGCCGGGCCGGCACGCCCTGCGCGGACAGGTCCGCGGCCTGGGTGAGTCCGGGCATCGCGGCGGGCAGCAGGGCGACAGCCGCGGCGCACAGGGCGGCCACCAACCTCCGGCTTCTGGGCGTGGCGGTGGACATGGAGCGACCTCCAGGGGATGAGGAGAGCTGCAGGGTCCCAAATAGTTCCGCTTGAGGATTGACAAAGTTTCACTATTCCTCATCAATATGTAGCAACAGCGCCCCACTGGCAAGAGGTGAGGTGCGAAGGTCCCGATGCGGAGGCGTGTCCATGAGCGCCAGCAAGACCGCGACACCGCGGCGACGCGATGATCGCAAAGTGTTCGTGGACGCCGGCAGACCTACCGCACCGCCGCGGCGACGCGACGACCGCAAGGTGGCGTGGCTGTTCCTGGCGCCGGTGCTGGTGGGGTTCGTGCTGTTCTACGCGTACCCGACCGTTCTGGGCGTCTACTACTCGCTCACCGACTACGGCATGTTGGCGGCACCGAACCTCGTCGGTGTGGAGAACTACCGCGACCTCGTGGACGACGACAAGTTCTGGAACGCGCTCAAGGTCACCGGCTACTACGTCGTGCTGAACATCGTTTCGCAGACCGTGCTGGCCCTCGGTCTGGCCACGTTGATGCACCGCCTGACCCAGTCGGTGGCGATCCGCGCGATGCTGCTGGTGCCCTGGCTGGTCCCCAACGTCACAGTGGGCCTGCTGTGGATGTGGATGCTCGACGCCAACCTCGGCTTCGTCAACCACGCCCTGGGTGCGATGGGGTTGGGCGCCACCGGTTTCCTCACCTCGCCGACGTGGGCGATGCCGACCGTCGCGGGCATCAACACCTGGGCCTACGCCGGCTACACCGCTCTGCTGCTCTACGCGGGAATGCTGCAGATTCCCCGATATCTGTACGAGAGCGCCGCTCTGGACGGCGCGGGCGAGTGGCGGATGTTCACCCGCATCACGCTGCCGCTGCTGCGCCCGGTTCTGGCGCTGGTGCTGGTGGTCTCCCTGATCGGCTCGTTCCAGATCTTCGACACCATCGCGGTGACCACCAAGGGCGGGCCGGTCGGCGCCACCAGGGTCATCTACTTCTACATCTACGAACAGGCGTTCACGAACTTCCGCATGGGCTACGCCTCCGCTATCGCCGTCGTGCTCGCGCTGCTGCTCGGGGTGCTGACCGCCGTGCAGATGCGGCTGCTGCGCGCCTCCCGCTCGGACCTGGCATGAGGAGAGTGCCCATGACCTCCGCCCGCACCCGGATGCCGCTGAGTCAGATTCCTTTGGGCCGCATAGCCGCGTGGGCGTTGCTGGCCGTGGCCGCGGTGGCGACGATCTTCCCGTTCTACTGGATGGTGCGCACCGCGCTCACGCCCGCGGCTGACCTGTACACGGACGCCACGGGCCTGCTGCCCGAGCACCCCACGGCGATCAACTTCCTCCGGGTGCTCGGGCTGACGACCCAGCAGGAGGCGCGGGCGGCCGGCGGTTCCGGGGCCAAGGTCGACTTCCTGCGCTACCTGGTCAACTCGTTCGTCTACTGCGGACTGATCACCGTCCTGCAGACGCAGTGCTGCGCCATGGCCGGCTACGCGTTCGCCCGGCTCCGCTTTCCCGGCAGGGACCTGGTCTTCGGCGTGCTGATCGCCGCGCTGATGGTGCCGCCGATCTTCACCCTGCTGCCCAACTTCGTGCTGGTGAAGAACCTCGGCTGGCTGAACACCTTCGCGGGCATGGTCGCCCCGAGCGTGCTCATGACGCCGTTCGCGGTGTTCTTCCTGCGCCAGTTCTTCCTGTCGATCCCGCGGGAGATCGAGGAAGCGGCCACATTGGACGGTGTGGGCGGCTGGGGCATGTTCTGGCGCGTGGTGCTGCCGATGAGCCGCGGCCCGTTGCTCACCATCGGGCTGACCACCGCGGTGTGGTCCTGGAAGGACTTCCTCTGGCCGTTGCTGACCGGCCGTGACGAGAAGACCAGGGTGCTGACCGTCGCGCTCGGGATCTTCCAGCAGCAGTCGCCCAACGTCCAGCCCGACTGGACCGGGCTGATGGCCGGTTCGACGCTGACGGTGCTGCCCGTGCTCGTCCTGCTGATCTTCCTCGGCCGCCGCCTGGTCGAGTCCCTCAACTTCACCGGCATCAAGTGAGCCGGCCCGATCCGAGAGGCGAACCACCCATGCGATCGACACGACGGCGCGCCGGCGCCCTCCTGCTGAGCCTGGCCCTCACCGTCCCCCTCGCCGCCTGCTCGAGCGGTGGCGACGGTGCCGGGGGCGCGACGACCCTGGACTACTGGCTGTGGGACGACCGGCAGCTGCCCGCCTACCAGGACTGCGCGGACGCCTTCCACGCCGCGAACCCGGACATCACCGTCAAGATCACGCAGACGGCCTGGGCCCAGTACTGGCAGAACCTCACCACCCAGCTCGCCTCAGGCGACGCGCCCGACGTGTGGACCAACCAGAGCACCTACTACCCGCAGTTCGCCACCCAGAACCAGCTCCTGGACGTGGAACCCTTCGTCAAGCGCGACAACGTCGACCTGTCGGCCTACCAGCCGGGTCTGAGCGAGGTGTGGGTCAAGGACGGCAAGCGCTACGGGCTGCCGAAGGACTGGGACACGATGGCGTTGGTGGTCAACACCGGGCTGCTCGGCAAGCAGGGCGTCGATCCCGCGCAGCTGGAGAACCTCACCTGGAACCCGTCCGACGGCGGCACGTTCGAGCAGGTGATCGCCAAGGCCACCGTGGACGCCAACGGCCGCAACGGTCTCGACCCCGCGTTCGACAAGAACAGCGTGCAGGTCTACGGGTTCCTGCCCGAGTGGGCCGACGGCGCCAACGGGCAGAACGGCTGGGCGATCTTCGCCGCCGCCAACGGGTTCAGCTACCTAGACAAGAACCCGTGGGGCACCCACTACAACTACGACGACCCCAAGCTCGCCGAGACCATCGGCTGGTTCAAGCGCCTGATCGACAAGGGGTACGCGCCCCGTCTCGACAAGCAGTCCAGCGTCGCCAACTCCGAACTGCTCATCGCGGGCAAGGGCGCGATCACGATCGCCGGCTCGTGGACCATCCTCACCTTCATCGACCCGAAGGTGAAGCAGGAGCTCGCCTTCAAGCCACTGCCGACCGGCCCGCAGGGACGCAAGAGCTCCATCAACGGCCTGTCCGACGCAATCTGGGCCGGCAGCGAACATCCGGACCAGGCCTGGAAGTGGGTCAGGTTCCTGGGCTCCGCCGACTGCCAGGACCGCGTCGCCCAGCGCGCCGTGGTCTTCCCCGCCATCACCAGCGCCAGCCAGAAGGTGGATGCCGCGCACAAGGCCGCGGGCCGCGACGTGCACGCCTTCACCGACGCCGCGAAGAAGGACACCTTCCTGCTGCCCGTCACGGAGCACGGCACCGAGCTCAACCCGATCGTCCAGGACGCCATCCAGTCCGTGATCCTCGGCGACGCCAAGGCAGAGGACGCGTTGAAGGAAGCGAACAACAAGGTCAACGCCCTCTTCAAGTAGCCGGTACGTCGTCTCGCGAGAGGACACCCATGGCCCAGTTCCTGACCGTCGGCGGCCGCACGTTCGGCGCCGAGCTCGAGGGCAGTGCCGTTCCGCGACTCGTCAACGGAGGTCTGCTGCTGCCGCCCGGGAGGGTCGCGCTCCTGCACGGACTCGGCGACGCGTTGTTCTACCGGCACGGACACAACTCCTGGAGTCCGTGCGGATGGCGCCGTCTCTCCGACGTCCCCCTGCGCATCGCCAGCGCGGAGCGCCGCCTCACAGCGGACGACACCACGTGGGACGACCCCGGCCGCCACCACTCGTCCGCGGTCGCCGCACTGGAAGGACCTGACGGGAAGGTCCTCCTCCTGGGGGCACTGGGCCTGGGGGTGCCCCGGCTCGCCGCCGACCGGGACACCCTCGTCGGCTTGTACGAGTCCGGCGGGTCCCCGTGGCTGCTCGCGTACGGCGAAGAGGACGAGGTCTTCGCGGCCTACGCGGAGCACCTCGGCGCCCGCCTGGGGCACAGCACCAAGCGGGCCGGCAACGTGTGGTGCAGCTGGTACGCCTACTACGAGAACATCACCGAGGAGCTGCTCGCCAAGGACGTCAAAGCCTTGCAGGGCCTGCCTTTCGACGTCGCCCAGATCGACGACGGCTGGGAGGAGCAGGTGGGGGACTGGCACGCCAACCACAAGTTCCCCGCCGGGATGCGCGCACTGGCGGACCGGATCACCGACGCGGGGCTGCGTCCCGGTCTGTGGCTCGCCCCGTTCATCGTGCACCCCGGCTCGCGGACCGCGCGCGAGCGACCGGAACTCCTGCTGCGTGACGCGGGCGGAGCGCCGGTCGTCGCGGGGAACAACTGGGGGACCGGGTACTGGACGCTCGACCTCACCCTGAACTCGGCGCGGGAGCACCTGCGGGAGACCGTCCACCGCGTGACTCACGAGTGGGGGTTCACCTACCTCAAGCTCGACTTCCTCCAGGCCGGCACCACACCGGGGGCCCGTTCCGCCGACGTGGACCGCGAAGAGGCGTACCGGTCCGGCCTGCGCGCCATCCGGGAAGCGGCGGGGGAGGACGCCTACCTGCTGGGCAGCGGCGCGCCACTGCTGCCCTCGCTCGGCCTGGTCGACGGGCTGCGCAGCGGACCTGACGTCGCCCCGATGTGGGACCACTACGCCACGCAGGACCCGTCCGACGCGTTGGCCCGCAACGCCGTCGTCAACACCCTGCACCGCCTGTGGCACGCGCCGTTGCTCGAGGTCGACCCGGACGTCGTGTACTTCCGCAGCCGCCTCAACCTGCTCACCGACCGGCAGCAGAGCTGGCTGCGCGACCTGGCCGACATCTGCGGCTTCCGCGCGATCTCGGACCCGCCCGGCTGGTTGCGCCCCGACGAACTGGAGGCGATGACCCGGTACCTGGACCACCGGCCCGACATCCGGAGGCTGGGCCGCTACCTGTTCGCGCTCGACGGCCGCGAGGTCGACTTCACCCCGGCGGTCGACCCGGACGTGGAGCAGGTGTATCCGATCGCCTGAGCCCGGCGCGCGACCGGACTTAGTAAACTGCGTAGCATTATTCAGAGGTGGCTACGCGCTTTTCAGAGGGGCACAGCATGGCGATGAGCGGAACGGACCTCTCCCGGATGCGGGAGCTGAACCAGCTGTCCGTCCTGTGGGCCCTGCGCGGCACCGCGCCCTCGACCGTGACCGAGCTCGCGGGCCGGACGGGCCTGTCCCGGCCCGCGGCGGACGTGCTCGTGCAGCAACTGGTGGCCGACGGATGGGCGGAGGTCGAGGAACCGGGGGCCAGCAGCACGGTCGGGCGGCCCGCCCGGCGCTACCGCTTCCGCGCCACCGCCGGGCACGTGCTCGGCATCGACATCGGCGTGCACAAGATCCTCGTCATGCTCTGCGACCTGGAGGGGAACCTGGTCGGGTCGCTGCGCCGCCCGGCCGACCCGCAGGCCGGTCCCGACGAGCGGCTCGCGGCCGTGGACCAGACCATCGACGACGTGCTGCACGAGGCCGGCATGGTCGCCGCCGACCTCTGGGCGATCACCGTCGGAGTGACCGGCCCGGTCGACGAGAGCGGGCGCACCATCGTCGCCACCCCTCTGCCAGGGTGGCGCGACGCCGATCCCGTCGCCCACCTGCGGACGCGGTTCACCTGCCCGATCCGGGTGGAGAACGACTGCAAGCTCGCCGCGGTCGCCGAACGCTGGAAGGGCGTCGCCCAGGACGCGGACGACATCGTCTACCTGCTCGCCGGGCTGCGCACCGGCGCGGGCCTCATCATCGACGGCACGCTGCGCCGCGGTCACGGCGGTGTGGCGGGCGAGATAGGAGCACTCAAGGCGGTGCGCTGGCTCAACGCGCCGGGCCACCTCACCGCCTACCCCGGAGCGCCCACGGGCGCCAAACCCGGCGAGGCCGCGGCCTGGGTGTTCCAGGCCGCACGGGAGGGCGACAGCGCGGCGAAGACGGCCGTCCAGCGCTACATCCGCGACCTCGCCGTCGGCGTCGCGGCGCTCGTGCTCACCCTCGACCCGCAGATCGTCGTCTACGGCGGCGGCTTCTCCCGTTCCGCCGACCTCGTCCTCGACCCGTTGCGCCGCGAGCTCGCCAAGCACTGCCTGCGCGTACCGGAACTGCGCGCGTCCACCCTGCGCGACGAGGGTGTCGCGCTGGGGGCTCTGCGACTGGCGCTGGACCAGGTCGACAACACGTTGCTCAGCAGCGAACTCGCCGCGCCGGTCGCGCCCCAGTTCTCCTGACGCGACCGTCCACAGTGCACACCGCCGGCTTCTCGCGTCCGGTCAGGCCTGCACGACCTGAAGCCCGCGTTCGCGGAACCGCCTGACGTCGTCCTCGTCGGCGCCGGTGTCGGTGATCAGCACGTCGATCGCCGGCGTCGCGCAGATCGAGGCGAACGCCCGCGCCCCGATCTTGGAGGAGTCCGTCACGACCACGACCTTGCCGGCTCGCTCGGCCAGCAGCCTGTTGATCGCCGCTTCTCCTTCGTGGTGCGCGGACGCGCCTGCGACCGCGTCGATCGCGTCCACGCCGAGGAAGGTGATGTCGAGGCTCAGTTCGTTGAGGATCTTCTCCGCCAACGAGGACATCAGCTCGTAGGACTGAGCCCGCGCCACGCCGCCCGTCACGACGAGCTTCACCTGAGGTCGCACCGAAAGCTCGTTGGCGATGTTCAACGCGTTGGTCACCACCGTGATCACGGCATCGCCGTCCGACCGGGCGACCAGGGTTCGTGCGACCTCGGTCGTCGTCGTCCCGCCGTTCAGCCCGACCACCGCGCCAGGCCACACCATCTCCGCCGCCGCCCGCGCGATCCGCTGCTTCTCCTCCGCGTGCCGCACCGTCTTGTAGCGCATCGGGAGGTCGTAGGCGACCGCGTGGGCCACCGCGCCGCCGTGCGTCCGGGTCAGCAGCCGCTGCTCGGCGAGGTGGTCCAGATCCCGGCGGATCGTCGCGCCCGAGACCTGCAGCCGCTCCGAGACCTCGTCCACCTCGATGCGCCCTCGCTCGCCGAGGATCTCCAGCAGCGCGTTCAGCCGCTCATATCTGTTCATCAATGCCTCCGAACGAACATCATCGCGCACGGCGGTGTGCGGCCAGCGCCGCACCACGGCAGCCCGCCAGGCCACCGAGCGTCGCGCGGACCAGTCGCGGCTCGCGTTGGAACGTCAGGCGAGCCGACAGGCCTCTGGCCAGTGGCTCGAGCAGGAGCCGGTCGGCGCCGGACAGGCCACCTCCCACCACCACGACCTCGGGCGCGAGCACGCTCGCCGTCCAGGCCAATGCCGTGACCAGTCCCGAAACGGCCTCTTCCCACACGCGGACGGCCTCGGGCTCACCCGCCTCGACCCGGCGAGCGACGTCGACGGCGCCGGAGACCTCCCCGCCGGTCAGGGCCGTGTAGCGGCGGGCGATGGCCGCTGCGGAGGCGACGGCCTCCAAGCACCCCGTGCTCCCGCACAGGCAGGGCTCGCCGTGACCGACGTCGACGTGGCCGAGTTCGCCCGCGTACCCGTCGCCGTCGTGCACGTGGCCGTCGGTCACCAGAGCGGACGCGATGCCGGTGCCGATCGGGACGAACAACATCGTGCGTGCGCCACGACCGCCGCCGAGCAGGTTCTCGGCGAGCGCGCCGGCACGCACGTCGTGGGTGAACGCGACGGGCCGCCCGAGGCGATCGGCGAGCAGGTCGGCGAACGGTACGTCCCGCCAGCCCAGGTTCTCCGAGAACACACCGACGCCACGCCGCTCGTCCACGATGCCGGGCACCGCGACGCCCACGCGGCCGGACGGCAGTTCTTCCGCCAGATCGCCGACCGCGTCCAGGACTTCCGGTACCACGGAAGGCCCCCGCCGAGGTGTCGGACGCGACCTCGTCTCGAGCACGGTCCCCGCGTCGTCGACGAGCACCGCTTTGATGGCGGTGCCGCCGACATCCACGCCGAGCACTGCCACGGAGCCCCCGGTCTGATCGAAGATGCTCATTTAACGAGTCAATTATGCAGTTGTGGACAGCTGCCGATCAAGCCCGACTACGGTCGCGCGATGTCGTCGAGTTGCTGCTGGACGCGTGCGGCGTCGTCATCGCGGCCTTGTTCGCGGTACAGCTCCAGCGCTTCCCGCCAGACCTCGCGGGCGTGGTCGTGTCGTCCGAGGGCGGCGTAGGGGTGGCCGACGTCGTCGAGGGTGTTCGCGACCTGGTACAGGTTGCCGCGGGTGCGCAGCAGGGCGAGGGCCTGGCGGTAGTGGTCGACGGCCTGACCGTGGTCCCCGGCGCTGTGGGCGATGAACCCGAGGCTGTCCAGCGTGTCCGCCTCGCCGGCGGGGTTGTGGTGCCGCCGGTGCAGGGCGAGAGCGGCGCGGCAGTGGTCTCGGGCGGTGTCGAAGTCGTTCAGCCGCGCGGCGAACCACCCCACCGCGTTGAGCGCGTCGGCTTCCCACACCGGGTGGTCGAGCGTGCGGTAGAGGTCAAGGGCGCGCCGGGTGTGGTCCAGGGCCTGCCGGTCGTTTCCCCGCAGTGCCCACGCCGCCATGAGCGCCCGGTGGGTGTGGGCCTGTTCGACGTGGTCGTCGTGACGCCCGGCCAGGTCGAGGGCCCGGTCCAGGTGCCAGGTGGCCTCGTCGTGCCGGCCCAGCCGCGAACAGGCGCTGCCGAGGAACCGGTGAGCGCGGATCCGGTCGGCGGAGCCGGGCAGGTGCGCGGCGGCGTCCAGGGCCGCCCGCCACGAGGTGACCGCGTCGCGCAGGTGCCCCCGCCGGAAGTGAAGGGCGTCCAATGCCCAGGCGAGGTGCCAGACGACCCGGTGGCGGCCGAGGGCGACGGCGGCGCGCTGGGTGGCGACGAGCGTGGCGTGTTCGGCGTCCAGCCAGGCCAGTGCGGCAGTGGCGTCGGGCAGTGGAAGTGGCTGGACCCCTGGCGCGGGAGGGTCGGGTCGCAGGAGTTCGCGGTGCGGTTCCAGGAGGCGGTCGGCGGCGTGGGCGGTGTGCACGTGGAAGTCCGTCACCCGGACCAGGGCCACCTCCCGCACGGGCCCGGCGAGGTCGCGGTGGGCTGTGGTGGAGGCGTAGTCGCGGACCAGATCGTGCATCGCGTACCTGCCGTGCGGCCGCCGTTCGACCAACGACGCGTCCTCCAGAGCCGACAACGCTTTGCGTGCACGGGCCGAGGACAGACCGGTGAGGGCGGCCGCGGCGGGCAGTGTGGTGTCGGCGCCGGGCGCGATGCCCAGCAACCCGAACACCGTGCGCTGCTCGCTGGTGAGCCGGCGCAGCGACCAGGACAGCACGGCGGGCAGGCTCGCGGCGGGATCCGTGTCGTGGTCGAGCATCTCCAGCCCCAGCTCGCGCAGCCCGGCGGCGACCTCCGCCAGCGGGATGGCCGGGCGAGTCGCGGCGTCGCGCGCGGTGATCGACAGGGCCAGCGGGTAGCCCCCGCACAGCTCGACCAGCTCGTCGACGGCGTAGGGCTCGGCGGCGACGCGGCCGGCGCCCAGGCGGGCGGCCAGCAGGGCGCGCGCCTCGGCCCGCCCCAGGACGTCGAGGTGCAGGTGGCGGGCGCCGTGCCGGTCGATCAACGAGGCGAGCCTGGTGCGGCCGGTGACCAGCACGGTGCAGGTCGGGCTGCCCGGCAGCAGCGGGGTGACCTGACCGGTGGTGGCGGCGTTGTCCAGCACGATCAGCATCCGCCTCCCGACCGCCAGGCTCCGGTACAGCGCGGCCTGCGCGTCCGGGTCCGCCGGGATCCGGCCGGGATCGACTCCCAGGGCGGCGAGGAATCCGCGCAGCGCCACCTCGGGCGCCATCGGCTCCTGCGTGGGGCTGAACCCGTGCAGGTCCACGAACAACTGCCCGTCGGGAAACTGCTCGGCGTGCCGGTGCGCCCACGCCAGGGCCAGCCAGGTCTTGCCGATCCCGCCCGCGCCGCCGATCGCCGAGATCACCACCGTCGCGCCGGCCGCGAACGGCTTCGGGCCCGGCTCGGTCGTCAGGGCCTCGTCGAGTCGGGCCAGTTCGGTGCCGCGTCCGGTGAACCACCGCGGCGGCGCGGGCAACTGCCGGGGCACCGGCAGCTCTGCCTTCGTGGCTGTCCCGGCCGTGATCGCCGTCGGAGGCGGGGTGAGGGCGGGATCGGTGTCGAGGATGCGCTGGTGCAGGTCCCGCAGTGTGGAGCAGGGTTCGGTGCCCAGCTGCTCGACCAGCCGGTCGCGGAGCCGGCGGTAGTGGCCCAGCGCGTCAGCTGTGCGTCCGGCGCGGTGCAGGGCCAGCATCAACTGGCCGGCGACGCGTTCGTCCAACGCGTCCTGATCCGCCAGCGTGAGCAGTTCGGGCAGCACCTCGGTGTGCCGTCCGCAGCGCAACGCGACGTCGACGCGGTCGAGCCGGACGGCGGCGCGTTCCCGCTCGAGGCTCGTGCGCACGGCGGCCAGCCACGGGCTGTCCAGGCCGGCGAACGGCTCACCCCGCCACAGCGCCGCCGCCTCCTCCAGCAGTGCCAGCGCCTGTGCGTCGTCGCGCCCGCGCGCCTGTTCCACGAGCCGGCGGAACCGGTGCAGGTCCACCGCCTCCGGATCCACCTCCAGCACGTATCCACCGCCCCGCCGCACGACCACGACGTCCCCCGCCAGTGCGCGCCGTAGCCGCGAGACGTAGTTGCTCGCCACCGGCCGTGCCCTGTGGGGCAACCGATCCGCCCACACGCGATCGAGCAACTGCTCCATCGTGACGATCCGGTTCGCCTCCACGAGCAGAACCGCGAGCACGCACCGCTGCCGCGCGTGGCCGACCTCCACCGGGCATCCGTCGACGCGCAGTTCGACCTGTCCGAGCACACGCAGCTCTGTCGCCACGATGCCCACCTCCCCGGCCCTTCCTACCTCGTCTCACGGCCGCTCACCTGGCGATTGCCAGAACTCGGTGAAGTCACGGCGAATCAGGGGCCCATCGTGTGCATGCGTTGGCATCAGCCGACAAGACCGACAGCCAGGGGGAGAAGATGGAACAGCAGCCGAGGAAGATCAGGCGGATGAGCCGAATCGCCGTGCTCGCGGCGATTCCGCTGACCATGGTGCTCACCGCGACCGCCGCGCAGGCGCACTACCAGGAGGACAAGCACGGCAGCGACCGCGGCTGGGTGGACGCCAGTCACTGGACGATCGGCGTCTGCGACAACGAAGCCGACGGACACGGCGTGCGGACCGAGTACCAGACCAGCAACGGCGGCTCGGACCACGTCGGTGACTGGAACGGCAGCGGCAACGCGTGCAACAGCGAGGTCGTCTACGACTTCTCGAGCGTCACCCGGTTCCGGGTCTGCGAGGAGACGGAAGGCTGCAGGCCCTGGAAGAACGCCTGATTCCCAGTGGTACAGAAGAGCCTCCGGCCGGCGTGGGTCCCCGACCCCACACTCCGGCCGGGGGCTCTCGCCACGTTTCGCCGCAGGCGTCTTCTCAGCGGAGCAGGCGGCGCAGCACCTGTTCGAGGTCGGCGTGCTTCGGCTTGCCCGGCGAAACCAGGGCCTGGTAGAGCAACCCGTTGAACATCGCGGTGAGGGCCCGCGCGGTCGTCGTGTCCACTTTGGACTCGAAAGCCTCGGTGAGCATCTCGTCCCACGACGTGCTGGCGGCCCGCAACGCCGGCCGTCGCAGGGCGCCGCCGTACAACTCGTAGGCGAGCACGCTCGTCTGCCGGTGTTCGCCTGCCAGCAGGAGGATGAAGCTCGCGAGCTCGGAGCTCAGATCGGCGTCGGCCGGCAGTGAGAGCGCCCAGTCGCGCAGGCGTGCGACGTTGCGTTCGGCGACGGTGTGCACGGCGGCGTCGAGCAGTTCGTCCAGGCTCAGGAAGTGGTAGGTGGTCGAGCCCAGGGGCACGTCCGCGCGCGCGGCGGCGGTCCGGTGGGTCAGGGCGGGCAGACCGGACTCGGAGATCACCTCGACCGCGGCCTCGATGATCCGCTCCCGGCGGTGCGGGTCGTGCCGCCGTGCCATTCGTCGCTCCCTACCGGTTCGCCGAGCCTCCGCGCAAGAGGCAGTGTCGCAGCGGACCACGATACGGAACGGTCCTGACCGGGGATGTGTACGTAAGTACATTCACCGGCGTGTCCAAGACCTTGACGTCACGGTGGTTGCTGGTGCGGCTGGTCGCCGTCGCCGCGCTCTTCCTGGTGTGGCAGCTGGTCGCACTGGCCCAGATCTGGCCCGCGGCCGTGCTGCCGAGTCCAGGTCAGGTGTGGCACCAGCTTCTGTCCACATCGGACTTCACGAACGGTCAGGGCGGCTATGCCGGTTCGACGCTGGCCGAACGGCTGGGCGTCAGCCTGCGGCGGGTCGGCTACGGGTGCTTCTACGGAGTGCTGCTGGGCCTCGTGCTCGGTCTGGCGATGGGGCTGATCCCGGTGGTCCGGGCGGTGACCGAGCCCGCCGTGGCGTTCCTGCGGGCCCTTCCGCCGCTCGCGTACCTGAGCCTGCTGGTGATCTGGTTCGGCATCGACGAGGAACCCAAGGTCTACCTGCTGATGATCGCCGCCTTCCCGCCGGTGGCGGTGGCCGCCGCGGCCGCGGTGAGCGGGGTCAACCGGCAGTACGTCGAGGCCGCGCAGGCGTTGGGCGCCAACGCGTTCGACGTCGTCCGCGCGGTGATCCTGCCCGCGTCGGGACCGGAGATCCTCACCGGTGTCCGGCTCGCCGTCGGCATCGCCTACAGCTCCGTGGTGGCGGCGGAGACCGTGAACGGCGCGGACGGCATCGGCGGAATGGTGCTCAACGCCCAGCGCTTCAACCAGACCGCGGTGGTCATCCTCGGTCTGTTCGTCATCGGCGTCACCGGTCTGATCATCGACTCGCTGATCGTGGCCGCCCAACGCGCGTTGTCCCCGTGGCGCGGACGCGCCTGAGACGAAGGAACCCTCATGCCGATCACGCGCAGGACCATGCTCGCTCTGCTCGCCTCCGCACCGGTGCTGGCCTCCTGCGGTGTGGGCGGCTCGTCACCGGGTGCCCAGAAGAGCGTGCGGGTGGCGTTCCAGAACTTCGCCGACAGCACGCTGCTGGTGAAGGACCAGAAGACGCTCGAGAAGGCGTTACCGGACCACAAGATCACCTGGACCTCGTTCGACTCCGGCGCGAGCATCAACACCGCGTTCCTGAGCGGCGCGATCGACCTCGCGGTGATCGGCAGCAGTCCCGCGGCCGCCGGCCTCTGCCCGCCGCTGAACATCCCGTACCAGGTGATCGAGCTGTTGAACGTCATCGGTGACAGCGAGGCGCTCGTGGTGCGCAAGGCCACCGGGATCACGAAGATCTCGGAGCTGGCCGGCCGCAAGATCGCCGCGCCGTTCAGCTCGACCGCCCACTACAGCCTGCTCGCCGCACTGGAACTGGCCGGGGTCGACGCGGGCTCGGTCACGCTGGTCGACCTCGAACCCCAGAACATTCAGGCCGCGTGGCAGCGCGGCGACATCGACGGCGCCTACGTCTGGACTCCGGTGCTGAGCGTGTTGCAGCAGGACGGCGTGACGCTCACCGACAGCGCGAAACTGGCGGCCGCCGGCAAGCCGACCCTCACGTTCACCGTGGCGCGCAAGGAGTTCGCCGACGCCGACCCCGACGCGATCGACAAGTGGCTGGCCGCGACGAACGACGCGCTCAAGCTGATCAAGACCGACCCCGCGACGGTCGCGGCCGCGGTCAGCAGGCAGATCGGCATCGGGGAGGCGGACGCCCTGTCCCAGCTCAAGCAGAACATCTACCTCGACCACGACGAGCAGCGCGGTCCCGACTACTTCGGCACCCCGCAGGCGCCGGGGCAACTCGCGAACCGCCTGCTCGACACGGCGGAGTTCCTGCGCGCGCAGAAGAAGGTCGAACAGGTGCCGGACCTGAAGGCGTTCCAGGCCGCGCTGCGAGCACCGGGAGCCGGGCGTGCCTGACGTCGCAGAACTGCGCGGAGTCGAACACGCCTACCTCACGAAGGCAGGCCCGGTGCCGGCGCTCGGTCCGCTGGACCTGGCGGTGGAACCGGGGGAGTTCCTGGTCGTCGTGGGCCCGTCCGGGTCGGGCAAGAGCACGTTGCTGCGCCTGCTGGCCGGGTTCGAGCGTCCGTCCACAGGGGACGTCGAGCTGCTCGGCCAGCCGCCGGTGCCGGGCCGCGAGGTCGGAGTGGTCTTCCAGCAACCCCGGCTGTTCCCCTGGAGCACGGTCGCGGGCAACATCACCACGGCGCTCAAGTGGGCGAAGGTGCCGAAGCCGGACCGGCAGGCGCGGGCGGCGGAACTGCTCTCGCTGGTCGGGCTCGACGGCCTCGGCCCGCGCCGCACGTGGGAGATCTCCGGCGGGCAGCAGCAGCGGGTCGCCATCGCCAGGGCACTCGCCGCACGTCCGCGGCTGTTGCTGATGGACGAGCCGTTCGCCGCGCTCGACGCCCTCACGAGGGAACGGCTGCAGGAGGACGTGCGCTCACTCGCCGGCGACGGCAGGTCGGTCGTGTTCGTGACGCACAGCGTCGACGAGGCGGTGTTCCTCGGCAGCCGCGTCCTCGTGCTCACCGACCGGCCGGGCCGAAACGCGCTGAGCCTGCCCGTCGACCTGCCCCGCCACGGGGTGCCGGCCGACGAACTGCGCGGCTCGCCGCGCTACGCCGCCCTGCGCGGCGAAGTGGGCGCCGCGGTGCGAGCGACCCTGACCTCCCGTCCCGACCAGCTCGTGGAGAAGCGATGACGCTCTCGTTCGAACCTCTGACGATCGCCATCGGCGCGCAGGTGTCCGGTGTGGACCTCGCGGACGGGCTCACCTCCGACGCGACGGCCGCGATCCGGCAGACCCTGCTCGACCGCAAGGTGCTCGTGTTCCGCGGCCAACGGCTCGACCCGTCCGCCCACCGCGCGTTCGCGGCGTCGCTCGGCGAGCTGACCCCGGCCCACCCGATCGTGCCCGGCCTCGACGACGAACACCCCGAGATCTACGTGATCGACGCCGGTGACGGCGGCAAGGCGCCGGAGTGGCACACCGACGTCACGTTCACCCGCACACCGCCGCTGGGCTCCGTCCTGCGCGCGGTGGACCTGCCGCCCACCGGTGGCGACACCTGCTGGACCGACCTCGAAGCCGCCTACCTCTGGCTGTCACCGCCACTGCGCGAGCTGGCGGACAAGCTCGAGGCCGTCCACGACGGGCGCAAGGACTTCGAGGAGTTCCTGCACGTCCGGCAGTCCGGCGAGGGAAACCTCTGGGAGGGCGAACGGGTCCGGTCGCTCGACCCCGTCACGCACCCGGTCGTGCGCGTCCACCCCGAGACCGGCCGCCGCAGCCTCTTCGTGAACCCCGGCTTCACCACGCACGTCAAGGACGTGTCGGAGACCGAGAGTCGCGCCCTGCTCGACCTGTTCTTCGCCGCCATCGGCCGGCAGGAGTACAGCATCCGCCACCGCTGGGCTCCCGGAGACGTCGTGGTGTGGGACAACCGCAGCACCGCCCACCTCGCCGTCGACGACTACGGCGACCAGCACCGGGTCATGCACCGGATCACCCTCCGCGGCGACCAGCCCGTCGGCCCTGGAACGGTGGCTGGAACCTGAACCCTGCGGGGCCGCGAGGTAAGTCGCTCCGGCCGAACGGCCGCTCGTCGCTCACACGTGGGTGTGGGACGGCTTGTCGTGCCGGCGTTCTGCCTTCTGCCGGCGCTTCCGGTCGAGCAGCCACATGATCGGCGACGCGGACAGTCCGTGCACGAGGATCGAGCCGATCACGACGAGCGCGACGACCCGCCAGAGCGCGTCCTGCTCGGCGAACCGGCCTTCTTGCAGGGCGTAGACGAGGTAGAACAGCGAGCCGACGCCGCGCACGCCGAAGAACGAGATGACGGCTCGTTCCCGAGGGCCGGACCGGCCGCCGAACAGGCCGATCCAGCCCGCCAGTGGCCGCACCACCACGAGGATCGCGGCGGCGACCAGGATCTCGGCCCAGGTGGTCCCCGTTAGCAGGCCGGTGGCCGCGGCGCCGCCGAGCAAGAAGACGATCACCACGGTGAGCATGCGCTCGGCCTGTTCGACGTAGCGGTGCAGCACCTGGTGGTAGCCGTCGCGGCGTTCACCGGCCCGGATCGCGCAGGCGCTCACGAAGACGGCGACGAACCCGTAACCGCCGATCAGTTCGGTGAGTCCGTAGGCGAGGAACGTCGCGGCGAGGGCGACGAACCCCTCCGCGTGCTCGGCGAGCCGGAACTTCTTCGAGGGCGCCGAGAAGAACAGCTTGCCGAGCGCCCAGCCGATGAGCAGGCCGACGGCCAGCCCGGCCACCAGCCGCCAGAGCACGTCCAGCGCGAGCCAGTGGCCGAGCCACGCCGAGGGAGCGGCTCCGGCGAGGCTGATCGCGATGGCGGCGTAGGTGAACGGGAAGGCCAGTCCGTCGTTGAGGCCTGCTTCGGAGGTCAGTGCGAACCGCGCCTCGTCCTCGTCGGACTCCGGGTTCTCCGCCGGTTCGGCGACCTGGACCTCGCCTGCCAGCACGGGATCGGTCGGGGCGAGGGCCGCCGCGAGGAGGACCGACGCCGCGACGCCGAGGCCGAGAACGCCCCAGCCGAGCAGGCCCACGCCGAGCATGGACAACGGCATGGTGATGGCGAGCAGACGCCAGGTGCTCGCCCACCCGCGCAGGCTCACCACCCGGTTGAGGGCCAGGCCCGCGCCCATCAGCGAGATGATCACGCAGATCTCCGTCAGGTGCAGCAGCAGACCGCTGTGCTCCACGGGATCGGGTGCGGGTAGCGGTTCGACCACGGAGAACGTCAGCGCGCCGGCGCCGAGGAAGAGCATCGGCATGGAGATCGGTACGCGGTCGAGCAGCCGGGGCAGGAGAGCGGCGGCGAGCGTCGCAAGCCCCGCGCCGGTGTACAACAGGGGGCCTGGATCCACGGTGTGCCTCTCGTTCGACCCTCGAACTGGTCAGATACCCCGTTTGGCCAAGCTGAACCGAAGCGGCGGGTACGGCCTGGCGCGCGGCAGCCGGGCGAGGCGGTGGCTAGTCGTTCCTCCGGAGCGCCTCGAAGGCGTCCGCGACCGTGTCGAAAACCGCGAACGCGTGGTCGAGACCGCTGACCTCCAGCGCGTGCCGCGGGACGTGCTCGGCTGCCACGACGGCGAACGCGACATGGTCTTGTTCAGCGCGTGTGTGAGCCTCGAACAGCGTTACCAGGCCCGCAGAACCGAGGAAGTCCAGCGCGAGGTCGACGATCAGGATCTCAGGTCGTGCGTCCAGCTGCGACTGCAACACCGACCGCGTGTCCTGGGCGTTGATCATGTCGATCTCGCCTGTCAGCCTCACCACGGCGACACCGTCGTGGACGACCGTCTCTGCCTGCGCCAGCTGGGTGTCCTCACCACGCTCGCCCATCACAGCTCAACCTCTCGTGCACGCTTCCGAGCTCGATCCTCCGTGAGTGGGTACAAACGGTACGACGCTCGCGTTGGACCCTCAACCGCGGTTCGGGGTCTAACGCTTCTTGAGACCCAGGGCCACGAGAACGCCCAGCAGCAACCCTCCAGCCACGTCGGTCGGCCAGTGGACCCGTGTCCGGAGGCGGCTGTAGGCGACCAGGAGCACCAGCGGCGTGACGAACAGGGCCGCCGCCGGGTCCTCGAGCGCGACCGCGGTGCCGAACGCCGCCGCGATCATCGCGTGCTTCGACGGGAACGACGAGGAGTCCGGATGTTCGGGCAGCGCGCGACGAGCGGGCAGGTTCGAGTGCGGCCTGCGGCGGGGAATGAGCAGGCTCAGCAGGTGACCGAGCGGCATCGCGACCGCGCCGGCCCGCAGTGCCAGCAACGCGGTCCTGCGCCTCCCCGACCTGGCGAGCAGCCAGGCGACCGGGAGCCACAGGACACCACCACGTGCGGCGATGCTGGCCGCGATCACGACCAGATCGGGGCGTTCGGCTGGGAGCAGTGCGCTGTCCTGTGTGGACTTCTGGTCCAGCTCTTCCGGCGTCACAGCGCTGGACTCGCGTCGACCCGGCCGCCTCGGCCGATGCCGCGCACGATCTCCCGGAGCGACTCCTCCGAACCGAACCTCGGCTTCCAGCCCAGCTCTGTGCGTGCCCGTGACGCGTCCAGCAGCGGCGACTTCAACGCCAGGTCGACCCATCCGGACGAGGTGGGCTGCAGTCGCAGGTGCCAGGTGACGTTCGCCAGCTGCCGCAACACTCCCGGCGCGACAGGCACGTGCCGTGTGCCCAGCGCTTCCGCGAAGGCCCTGGGCGTCATCACGGGCTCGGCCACGAGGTTGACCGCACCGGGCAACCGCTTCGCCACGATCAGCGCCAGCGCGTCGGCGACGTCGTCGGCGTGCACGAACTGCAACACCATGTCGCGCGGCAGAGGCAGCACCGGGATCCGGTGCCGGAACAGGCTTCGCGGTACCAGCCGGCCCAGGAAGTAGTCGCGGATCTCCGCTCCGGCGTCGGACTGCAGGATCAGTCCTGGCCGCGGCCTGCTGACGACGAACCTGTCCTCGAACACGTCCAGCATGTGCTCCACGGCGGCCTTGTGCCTGCTGTAGAACGACGTCGTCACGCCGTCGACCGGCCACGTCTCGTCCACCCGGCGGTCCTTGCTCCCCGGCGAGTACGCGCCGACCGACGACATGTGCACCAGGTGCGGCACACCCGCTGCCGCCGCCGCGTCGAACACCCGCGCGGATCCCGCCACGTTCGTCGTGCACATCAGGCGCTCGTCCCGAGCCGGCTGGATCAGCCACGCGAGGTGCACCACGGCGTCCGCGCCCTCGAACGCCGTGCCGAGTGCTTCCTCGGCGCCCTGCCTGCTGATGTCGACAGGGGTCCACTTGACGTCGTAGGGAGGTCCGGCGGCCGGACGCCTGCGGGAGACGCCGTGCACCTCGACGCCGGGCTCCTCGGCCAATCGCCGGAGCAGCGCGGTGCCGACGTTGCCGCTCGCACCGGTGATGACGACCTTCATCGACTCACGTCCAGCACGGTCTCGAGCGGACCGTCCGCGCCCCTGCCGTGCCACACGACTGCCTTCACGTTCGCCTCCCGGGAGTTTCCTCTGTGGTCTTCCCTCGATTCAGCGAACCGAACCGCGGGTAGTTCAGACCTGGGTGGTGATGTGCAGTGACCGAGAAGGACTCGCGCAGGGTGACGATGGTGCCGAACGGCCCGATGCTCGTCGAAGGACCGGTCGAGATCGTCACCGACGACGGCGTGACGCACACCAGCGACCGGTTCGTGGTCGCGGTGTGCGCGTGCCGCCGCAGCAAGCGTTACCCGTTCTGCGACACCAGCCATCGCAAGCGGGTCCGCAGCGACGACTCGCCCGCCTCCCACGACGACAGCAGGTGAGCGGAGAGCCGTTCTTCGAGCAGTTCGGTCGCCTGGACTCCGAACACCACGTCGGTCCTGAGCGACGGTTCCTGCTCCAGCAGCGAGCCGATGACGTCACGGCGCATGATCTGCTCGTGCACGGCGTCGGCCTCGATGTGCTCGGTGTAGAACTCGACGCAGCGAGGGTCGGCGTCCAACCTGGCGAGCGCCTGGGTCATGCGGTGGGCGCTCGGGCCGGTGGTGATCTCGGCGGCGGCGAAGTGGCCGACCAGTGCGCCTCGCAGCGACCGGTGCAGGCCGAACATCGACATCATGTTGACGATCGCGATGGCCGGCGCCGGCACCTCGTCGAGGTAGTGCAGGTACTCCGACCGCATTCCGGCGCCGTCGAGGAGGTCCGCGAACAGCCTTGAGTGCATCCGGTCGGCGCGACCGCCGCCGTACTCGTCGAACTCGACAGCGACCAGCGCCGCCTTGGCCTCGCCGCGCAGCCGGGGGATCACCCAGGCGTGCGGATCGGCTTCCTTGTGGTGGTACACCGAGCGGTGCGCGAAGAACTCGCGCATGTGGTCCCAGGTTCCGCTGTCCCGCAGGTGATGCGACACACCGTTGCCGGGGACCCGCTCGATCAGCAACGCGTCCAGCGCGGCGTCGAGGTCGTCGCCGCCGTCCACATCGGACCGAAGCGCGTGCAGGAAGACGTGTTCGACGCGGGCCCGCAGGCGCAGCAGCTCCGGATCCCACTCCCAAGCGGGGTCCACGCCGTCGAAGCCGCCGTAATGCAGCTCGTACAACGTGTGCAGTGCGATGGTCAGATCCTCGCCGTACGGATCAGCGGCCGCGAAAGCGATCGCTCGCCCGTCGGGTTCACCGCTGAGCGCGGCGACGACGTGCTCGGAGAGAGGACCTCGTGGCGAGGGAAGTTTCACCCGGTTGTAATACCCGCCGGGGAGACCTTCATACCGGTTGAGAGTCATCACACCTCCTCGGGTCTCCGCGCGGTGAGCAGCGACAGCATCTCCGTCAGGTCGAAGTAGCGGGCGATGTCGAGGGCGGACCGGGGTCCCAGGGCGGGGTCCGCTCCCGCGCCCAGCAGCAGTGCGACGGTGCGCTCGGAGCGGCGGAAGACCGCGGCCCCGAGCGCCGTCTGACCCCGGTCGTTGACCCGCGCGGTGTCGGCGCCTCGCTCCAGCAACGCCCGGACGGTCTCCGGATGGTCGTGGTAGGCGGCGAGGACGAGCAAGGAGTCACCCGTGCTGGTGGTGAGGTTCGCCGGTATCCCGGCGTCGACGGCCTCGGCCAGCCGGGCCGTGTCGCCGGCTCGGGCCAGGTCGAACATCGAGCCGAGGAAGGCGAGTTCCTCTTCGGTGAGCGCTTCGGTCACGACCGGACCCCTCAGGCGATCGTCGCCGGGAAGCGCTCCCACACCCGGTGCGCCTCGAGCAGGATCGTCATCGCCTTGAGGACGTCCGCCGGGTCGTCGCCGGTCACGATTCCCGGCTCGGCGGTGTACCCGGCTGCCTCGACGGCGACGCGTCCGCCGCCCCAGGAGCCGATCGCCTTGGCGTGGCGGTAGCACTCCTGGATCATCCGGATGACGCGCGGGTCGATCGCGTCACCCGGCTCGACGGCCTCTCCCGGTGCGTCGGCACCAGCGGGAGGACTGCCCGCGACCAGCAGGGCGTCGAACTCGACCGACCGCGCCGTGAGCAACGTGCGCTGCGCGACCAGACCGCTCTCGGCGTCGAGCGGCCCGCCGGTCGGGGCGATCAGCAACGGCAGCATCCCACCGGCCAGGATCGTCTCGCGGACGGTCCGCACGCCGTCGAGATCGGCCGGATCGACCAGTATCCCGATGACGCGCCCGTCGGTCGGCCAGGTCTGCCCGATCTGCGACAGGACAGGACTCGGCTCGACCTTCTTCGGCCGCACGGTGGCCGCCGGTGCCGGCAGTCCGAGCCCTTTGGCCACCTCGGCGCACAGCGTCCTGTCGACGTTGGCCAGCACGAGCAGTTCGCGTTCCTTGATGGTCTGCTCGTAGCACTTGCCGAGTTCGAAGGTGAACGCGCGCACGACGTGTTCCTTCTCGACCGGGGAGAGGCTCAGCCAGAAGAGTCTCGGCTGCGAGTAGTGGTCCGCGAACGACGTGGGCGACTGCCGGATCTTCGTCGACTTGGGCAACGGCTGCGCCACTTCGACGAACGGCCGATCTTCGGCTCCCGTCTCGAACGGGTTGCCGCCGTCGAGGGTGTTGGGCCGGTACGGGGCTACGCCGGCGTGCACCGCGTGCTGGTGGAACCCGTCGCGGAGCATGTCGTTGACCGGCGCGTGCGGGCGGTTGATCGGGATCTGGTTGAAGTTCGGCCCGGCGAGCCTGGACAGCTGGGTGTCCAAATAGGAGAACAGCCGGGACTGCAACAGCGGGTCGTCGGTGACGTCGATGCCCGGCACCATGTTTCCGAGGTGGAACGCGACCTGCTCGGTCTCCGCGAAGTAGTTCGTCGTGTTGCGGTTGAGCGTCATGATCCCGACCGGCTGCACCGGCGCGAGTTCCTCCGGCACGATCTTCGTCGGGTCGAGCAGGTCGATGCCCTCGAACGTCTGCCGGGGCGTGTCCGGGAAGATCTGCAGACCGAGTTCCCACTGCGGGTAGGCGCCGGACTCGATGGCGTCGGCCAGGTCCCGGCGGTGGAAGTCGGGGTCGACGCCGCTGATCATCTGCGCCTCCTCCCACACCAGGGAGTGGACGCCGAGCTTCGGCTTCCAGTGGAACTTCACGAGCGCGGTCTCGCCGTCGGCGTTGACGAGGCGGAACGTGTGGACGCCGAAGCCCTCCATCGTGCGGTAGGACCGGGGGATCCCGCGGTCCGACATGTTCCACATGACGTGGTGGGTGGCTTCGGTGTGGGTGGACACGAAGTCCCAGAACGTGTCGTGCGCGCTCTGCGCCTGCGGGATCTCGCGGTCCGGGTGTGGCTTGGCCGCGTGGACGACGTCCGGGAACTTGATGCCGTCCTGGATGAAGAAGACCGGGATGTTGTTGCCGACCAGGTCGAAGTTGCCTTCCCGGGTGTAGAACTTCGTGGCGAACCCGCGGGTGTCGCGGACGGTGTCCGCCGAACCCCGCGAGCCCAGAACGGTGGAGAACCGCACGAACACCGGTGTCTCGACACCGTCGCCCAGGAAAGCGGACGTGCAGACGTTCGCAGCCGTGCCGTAGCCCACGAACACGCCGTGTGCACCGTAGCCGCGGGCGTGCACGACCCGTTCCGGAATGCGCTCGTGGTCGAAGTGCGTGATCTTCTCGCGCAGGTGGTGGTCCTGCAGCAGGGTCGGTCCGCGGTCACCGGCCTTCAAGGAGTGGTCGGTGTCGTACAGCCGTGCGCCGGCCGACGTGGTGAGGAAGTCGCCCTGCTGCCCGTTGGCCACCTGCGGGGCTCCGGTGGGCGCACCCGTCGGCGACACCGTCTCCGGCCCTGTCTGGTCCGGCTTGGGCGGCAACGGTCCACGTGGGACGGTCGGTTCGGTGAGAGAGGGCGGCTCGCCGGCCGGTGCGCCGGGGATCGGCGGGTTGGTCAGTTCGGTGACCTTTTCCACCGCTTTCTCGAGTGCCGCCTTCACCAGCTTGCCTGGCTTGCGGGTGGTGGCCACTGCATCCTCCTCAAAGGGGGAAGGGGTCTCGGCCTCCTCGGAGGTCGAGGCCCCTTCGTGAGCCTTGTCAGGGCTTGGCGTTGTGAACAGCGTCGCGGCCGTGCTGGCCCACGTCCTGAGCCGAGGACCTGCCCTGTTCGAGCGTGGCGTCCGCGGCGTCCGAGGCGGTCTGCTTGACCTCACCTGCCGCGTCGCGCACGTTCGAGGAGATGTCCTCCTTCAGGTGCCCGGCCGACTCGGCGAGCGACTGCCTGGCGGGCTCGATCACGTCGCTCGCGCGTTCGCCGATCTCCGTCACGATCTGTTGCTCCGCCTGCGACCTCGGCAACAGCGAGGCGACCAGCAGGCCGCCGCCGAACGCGATGATCCCGGCCGCGATCGGGTTGCCCTGGGTCTGCCGCATCGCCTGGCGAGGTGCGTCCCGCACCGCCTCGACGGCGCGCTCGGCGTTGTCGGAGACGATGTCCTTCGTCTGGTGCGCCTGGTCCTGCGCCGTCGAGGTGGCGCTGGTGGCCGTGCCCATCACGTTGTCGCGCAACGAGGCGAGGCCGTTCCGGAGCCGTTGGGTGCGACGCTGTGCGATGCGGCGCGGACTGGTCCGATCGACCAGGCGGTTCGCGTCGTGGACGAGTTCTGCGCGCGTGCCGTCGATCTCGCGCCTTATTTGGTCGGGTGTCGCGCCCATTCCGCGTCCTCCTTGAGGGAATCGACTGTGCGTTCGGGTTTCGGCGCGACCTGGCGGAGCCTGGTGCGACCGTTGCTGTACAAGGCGAAGCCCGCGATGCCCCAGACCGCCGCGACGATCAGCGCGGCCCAGCCGAGAGGCAGGACGGCGCCGAGCGCGAAGACCGCGGCGAGGCTGAGCAGCACCGCGGTCATGTACCCGGCGAAGCCCGCGCCGGCGAGCATTCCCGTTGCCTTGCCCGCCTTCTTGGCCTCCTCGCGGATCTCGGCCTTGGCGAGTTCGAGTTCCTGGCGCATCAACCGCGAGAGGTCCTGCGCGAGTTCTCCGACGAGTTCGCCGAGCGACTCGCGTTCGACGGGCGCGGGAGGAATGCCGGTGTCAGGGGTTGACATACCGGGCACCTCCGGTGGGCACCGGGCCTGACGGGTACGGCTCCCGCAGCGGCGGTTCCGTGCCGATCGTGCCGTGCTCGTCGAAGGGCGCGGGCTCTGGTTCGTCCACGCGCGGCGCGGGTGTCGCGGCGAACTCCGGCACCGCGGGCGCCGGCGGGGGAGTGCGCTGAGCGGAGGCCTGTCCGTTGCCCTGCCGGCCCGTCGCGCTCTTGGCCACGCGGCCGACGAGGAAGCCGGCCACCGCCGCGCCCAGCAGGAACATGCCGGGCTTGCGCCGGGCGAAGTCCTGGGCGGAGTCGAGCAGCCCGCGGGCGCCCCGCTCGTCGAGGTAGGTCGCCGCCTGCCTGCTGGTGTCGGCGACCTGGCGGATGGCGCCCGCCGACATCGAGTCCGGCGAGGCGCTCTCGGCCATCGAGCTCAGCTCGTCGGCGATCCGGCCCAGCTGGCTCGACGCCTTCCTGGCCTGCTGCTCAGCCTCCTCGGCCACTCTCGTTCGCGCGTCGTGCAGGACGTGGTTCGCCTGGGCTTTCGCCTCGTGCGCCACCTGGCCGAACTGGTCCTGGGCTGTCGCACGCACTTCCTCGGCGGCGTCCCTGGCGTGATGCACCACCGCGGTGCCTTCCTGCTGGACGGTCTCACGAACACCGCCCATCTGGTCCTCGGCCACGACTGACTCCTCCGCTGTCGGCATGTGTGTGCTCGCAGTGCGAGCTACCCCGCAGCGAACGGCGGAAACCAGTTCGAGACGGCAGAAGTTATTGGGATACAAGGATTTCGCGTGCGGATAGTGGGTAGAGACGCCCGGCGGTCGTGCGGGACCTCAGGTGTAGATCAGGTCCTGCAGGGCCCTCATCGATCGCCCGTACAGCGCGCCGCCCACGCCCGCCCTGGCCAGAGCGGCACGGGCGGCGTTGGCTCCTGGCCCACCGTGCACCGCGCCGCCCGGATGTGCCGAGGCCCCGGCGAGGTAGAGCCGGTCGATCGGGGTGTCGGCGCGCCCGGTGCCCGGCAGCGGGCGGAACACCAGCTGCTGGTGGATCGCGGACGTGCCGCCGTTGATCGCGCCGCCGACCAGATTGGCGTCCCTGCTCTCCAGGTCGTGCGGGCCGGACACGTGCCGGCCGCGGATCGTGGCGGTGAAACCGGGTGCGTGCCGCTCGACGACCTGCTCGACGCGGTCGGCGTGGCGGCGGACCGCGTCGAAGTCCCAGCGCATCCCTCGCGGCACGTGGGTGTAGGCCCAGGCGGTCTCCGTGCCCTCGGGGGAGCGGGACGGGTCGGTCGTGGTC
Organism: Lentzea sp. NPDC092896; assembly: GCF_044754905.1. Taxonomy (NCBI): domain Bacteria; kingdom Bacillati; phylum Actinomycetota; class Actinomycetes; order Pseudonocardiales; family Pseudonocardiaceae; genus Lentzea; species Lentzea sp. NPDC092896. The sequence goes on from NZ_JBIVPX010000001.1 coordinate 2,347,002, forward strand.
ATCTGGCCCAGCAGGAGGAACGGCCGGTCGGGCAGACGGCCACCGGCCAGTGCCGCTCCGAAGTCGGTGAGACCGCCGAGATCGGAGTCCAGGTGCACCGTGCCGGCCGAACCTGCCGCCGGATTGGTCCACGGAACGGGGCGTGACAGCGTCCAGTCGACCTTGACCGTGCCGTCGTCCCAGTGGAAGTTGCGCAGGTCGTCGAGCAGGCGTGCCGGTAGGTGCCCGGCGTCCACCATTCGCCCGTACAGCGTGGGGGCGGGCACGGTGGCCAGCACCGCGTGCCGCGCCCGGACCCTGGCGCCGCCGCTGTCCGTGACGCCGACGGCACGACCGCGCGCGACGAGCACCTCCGTCACCTCACGACCGCATTCGATCCGGCCGCCCCGCGCGGTCAGCCTGCGCACCAGCGCCGCGGTCAACGCGCCGGCTCCGCCTTCCGGCACCGGGAAACCGACGTCCTGGGCGAGCATGCAGAGCAACCAGCCGAACACCGCGCTACCGGACTGGCCAGGACCCAGGTCGGAATGCAGGGCGTTGCCGGTGAGCAGGACCCTGGCGCCGTCACCGGTGAAGCGTTCCTCGGCGAGGGTCCTGGCCGGCATGGTCAGCATCCTGGCCATCCGCAGGGCCTCCGCCACGCCGAGTCTCCGCGCGAGCCGGACTCCCGGCCGCACCGGCGGGAACGGCGTGAACAACGAGTCGAGCAGGTCCTCGCGGATGCGCCGCCACAGGGCGAACTCGCTGCGCCACGCGTCCCCGTCGGCCGGCGCGAAGGAGGCCAGCGACGCGACGGTCGCGTCGAGGTCCCGCGACAGGACCGCGCACCGGTCGTCGGGCAGAACGTGCGCGACCACTGCGGGCGCGTGCACCCAGCGCAGCCCGTGGCTTTCCAGGTCCAGCCCGCGCAGGATCGGGGACGCCGCGCCCAGCGGGTAGAAGGAGCTGAACAGGTCGCTGTGGAACCCCGGTTCGATCAGTTCGGCGGTGCGAACGGCTCCGCCGGGCTCGTCGGCGGCCTCCAGGACCAGGACTTCCCATCCGGCGTCGGCCAGCAGGTTCGCCGCCACCAGCCCGTTGGGGCCGGCACCGATCACCACGGCGTCCACCGTCGTCGTGGTCACTGAAGCGGTGCCTCGGTGGCGTTGAGGGCCGGTGTGTCGCGGCCGAGGGCGAGGTCGCCGAGCCGGGCGAGCGACTCCGCGTTGCGAGGCCGGAACATCATCCCCTGGACCAGGGCGGGGAGCCGCTTGGCCGGGCCGCCCACGATCTCTTCTTCCATGATCACCTGCGTGCCGGTGCCGTTGTGCGTCGGGACCATGCTGATGCGGACCCGCGCCGTGCCCAACACCCACAGATGTGCTTCCAGCTCGAGGTACTTGCCCGGTTCGACGGCCAGGACGCTGGTGGTGTCCTCGATCTGCGCCGGCCAGGCTCCCGCGCTGTGGTGGATGCGGGTGCCGACCGACGGCCAGCCGGCGTCCACGTCCCGGATGTGCGAGTTGCCGACGACCCAGCCCGCGTAGGACCAGCCGTCGGCCAGGACGGCGAAGACGTTGTCCGGGCTCGTGCCCACGACACGACTTGTCTTGATCATGACCGGTCCCTTCTCTTCCTGCCTGAGTGGTGCGGTGTCCACTCTGTTCCCGGATTCGGCGCGTTCATGCGGCAGGAGGCACACCGGGATACGTGTTTGAGGTCGTTCAGCACGGCTATTCGCCAGAAGGAGCATCTGTGGCCGCCCGGACCGGCGACCTCGTTGACCGGGGAGGGCCGTGCCCGTCGCCCTTACCCGAATCCCGCCTGTTTCGCCGTCGTTCTCCCGTGCTTCAAGGAAGGCCTCACCTCATGACACGTACGGCCATCGGTTCGGTCCGCGACCCGTCGTTGCCCGCGCCTGTCGCGAAGGCCGCCGGCTGGACCGAAGCCGATGTCCGTGCCGTGGACACGGCCAGAGTGCTCGCGGCGGACGCCGTCCAGCGCGCCGGCAACGGCCACCCCGGGACGGCGATGAGCCTGGCGCCGCTGGCACACCTGCTGTTCCAGCAGGTGCTGCGGCACGATCCCACCGACGACCAGTGGCTCGGCCGGGACCGGTTCGTGCTGTCCTGCGGCCACACGAGTCTGACGCTGTACGTGCAGCTCTACCTCAGTGGCCACGGACTCGAACTCGCCGATCTGGAGGCGCTGCGCACGTGGGACTCGGCCACCCCCGGCCACCCCGAGTACCGGCACACCCGTGGCGTGGAGATCACCACCGGCCCGCTCGGGCAGGGGTTCGCGAGTGCGGTGGGCATGGCGCTCGCCGCGCGACGCGAACGCGGACTGCTCGACCCGGACGCCGAACCGGGGCAGAGCCCGTTCGACCACCACGTGTACGTGCTCGCCTCGGACGGCGACCTCATGGAGGGCGTCACCGCCGAGGCGGCGTCACTGGCCGGACACCAGGAGCTCGGCAACCTGGTGGCGTTCTACGACTCGAACCACATCTCCATCGAGGACGACACCGGCATCTCGTTCAGCGAGGACGTGGCGGCCCGCTACGCCGCTCACGGCTGGCACGTCCAGGTCGTCGACTGGACGGCCTCCGGCCGGTACGTCGAGGACGTGGACGCGGTGCTCGCCGCGACGGAGGCGGCCAAGGCCGAGACAGGCAGGCCGTCGCTGATCGTGGTGCGCACGATCATCGGCTGGCCCGCGCCCACCAAGCAGAACACCGGTGCGGCACACGGTTCGGCGCTCGGTGACGAGGAGGTCGCCGCGCTCAAGACGCTGCTCGGGTTCGACCCTGAGCGGAGCTTCGTGGTGGAGGACGGGGTCCTCGCGCACACCCGCGAGGTCGTGGCGCGGGGTGCGGCCGCCCATCAACGCTGGGAGACGACCTACGAGCGTTGGAGGGCAGCGCACCCGGACCGCGCGGCGTTGCTGGATCGCCTGCGGGACCAGCGCTTCCCGGAAGGCTGGACGGACGCGTTGCCCGTGTTCCCCGCCGACGCCAAGGGAATGGCGACCCGCAAGGCGTCCGGGAAGGTCCTCACGTCGCTGGCACCGGTGCTGCCGGAACTGTGGGGTGGCTCGGCGGATCTGGCCGGGAGCAACAACACCACGATGGACGGCGAACCGTCGTTCGTCCCCGCCGGCAAGCAGACCGCGCAGTGGCAGGGCGGACCCTACGGACGGACGCTGCACTTCGGGATCCGCGAGCACGCCATGGCCGCGGCTCTCAACGGCATCGCGCTGCAGAGCCTGACCCGCCCGTACGGCGGCACGTTCCTGGTCTTCAGCGACTACCAGCGTCCCGCGATCCGCCTGGCCGCGCTCATGAAGCTGCCGGTCACCTACGTGTGGACCCACGACTCCATCGGCCTCGGCGAGGACGGTCCGACCCACCAGCCGATCGAGCACCTCGCCGCGTTGCGCGCGATCCCCGGCCTGGACGTCGTCCGCCCGGCGGACGCGAACGAGACGGTCGTCTGCTGGCGGCGGATCCTGGAGAACCAGGACCGCCCCGCGGGCCTCGCACTGACCCGGCAGGACGTTCCGGTGCTCGACCGCGGTCCCGGCGGTGTCGCCCCGGCAGAAGGTGCCGCCCGCGGCGGCTACGTCCTGGCAGGAGCCGAGGAACCCGACGTGATCCTGGTCGCGACCGGCTCGGAGGTCCAGATCGCCCTCGACGCCAGGCGACTGCTCGCCGAGGACGACGGCATCACCGCCCGCGTGGTCTCGATGCCGTGCCGGGAGTGGTTCGCCGAGCAGGAACTGTCCTATCAGGACGAAGTGCTTCCGCCGGACGTGCGCGCCCGCGTGAGCGTCGAGGCCGCGGTCGCCCAGGGCTGGCGCGACGTCGTCGGCGACGCCGGCCGGACGGTGTCGCTGGAGCACTTCGGCGCTTCCGCCGACCACCGGCGGCTCTACGACGAGTTCGGCATCACCGCCGCCGCGGTCGCCGCGGCCGCGCACGACAGCCTGCGCGACGCGGCCGGCGCGGTCCGCCCTGGAGGGGTGCAGCAGTCCGCCGCGCCCACCACCGGCGGCACCGGCGACCGCCCTGCCTGAACCACGAGGATTTCCGACTACGGAGGCATCATGCCCACGGGCCACGACCACCCGCTCGCCGAACTCGCCGCCGCAGGGGTGTCGATCTGGCTCGACGACCTGTCCCGCGAGCTCCTGTCCGACGGCCGGCTGGAGGCGCTGATCGCGGACCGCGGCGTCGTCGGCATCACGACCAACCCCACGATCTTCGCCTCGGCCCTGGCCAAGGGCGAGAGCTACACGTCGCAGCTCAGAGACCTCGCGAAGGCGGGAACAGGCGTCGAGGACACCGTTTTCGCCATCACGACCGACGACGTCCGGGCGGCCTGCCGCGTGCTGCGCCCGATCTACGACCGCACGGACGGCGTCGACGGCAGGGTGTCGCTGGAGGTGGACCCCGGCCTCGCTCACGACGCGGAGGCCACCATCGACCGCGCCCGGCTGCTGTGGGCGGCGGTGGACGAGCCGAACCTGCTCATCAAGATTCCCGCCACCACCGCGGGACTCGCCGCGATCACCGCGGTCATCGCCGAGGGCATCAGCGTCAACGTCACCCTGATCTTCTCCCTCGACCGCTACCGCGACGTGATCGACGCCTACCACACCGGTCTGGAGACAGCGGCGTTCAACGAGTACGACGTGTCCGCCATCCACTCGGTCGCCTCGTTCTTCGTGTCCCGTGTGGACAGCGCGATCGACGCGCGACTCGACGCCATCGGCACGGACCGCGCGAAGGCGGCCAAGGGCAAGGCGGCGATCGCCAACGCCCGCCTGGCTCACGAGATCCATGTCGAAAGCCTGGCGACCCAGCGCTGGCAGAACCTGGCCGCGTCGGGCGCCCGGCCGCAACGGCCCCTGTGGGCGTCGACCGGCGTGAAGGACCCCGCCTGCCCGGACACGATGTACGTGTCCGAACTGGCCATTCCCGGCACGGTCAACACGATGCCCGGCCCCACGCTCGAAGCGTTCGCCGACCACGGCTCCGCACCCGCCGTCGTGCTGGAGGAGATCTACGGCCCCGCACAGGAGGTGCTGGACGAGATCGCTGAGCTCGGCGTCGACTACCGCGAGGTCACCGGCGAGCTGGAACGCCAGGGAGTCCAGAAGTTCATCGACAGCTGGGACGAGCTCGCGGACACCGTGCGCGGTCAGCTCAGCCACGCTCTCACGAAGGAGACGTCATCAAAGCGCTGACATGGCAGGGCAATGAGAAGGTCCAGGTCACCGACGTGCCGGACCCGCGCATCGAGACGCCGACCGACGCGATCATCAAGGTCACCTCGACCGCCATCTGCGGATCCGACCTCCACCTCTACGGCGTGCTCGGGCCCTACCTGAAGCCGGGCGACGTGCTCGGCCACGAGGCGATGGGCGTCGTCGAGGAGGTCGGTTCCGAAGCGAGCGGCCACCTCAAGGTGGGCGACCGGGTCGTCGTGCCGTTCAACATCTCCTGCGGACACTGCTGGATGTGCGAGCGCGACCTGTTCGCGCAGTGCGAGACGACGCAGGTGCGCGGGGAGGGCAAGGGCGCGAGCCTGTTCGGGTACACCTCGCTCTACGGTTCGGTCCCCGGCGGCCAGGCCGAGTACCTGCGCGTGCCGCAGGCCCAGTTCGGGCCGATCGTCGTCCCGGACGGCACGCCCGACGACCAGTTCCTGTTCCTGTCCGACATCCTGCCGACCGCGTGGCAGGCCGTCCGCTACGCCGACGTGCCGGCCGGCGGCACCGTCGCCGTGCTCGGTCTGGGCCCGGTCGGGCAGTTCGCCGTCCGCGTCGCCAAGCAACTCGGTGCCGGTCGCGTCATCGGCGTGGACCGCGTTCCCGAACGGCTCGCGCTGGCCGAGAAGCACGGCGCCGAACCGGTGGACTTCGACGAGTTCGAGGGCTCCGAGGGCCTGGCGGCCGCGTTGATCGCCATGGTCGACGGCCGCGGCCCGGACGCCACCATCGACGCCGTCGGCATGGAGGCCCACGGCGGAGGGTTCGTCGCCCTGGCGCAGAAGGCCACCGGCCTGCTTCCCGACGCGCTGGCCCAGAAGGTGACCGACAAGCTGGCCGTCGACCGTCTCGACGCCCTGCACGCGGCACTGAAGGGTGTCCGCCGCGGCGGCACGGTCTCGGTGTCCGGTGTGTACGGTGGTGAACTGGACGCGATGCCGATGATGGAGATGTTCGACCGCGGCATCCAGCTGCGGATGGGCCAGGCGCACGTGCGCCGCTGGACCGACGAGATCCTGCCACTGGTGCTGGATCCCGCCGACCCGCTGGGAACCCTCGACCTGACCACGCACCGCATCCCGCTCGCCGACGCCGCGCGGGGGTACGAGATGTTCCGCGCCAAGAGCGACGGCTGCGTCAAGGTCGTGCTGAGCCCGTGACCGGGCGCGTCGTGCTCGTCGTGGGCGCCAGCAGCGGAATCGGACTCGCCACCGCGACGGCGTTCGCTTCTCGTGGCGACGACGTCGTGCTGGTGTCCCGCAGCGGCGAGGCGCTGGACGCGGCGGAGAAGGTCTGCAGGGCAGTGGGAACCGGTGCGCTGGACGTGATCGTCGACGACATCGGCGATCCCGGTGGCGCCGGCCGGATCGTCGGGTACGTGCTGGAACGGCACGGGCGCATCGATGTCGTCGTGCACAGCGCGACGGTGATGGCGTACGGCACCGTGGAGGCGATGCCCGCGGACGTGTTCAACGCGGTCGTCGACACCGCGATCCACGGCACGCTCCACCTCGCGCAAGCGGTCCTGCCGGTCTTTCGCCGCCAGCGCTCCGGCGTGTTCGTCGGGGTGAACTCGTTGCTCGGCTCGGTCACCGTGCCGCGCATGGGCGCCTACACGGCGGCCAAGTGGGGACAACGCGCGTTGTTGCGGACCCTGCAACAGGAAACCCGTGACGAACCAGGGGTGCACGTGTGCATCGTGAGTCCCGGCAGCGTCAACACACCGGTGTACGACCAGGCGGCCAACTACACGGGCCGCGCGATGCGGCCACCGGTCCCGGTCCTGAGTCCTGGCAGGGTCGCCGCCGCGATCGTCCGCCTGGCCGACCACCCCCGTCGGCACGTCTCGGTGCGGGTGGGGCCGGGAAATCCGTTGATCATCACGGCGTTCCGTTGCGTGCCAAGGCTCTACGACCTGCTCGTCGGGCCGCTGTTCCGGCTGGCGGGGCTGACCAGGACGCCGGTCGACCCCACACCCGGCAACGTCTTCGAGCCGTTCCCGGCCCTGGAACGGACGCGGGGACGGTGGCCCGTCACGCGGTGATCGTGATGAGCAGCACCACGTCCAGCAGCGCGATCGCGACGGTGAGCCGGAAGGCGATCGCGCTGTGCGGTGCGCGGATCGCGGCCACGGTGGTGGCGGCGGCCAGCGCGATCCCGGCCGTCACCACGACCACCGAGTAGAGGACGGACGCTCCGGCGGGGGAGAGGCCCAGCACCGCGGACGCCGCAGCGAGGGCGGCGGCCATGACGATCACCCCGGCGCGCGGGCCGAGCCGGTGGGGCAGACCGCGCACGCCGGTTTCGGCGTCCGCGCGCAGATCCGGGAGCACGTTGGCGAAATGTGCCCCGAACCCGAGCAGCGCGCTGACCACCGGGACCCACCACGGCGGCCACGGCTCTCCCGGCGCGGCCGCGTACACACCGACCGGCAGCGCGCCGAACGCGAACAGGTAGGCGGCACCGGAGAAGACCGTGGCCTTGAGACCGAGGTTGTACGCCCAGCCACCCATGACGCTCAGGATCAGCGCGATGCCGGCGAACCACCCCAGCAGCAACGACAACACGACCGTCGCGACCGATGCCGCTGTGGCCGCCACCGCGACCGCGCGCACGGAAACGCTTCCGGTGGCAGCGGGTTTGTCCGTGCGGCCGGTGGCACGGTCGCGCGCCGCGTCGATCCAGTCGTTGGACCAGCCGATCGACAGCTGTCCGGCGAGCACTGCGGCGCCGAGCAGGATCGTGCGCGGGCCGTCGAGCCCGTTGCCCAGTCCCAGAAGGACGGCCACCGCGGTGACCGCGAGACTGGGCAGGGGATGACAGGCCTGCGCGAGTCCGAGCAGTGTGCGCGACGACTTCCCGCTGTGGACCGCTGTGCCGCTCATCTGCCGAGTGTAGGCGGAAGCCGTACCGTACAAGGGGTGACGACAATTTCGGCGGTGCACGGTGTTCTTCCGCCGCATCGCTACCCGCAGGCTCGGCTCACAAACCTGTTCGCGCAGTTGTGTTTGCCGGATTCCACCGCCCGCGCGGTGGCGGCCCGGTTCCACAGCAGCGCCCGCGTCGGTTCCCGGCATCTCGCGTTGTCCATCGAGCAGTACAGCGAGCTCGACGGCTTCACCGCTGCGAACGACGCTTTCCTCTCCGTCGCGGTCGATCTCGGTTGTGAGGCCGCTCTGGCCGCGTTGGCGGACGCGGGGCTGCGACCGTCCGATGTGGATCTCATCATCTCCACGACGGTCACCGGCGTCGTCGTGCCGTCCCTCGACGCGCGGATCGCCGCCCGCATCGGCATGCGGCCGGACGTGAAGCGGATCCCGATCATCGGTCTCGGTTGTCTGGCCGGAGCGGCGGGTGTCGCACGACTGCACGACTTCCTGCGCGGCTGGCCGACCTCGGTGGCGATGCTCGTGTCCGTCGAGCTGTGCTCGCTGACCGTGCAGCGCCAGGATCCCAGCGCCGCCAACATGATCGCCTCCGGTCTGTTCGGTGACGGTGCCGCCGCGGTCGTCGCCGTCGGCTCGGAGCATCCCGGTGCGGCCGCGGGGCCACAGGTCGTGGACTCGCTCAGTCACCTGTACCCGAACTCCGAACGCGCCATGGGCTGGGACATCGGCAGCAGTGGCTTGAAGATCGTGCTGGGATCCGAGGTTCCCGAGCTCGTGCGCGAACATCTCGCCGACGACGTCAAGCACCTGTTGGCACCGCACGGGTTGGAGATCGGCGACATCGCCCGCTGGATCTGCCACCCCGGCGGGCCGAAGGTCATCGAGGCCATCCAGTCGGTGCTCGGCCTCGACGAGGAGGATCTCGCGATGACGTGGCGATCGCTGCACGAGATAGGAAATCTGTCTTCCGCGTCCGTGCTGCACGTCTTCGCCGACACCCTCGCGGCCAGACCCGCTTCTCCCGGCGACTGGGGCGTGGTGATGGCGATGGGACCGGGCTTCTGCGCGGAACTGGTGTTGCTGAGGTGGTGAGCCAGGTGTGGTACTCGGTGCTGGTCGGTCTCGTCGCGGTCGAGCGGCTGGCCGAACTGGTCGTCGCCAAGCGCAACATGGCGTGGAGCCTCGCCCGCGGAGGGCGTGAGACCGGGTTCGCGCACTACCCGTTCATGGTCGTGCTGCACACCGGCCTGCTGGCGGGCTGCTTGCTCGAAGTCTGGCTGGCGGACAGGGACTTCACGCCCGTGCTCGGCTGGCCGATGCTCGCGCTCGTCGTGCTGTCGCAGGCGTTGCGGTGGTGGTGCATCCGGGTGCTCGGGCGTCAGTGGAACACCCGGATCGTCGTCGTGCCCGGGCTGCCCCGCGTGACTCACGGCCCCTACCGCCTCTTCCCGCACCCCAACTACGTCGCCGTCGTGGTCGAGGGGTTCGCTCTACCGCTGGTGCACGACGCCTGGCTGACCGCTGTGGTGTTCACCGTGCTGAACGCGGGTCTGCTGACGGTCCGCATCCGCGCGGAGAACGACGCGTTGCGATCCGTGGATGCCTGACCGGATGCACGACGTGGTGGTGGCTGGAGGCGGCCCCGCCGGTCTCGCCGTCGCGCTGGGCTGCGCGCGGGCGGGCCTGGACGTGGTGGTCTGCGAGAAGCGGCCCGGCGTGCTCGACAAGGCTTGCGGGGAAGGACTGATGCCCGTTGCCGTGCGGGCACTCGCCGCGCTCGGCGTGGATCCGCCGGGACACCTGATCGAGGGCATCACCTACCGGCAGGGCGCCCTGGTCGCGCACGCGCCGTTCCGCGGCGGCACCGGACTCGGGGTCCGCCGCACCTGCCTGCACGACGCCCTGGGCGCGGCGGCCGGACGCGCCGGGATACCGGTGCTGGCCAAGCAGATCACCGACGTCCAGCAGCACGACGACCACGTGCGGGCCGGTGGGTTGCGGGCGCGCTACCTCGTCGCCGCCGACGGTCTTCACTCGTCGATCCGCGATCTAGTCGGCCTCACCTCGCGGGCGAGGACTTCCGCTCCGCGATGGGGACTGCGCCGCCACTTCGCCCTCACCCCCTGGAGCAGCGGGGTCGAGGTGACGTGGGCAGCGCGGTCGGAGGCGTACGTGACGCCCGTGGCACCGGACACGGTCGGGGTCGCGATCCTGTCCTCGGTCCGCGGCGGTTTCACCGACCAGCTGACCGCCTTCCCCGAACTGGAGGCACGTCTGGCCGGCGCGCACCCGGTCTCGCGGGTGAAGGGCGCTGGACCGCTGCGACAGCGCACGACTGGCCGGGTGGCCGGCCGCGTGCTGCTCGCGGGAGACGCGGCGGGGTACGTCGACGCGCTCACCGGAGAAGGGCTGGCGCTGTCCCTGACCACCGCGGCCGACCTCGTCCGATGCCTGCGTGCCGGGCGGCCCGCCGACTACGAACGAGCGTGGACCCGCACGTCACGACGATCGCGCTGGTTGACGGAGTCCTTGCTGTGGGCCAGGAATCGCCCCGTGCTCGGACGCCGGATCGTTCCCGCCGCCGTCCGCGCGCCGTGGCTGTTCGCCGCCGCCGTCGACCAGCTCGCCCGCTGATGACGGCGCGCGGCAGCTGGGACCTGGTCGTCGTCGGCGCCGGACCGGCAGGCTCGACGGCCGCGCTGGCGGCGTTGCGCGCGAACCCGGCGGCCCGCGTGCTGCTGCTGGACGCCGCGGACTTCCCCCGCGACAAGGTCTGCGGTGACGGAGTCGCACCGCACGCCCTGGACGTCCTGGCCGGGCTCGGCGTGGACGTCACCGCGCTCACGGCCGGTACCGCCCCGGTCCACGATCTGCGGCTGACGTCACCGCGAGGTGTGACGGCTGCCCGCCGGTTCGCGCGCCCGGCCTCGGTGGTGCCCCGCGCGCTGCTGGACGCACGGCTCGTGCAAGCTGCGTGCGACGCCGGCGCGCAGCTGCGACGGCACCGGGTCCGCACGCTCACCCCGGCCGGCGACGGCGTCGACGTCGACGGCTTGGTCCACGCCCGCACGGTCATCGGCGCGGACGGCGCGGAGTCGTTCGTACGACGGCAATGCGGGGCCGGCCGGGCGCCGGCGGGTACCACCGCCATCGCGCTGCGCGGGTACACGAGCGCGGAACCGTGGCCCGCCGGTGAACAACGACTCGTGATGACCACCGCGCACTGGCCCGCGTACGCCTGGGTCTTCCCGGTCGGCGACGGCACCGCGAACGTCGGCTACGGCGAACTCGTCCGCGCTGACCCACCCACGAGGGCGCACCTGGTGGAACGACTGCACGAACTGTTGCCCGGCTGCCCGCCGATCACGTTGCGCGGGCACCGGCTGCCGCTGTCACCCGGCAGGCCCGACGTCGGCCACGGCCGTGTTCTGCTGGCGGGTGACGCCGCCTCGCTGATCAACCCGCTCACCGGCGAGGGGATCTACTACGCCGTCCTGTCCGGATTCCTCGCCGGCACCGCCGCCATGACACCGGAACCTGCCGACCGGTACCGCCGATCGCTGCGCCACCGGCTCGGCAGGCACCTGCGGCACACCGACGCGCTCGCCCGGCTCACGCGCACACCCCTGCTGGTCGACCTGGCGACGACCGCGGCCCGCGACCACCAGCGCGCGTTCGACGACCTCGTCGAGATCGGTCTCGGAGCGGGCACCATCGGCTCCGCCCTCGCCGTCGCGATGCTCAGGACCGGAACTCGGGGCGCGCTGCGGAGGTAACGGCGGTGGTCGTGGGGATGGGCGAGCACGGCGTCGAGATCGACGGTCCCCGTGACCACAGCGGCGGCGAGCGAGGTGAGAGGGCGATTGCTCACGCGTGCGTGGCCGTCCAGCCGGACAAGGGCGTCGTCCGTGGACAGGCCGCCGTTCTGGGCGAGCACGCCGCGGGCCTGTTCGACGACGACGCGGCTGGAGAGCGCGGTCTGCAACTGGCCGGCGATCTGGTCGTGGTGTTCCAGCGCGCGGTGTTGCGGGATGCCGATGGTGGCGACAGCGGCCAGCGCCTGAGCGAGATCGACCTGACCGTCGTTCATCGGCCGCGATGAGGCGGCCATGACGTGAGCGACGCCGTCGGGGCCGATCAGGGTGATCCCGGCCGCGAACACGTCCAGCAGTTCGACGCACCGCTGCTTGAGGAGGTCCAGCGAGTCCGCGACGTCGAACTCGGTGACCAGCGTGTCGGCCAACGTGACGAACGCGCTTGACGTCCGCAGTTGCCGGGTGTGTGACCTCGTCGTGCGCAGATCACGGACGCACACCTGGTGATCACGCGTTTCGTTCTCGCCTCTATCGCGTACCGGTTCCGGGAGTCGCCGGTGGTCTCGTTGCGCTCGACCGGTGCGGGTGGTGTGGTTGGGGTGACCTGACTGCACGGAGGTGGAATGAACGGCGACGCGCTGCGAACCGGCGATGTGCTGGCGGCCGCCGAGAGCGCACCGCCGACGGCGTCGGTCGGGGTCGTCGCACGCGACCTGGCGAAGCGGTTCAAGGCGTTCGACGTGTCGTTCCTGCTGATCGACGTCGGCGACGAGCAGCTGGTGCGGCTCACCTCGACCACGTGGGACCTCGGCGGGGGTGGCGCGGCGCGCATCGATCTGCGGGACAGCGTCTACGAGGAGGTGCTGCGCACCCAGCAGCCGCGGCAGGAGCAGGACGGCGACGGCGTGCGGGTGGCGCTGCCGGTGACCAACCGCGGCGACTGCGTCGGCGTGCTGGAGGTGACCGTGCCCTCACTCGACGAGGAGGTGCTGGCACAGCTGGGCGAGGCCGCGCACGCACTGGCCTACGTCATCGTCACCGACCGTCGTTTCACCGATCTCTACCACTCCGGCAGGCGCACCACGACGATGAGCCTGGCCGCGGAGATCCAGCACCAGTTGCTGCCCACGGCGTCCTGCTGCGAGGCTGCCCAGTTCACCGTCGCCGGTGCACTGGTACCGGCCCACGACATCGGCGGCGACACCTACGACTACGCGGTGGAACGCGACGTCCTGCACCTGTCGATCACTGATGCCGTCGGCCACGACGTGGGCTCGGCGTTGACCGCGACCCTGCTGGTCAGCGCACTGCGCGGGGCTCGGCGGGCCGGCCACGGCCTGGCCGAGCAGGCGGAGCGGGCCAACCTCGCGCTGATGGACCACCGCCGCGGAGCGCTGGCGACCGGACTGCTGGTGCGCGTGGACCTGCGCGACGGAGCGGTCACACTGGTCAACGCCGGTCACCCGGCACCGCTGCTGCTGCGCGACGGCGTGGTGGAGCCGCTCAAGCTGAAGATCGACCTGCTCCTCGGCGTCCAGCCGCACCCCTACCGGGTGCAGGGGCTGGACCTGCTCCCCGGCGATCGGCTGATGCTGCTCACCGACGGCATGTTCGAACGCGACGCCGAAGACGTCGACCTGCCCGCACTGCTCCGCGACACCGAAGCGCTGCACCCCAGGGAGGTGGTGCGGGCGGCGACCCGGGCCGTGCGGCGCGCCTACCGCGATCACCTCCAGGACGACGCCACCGTGCTCTGCCTGGACTGGCACGGAGCCGGCCGCACCGAACGCGAGGCCGACCACGGCGCCGACACGGACTCCGCCTCGCCCGCCTAGTGCCTGAGCGACGGTGACAGGCGCACGGAGGTCTTGGCCGCTGGGTGGTTGCTGATCGTTGCCGTGTAGGTCCGCACGAGGTCGGTGGCGATGCGCTGCCACGAGTACCTCGCGTGCACGCGATCGCGCCCGGCGGCGCCCAGAAGTTCCCGCTGCGTGCCGTCGGCGAGCAGCGACCGCAACGCCCTGGCTATCGCGTCCGGCCTTCTCGGCGGAACCTGCACGCCGGTGAGCCCGTCGATCACGGAGTCGACGAGCGCGCCGACCTCGGTCGCGAGAACCGGAACGCCGCACGCCATCGCTTCCAGCGCCACGCTGCCGGACGACCGGTGCCGCGGGGTGCACACCACCACGTCCGCGGACCGGAGCAGGACGGGCAGGTCGGCGTGAGGCACGTGACCGGCGAACCGGACCTTCTCCGAGACTCCCAGTGCCTGGGCCTGTGTCAGCAGCCGCCGCGCTTCGGGATCACCGCGGACATCGCCTTCCGCGGCACCGCCGGCGATCACCAGCCGGACGTCCTCCACTTTGGACAGAGCGCGGATCGTGTCCTCGAAACCCTTGTGCGGCAGCAGTCTTCCCACCGACACGATTTGACGCAGGCCTGTCCGTGCGGTGGGGGAGTCCTGCGGTGTGAACAGATCGAGGTCGACGCCCCGCGGCACCACGGACAACTTCGTTCGTTCTATCCCCATCCGGAGTACCTCGCGGGCCTCGTCCGACGAGACGGCGACGACGCGGGCGGCCTCGTGGCCGACAAGTCGTTCGACCGCAAGGCGTTTGGTGGAGACCGGGTCGTTCGTGCGCCGATCCTGGCGCGATGTCGTTCCCACTGCGTGGTAGGACTGCAGCACCGGGATCCGGGTGTGCTGTGCGCTCAACACCGCCGCGAGACCGGAGAGCCAGCCGTGGGCGTGCACGACATCGGGTACCTGCGTTTCCCAGTCGGTTCTGAGGAACTGGACGAAGTCGCCCAGGTGGGCGAGGACCTCGTCTTCAGTGATCTTCCTGGCAGGTCCGGCCGGTACGTGCACGACGGTGTAGCCGTCGCTGGTGCGCACTCGTCGCGGGACCTGGGGATCATCGCATCGCGTGTAGACGACCACTCGGTGGCCGAGGGCGGACAACGCGGTCGCGAGCCCTGCCACGTAGAGGTTCTGACTGCCGGCGTCCAACGCGCCCGGTGCGGCCGGCGGGCCGGCGTGTTCGGAGACCAGCGCGATCGTCATCCGCGTGGAGGTGGCTTGCTCGGACCTGCTGCCCACCGTGGTTCTCCTCACGACGAGGTGATGAGGCCGCGGGTCTGGGCGGTTGCGGCATTTGCCAACGGTTTCAGGCTACCCGCGCGCGACTCGTCCGACACGCTGTGCGATCAGGTGGCCGCTGGCCCAGGCGGCGAGCCGTGGCTGCAAGGCGGTGTAGACGTCCGGTGCGAGGCCCATGCCGATGTGGGTGCTCTTCACCTCGACGCACTCCGCGGACGGGTCGAGGCTCAGCCGCCACGGCACGACGGCGTCGGTCCGGGAGTACAGCGACACGGCCGGAACTCCCGGCGGCAGCGGCGTGGCCAGTGCCCTGGTGCTGTTCTCGTGGCAGGTTCCGTTGAAGCACTCACGGTCCATGAGTCCGGGGACGCCGACCGCGGCGAGCCTGGTGAGCGCGTGCGCGGCGAGCATCACGTTCGCGTTGGCGGCCATCGGGTCGACGACGGGGCTTCCCAGCATCACGAGACCGCGGACCAGATCGGGCCTGCGCACGGCGGCGAGCCGGGCGAGGCCACCACCGCGGCTGTGTCCGATCAGCACCACCGGTCCGCCGGTGACGTCCGCGTGTTCCTCGAGCCGTCGCTCGATGCGGTCGACCAGTTCGGTGGTGCAACCGAGGTTGAAGCCGATGCGGGCTCCTGCCGGACGGTAACCGCGGTGAGCCAGCCAGATGCTGGTCGGGCTCAGCGCGGCGTCCGCGGCTCCGAAGCCGGGCACGAGCAGAACGCCCGCACCGGCGCCCTCGTCCGGATCAGCGTGACGCCAGACGGGATGGGCCACCAGCTGGACACCGAGCATCGCCGTTCCGATGTGCTCACGGGTGATGGAATGCAACGAACGCAATGCACGCATGTGCGCGGTTCTCCTCGGCTCAGTCAGTAGGAGCCGGATTGCCGCGCGAAGGCGTCACAAACGCGAGGCACGCGACGTTTGGCCGCTGGTCGTGGCGGTGAGCTGCACACCCGCGACTCACCGGCCGTTCAGCACTCCGGCGATGAATTCCTCGGCGACCAGCCGCACCTTGCGGTTCTCCCGCTGCGAATGCTCGACGAGCACCCCGAACGCGTCATCCGCGCTGACGCCGCGCACCGCCATGATGATTCCCTTCGCCTGGTCGATCACGGCGCGGGAGTCCAGTGCGGTGCGCAGGTGTGCGGAGTGCTCGGAGGCTCGCAGGTACCTGCTGTGGCTGCGCAGCGCGACCTCGGCCGCGGCGGTGTAGAGGCCCAGCAACGGGCCGTCGAGGTCGGCGAACCCGTGGTCGCGCGCCGAGTAGACGTTGATGGCACCGGCGTGCTGGTCGTCGACCACCAACGGGGTGGACAGGAAGCTGACCATGCCGGCCGACCGGCACGCCCTGGCGAAGACCGGCCAGCGTTCCAACGCCTCCCCCATGCCGGCACGGATGAGCTGTCCCTGCTTCGCCGCGTCGACACAGGGGCCGGAGTCCTCGCGGTACTCGACCTCGTCGAGCTCCTTGGCAAGTTCGCTGGTGGACGACGCTGTGAACGGCTTGCCGGTGTCGAGCAGCGTCACGGACACCTCTTCGGCGCCGGGCACCGCGTGCCTCACCTGATGGCACACCAGCTCGACCAGCGCGGGAAGGTCCTCGGAGCGGCCGAGCGCCTCGCCGAGGGCGTCCAGCGCGCTGGTCACCTCGTCCAGGGCATCGCCGATCGGCGGGCTGTTCGAGTGATGCGGTGTCACGGGTCGTTCGCCTTCTTCCAGAGCAGAGGCACGAGCTGGGCGGACGCCCGCAGCTTCCTCGGCGGTGATCGTTCCGCTGCCCGCCGGGGAAGCAGAACCGCGACTAGCGCCCGAGGTGGGCGCGGTTGCGGCGCAGCGCCAGGCGTGTGCGCGTGGTCGTTTCAGTTCGGGACATGTCTTCTCCCGTGAAGGGTGAACCGCTTCGGTCGTGGGGCGGCTACCCGTGCCTTCACCCCGCAAACTGATCTCAGCGGCCCGGTTCACAACGCCTTTCGCACGCCCTCAGCGCATTCGACAGGCCGTGCTGCGAAGGACGTTTCCCCGACCTGTCACACGCGCTTGGCGATGAGCCCGTGGACCAGCGACAGCTCGCCGCGTTCGTCCAAAGCGGACGTCACGTGCTTGAGCAGGTCGTCGACCAACGCGGTCGCGGGTACCCGGCACTCCCGCCACGGATCGACGGCGGCGCCCTCGATGCCGTACCTGGACGCGGCCCACACCGCGGCCGCGAGCACGTCGTCCCGCACTGCGGGAGGTTCTTTGCCGGTGAGGACGTCGTCGTGGGCGGTGTGCACGAGAGCACGGGAGAGTGCCGCCTGCAGCACCGCGTCGTCCACTTCGGCGGCGGCATCGGCCACGCGGAACTCGACCGTCGGCAGCGACGAGCCGAGGCGCACCAGCCAGAACGACTGCGACCGGTCCACGAGCGTTCCGCAGGCCACCATCCGCCCGACGTGCGCGTCGTACTCCTCCGCGCCGGAGAACAGCGGAGGCACGCCCGCGCCGGGGAACCTCGACTGCAGCACCGTCCGCCAGCTCGCGTATCCGCGGTCGGGGGAGTTGGCCGACAGCGCCAGCAACGTGGGCAGCCAGGGCCGCACGTGGTTCAGCACGGCCACTGCCGTCTCGCGGTCCGGTACGCCGACGTGCACGTGGCACCCGCTGGCCTCGTAGTCCTCGATGACGCCCGCGTAGGCGTCGAGTATGCGGTGGTACCGAGCGCCTTCCGTGACGATCGAATGCGTGGCGGTTTTGACCGGCGTGCCACGGGAAAGCAGTTCCACGCCCTCTTCTCGGGCGGCGTCGGCGACCATCGTGCGGGCGTGCGTGAGTGCCTCGCCGAGGGCGACCACGCTGGTGCACGGCCCGGTTGCGGCTTCCACCTGGGTTCCGGCCAGCTCCGCGTGGAACTTGGTCAGTTCCGTGCCGTGCAGCCGGGCGAGCACGGCAGGCGCGCGCATCACCGTGCGCCGGGAGGCCGGATCGACGAGCAGGAACTCTTCTTCAACACCCACGGTGTCGGCGCACGCGTTGGCCAAGTGACCGTCTCCGCTCTTCCTGGACGTTGCGATCTGCGGTTACCCGTGCGGGGTAGGCGCGAACCGCAGCGGGGTATTCGGGTCGGCATGGACGACAAGACGATCGAAGCGCTGGGCAAGCTCCGCAAAGCGCTGGAGACGACCGAACGCGCGCGCGGGCACCTGTACTCGTTCCACCAGCTGACCGGCACCGCGGACTTCGAGCTCGACGCGGCGATCGCGGCGCTGCGCGAAGCGGGGCACGGCGAACACGCGAAGCGGGTGCAACGCGACCTGGTGGGCCGCAACGTCCTTCCTGGACGGTGGACGTTCCAGATCGTCGAGGAGTACGACGACATGTACTACGACGTGTTCCGCGACGTCGAACGCGCGGCCCGCGACGACCTGGCCGGCGGGCAGCGGCACGGCCTGGAGAAGGAGCTCAAGCGCGACCGGCAACGGCGCAGCGCCGCCGCGTACGCCGAGAACGACTGAGCGCTCCCTCGGTGGGTACCCGGAACGCATCTCCAGCGAAAGGTTCGAGCCATGACCACCGTGTCCCGCACGTTCACCGTCGAGGCCCCGCCCCAGACCGCGGTGCCGTACCTGGCCGACTTCGGCAACGCCGTGCAGTGGGATCCCGGCACCGAGAGCTGCACCCGCAACGACAGCGGACCTGTCCAGGTCGGGGCGAACTGGCACAACACCTCGAAGATCGCGGGCGTCACCACCGAACTGACCTACACGCTCGAACAGCTCCTCGACGACCGGATCGTGCTGGTGGGCCGCAACGACACCGCCACCTCCACCGAGACCATCGAGGTCACGCCCAGCGGCACGGGTTCGAGCATCACCTACACCAACGACCTCGAGTTCAACGGTGCGGCCAAGCTCGCCGCGCCGTTGGCCAAGGTGGTGTTCGAGAAGCTCGGCAACGACACCGAGAAGCAGATGACCGAGGTGCTCAACAGCCTGGCCCGCTAGTACGCCGGGCCGCGAAACGCACGGGTGACGAATGCGGGAACCGGCCGGGAGATCGCCACTGTCAGAAGCACGTCGCGATTTCCCGGCCGTTGTCGTGAAATGCCGAAGGCCCCACATCAACGATGTGGGGCCCTCAACGGCGTGACGGTCAGTCCTTCTTGAAAGCGTCCTTGACCTTCTCCGCCGCTTCCTTCAGGTGACCCTTGGCCTGGTCCGTCTTGCCTTCGGCCTGCAGACCGCGGTCGTTCGTGGCGTCACCGACGCCTTCCTTCAGCTTGCCCTTGAGTTCGTCGCCCTTGGCGTCCAGCTTGTCATCAGCACCCATGTCCATCGGATTCCCTCTGCCGTTGAGGACAAACGTGTCCGAAAACATGGTTCAGGCTTTTCGCTGCATGCTCTCGCGTGCCGGATTCGCCTGCTTCTCCGCTTTCGGGTCCTTTTCGTCCTCCTTGGCGCGCACCCCGGCCTCCACCTGCTTGCCGAGGTCCTCGTCGACGTTGCGCCAGTACTCGAACGCGCGGACCAGCACCGGTTCGGACACGCCGTTGAGCAGGTGGCCGACGACGTTGTCGACCAGCCGTGCCCGCGCGTCGTCGTCCAGGACCTCCCGGACCATCGTGCGGGCCTGACCCCAGTCGTCGTCCTCGGCGTGCGAGACGTAGCCGGCACGGACCATGTCGCCCTGCGCGGCCCAGCCCGCCGGTGTGCCGTACTGCTCGACGTCGGCGCGGGGGCCGCCCTTGGAGTTCGGCGCGTAGACGGGGTCGGACACGTTCGTGACCCGCATCGCGCCGTCCTTGCTGTAGCTGTTCACCGGTGACTTCGAGGCGTTGACCGGGATCTGCTTGTAGTTCGCGCCGATGCGGTACCGGTGCGCGTCGGCGTAGGCGAACATCCGGCCCAGCAGCATGCGGTCCGGGCTGGCGCCGATGCCGGGCACCAGGTTGTTCGGCTCGAACGCGGCCTGCTCGATCTCCGTGTGGTGGTCGGTGGGGTTGCGGTCGAGGGTCAACTTGCCGACCTCGGTCAGCGGGTAGTCCGCGTGCGGCCAGACCTTGGTCAGGTCGAACGGGTTGAACCGGTAGCCCTCGGCCTCGTCGAACGGCATGACCTGCACGAACAGCGTCCAGCTCGGGTTGTCGCCCTTCGCGATCGACTCGAACAGGTCGCGCGTGTGGTAGTCCGTGTCGGCGGAGGCGAGCTGGTCCGCCTCGTCCTGCGTGAAGAACTCGACACCCTGGTCGGTCTTGAAGTGGTACTTCACCCAGAAGCGCTCACCTGCGGCGTTGACCCACATGTAGGTGTGCGAGCTGTAGCCGTTCATGTGCCGCCACGTGCGCGGAATGCCCCGGTCGCCCATCAGCCACGTGACCTGGTGCGCGGACTCCGGTGACAGCGTCCAGAAGTCCCACTGCATGTCGTGGTCGCGCAGGTTGTTGTCGGCCCGCCGCTTCTGCGAGCGGATGAAGTGCTGGAACTTCATCGGGTCCTTGATGAAGAAGACCGGCGTGTTGTTGCCGACCATGTCGTACACACCTTCTGAGGTGTAGAACTTCAGCGCGAACCCGCGGGGGTCGCGCCAGGTGTCGGGGCTGCCCCGCTCACCGGCCACGGTCGAGAACCGGGCCAGCACGTCGGTCGTGACACCAGGCTGGAACACCGCAGCCCTCGTGAAGGACGACACGTCCGCGGTCACCTCGAACCTGCCGAACGCGCCGCTGCCCTTGGCATGCGGCTGGCGCTCCGGAATGCGTTCCCGGTTGAACTGCGCCATCTGTTCGATGAGGTAGTGGTCCTGCAGGACGATCGGGCCACCGGCGCCGATCGTGAGCGAGTGCTCGTCGCTCTCGACCGGGATGCCGGCGTCGTTGGTGGTGGGAAGGTCAGACATCGGGTCCTCTCAGCTGCTCGGCGCACACGGGTGCGGTTGGCGGACTGGCGAGCCGCTGACCGACGGATCGACCTGACGGCGGTGGCGCAAACACGTCCACCGTGAACACCGTCGCGCGAAGCCGAAACACGAAGTTCGTGATCATCACCGATCGAGTGATCTTGCCCGCCTCCGGCCGTGCGGATCCCTCCGAGCGTTCTTACGGTCCTGCCAGCGACCGCAAGGCCGCTGCAGCACCAGGGCCCGCCGTGCGCTCACCTGTCCAGCGGCCGGGCCCTGTTCCAGGTCACGGAACACGTCTCCGCCGGACAGGCGCCCTCACCGGCGAGAGCGCGGCGGGGCCCGAAAAGGGACATGCGTCAGCTCAGCGTCACCACCGCCCGCGTCCTGCTCCTCTCCGCTTCCACGGCGGCACTGCTCGCGGCGGGCGGCACCATCGCCTCCGCCGCGCCGTCCGTCGACTGGGACCGGATCGCGCAGTGCGAGAGCGGTAACAACTGGTCGACGAACACCGGCAACGGCTACTCCGGCGGACTGCAGTTCAGCCCGTCCACCTGGAAGGCCAACGGCGGTACCGGCAGTGCCCACCAGGCCTCCCGCGAGGAGCAGATCCGCGTCGCGGAACGCGTGCTGGCCAGCCAGGGAATCGGAGCGTGGGGCTCGTGCGGCCGGCGTGGGGGAAGCAGCCCGCAGCCGGTTCGCCAGCGGCACGTTCCGAACGCAGGCAAGGCCGTGTCGCGGGTCGTGCCCGTGGTCCCGGCGGCCGCGCCGTCGGCGAGCAACCCGGACGGCGACTACACGATCAAGGCCGGTGACACGCTGAGCAGCATCGCCACCGAACTCCGCGTCGACGGGGGCTGGCAGGCGTTGGTGGCCAAGAACTCCCGGTTCCTGACGAACCCGGACCTCATCAGGGTCGGGGACAGGATCGCCACCAAGTGACGCAGGAACGGACCGCTCACCGCTGAACGTGGTGGGCGGTCCGTTCGCGTGTGGAGCCCATTGAGACGCAACCTGGCGGGGAAGCGCTTCCATGCTAGGTTCGAGTGAGAGTGACTCACTCGAAACGGAGCAGCCAATGCCGGCTCTTTGGGGTGTTTCCTTCGATGCCACGGCAATGTCCGGAGTGGTGGTCGAGTTCCTCAAGACCGCCAAGTCCTTCGCTGACCGGGGTTTCGGCGTTCATCTCGACCTCGGGTACGACATCAAGGCCGACAAAGACCGGTTCTTCCAGGACTATCGGCACGAACGCGTGCCGGACTGGGTGACGCTGGATCGCGTCGACGGTGTCGCGCACATCGAGGGCTACGACCGGGAATTCGTGGCGGCGACGCTGGAATCCGTGCGTCGCAACGAGTTGCCCGACACCGATCGCGTCACCGAAGCACTCGCGGACGCGATCGTGCGGACCTGGGAAGACCGCGGCGTCACGCTCGTCGTGGTCGAGAACGGCACGCTGCCGGAGAACGTCGCCTACACCAAGGCCCTTTACCGGGCGATCGCCGGATACGGCGCCGCGCACGAGCTCGGCAAGTTCGTGTTGTGGCGTGACCACGACCTGATGTGGCAGAGCGAGCCGGCGAAGTACGGCAGCTTTCCCTATCCGGCAACGCCTCCGATGGTGAACTCACCGCACATCCACTACTTCGCGCTGCACGAGGAAGCGAAGCGCCGCACGCTCGAATGGATGCCGCACCTGCGCAACCTGGACGTGCTGCCGAACACCTTCACGCCGCCGAGCCGTCCCGGCCGGCCGGACTTCCTGGAACGGCACGGCATCACGCCGGACACGAAGGTCATCGCCAGGTTCACCAGGATCATCCCGCAGAAGCGCATCGATCGGGACCTGCACCTGGTGGCCCAGTTACCGGGCACGTGCCTGTTCATCGCGGGCGACACCGAGGAGAACCCGGCCGAGACCGGGAAACTCCGCGCGCTCGCGGAAGAACTCCAGGTGCCGGTCGTCTTCGGCGGGGTGCTGGAGCCGTGCGAGTCGGCCAGCGCGGAGTTCTCGGTCCGCGACCTGCTCGCGCACGCCGACGTCGTGTCGTTCCTGACGTCGTACGACTACGAGAGCTACGGCAACCCCATCGGCGAGGCGATCGCGGCCGGTGTGCCGTACATCGCGAGCCGCTATGCCTTGTACGACACGGTGTACGCCGGTTTCGAGGCGCCGGTGCTGGACATCCTGGAGCACGACCTGCCGACGCCGGAGTTCGCGCGGCAGGTGCACGATCTCATGACGAACGCGGAGAGGCGGGCGGAAGTGGTGGCGCACAACCGGCAGCTCGGCACGCAGACCCGCGAGGTCGCGGACGAGCTGGTGACAACGTTGTACCCGCCCGCGATGGGCGCGGAGGTCCGGCTCAGCGTCGTGCTGCCGGTGTACAACGAGGCCGCGAACATCGACGCCGTGCTGCTGTCGTTGCAGAACCAGGACGACATAGAGCCCGGCAGCTACGAGATCGTGCTGGTGGACAACAACTCCACCGACGACACGGTCGAGATCGCCCGCCGGTTCGCCGAGAGTTCTCCGGTCGACATCCAGGTCATCAGCGAACGAGAGCAGGGCGTCGCGTGTGCGCGCCGGGCGGGCATGGAGTTCGCGGTGCGCAGGAGCCGGAACCGGAAGGATCCCGGCGAGCGCTTCTACCTGATGTCGGCCGACGCGGACTGCCGGGTCGATCGTCGCTGGCTCACCGAGCTCCTGGCGGCCATGGAGAAGGACAAGGCCGCGATCGGCGTGTGCGACTACTACTACAACGCCGAGCACTTCGTTGGCAGGCCACGACTCTGGGACGCGATCCAGCGCACGTTGCGGTGCCGCGCGGTGACGTTCTCGTTGTTCGGCGGCTTTCCCGACGGCAAGGGCTTCGCGGTCGAGCGCGAGGCCTACGAGGACGTCGGCGGCATCGAGATCTTCTACCAGTTGCAGCACGGCCGGTTCGTGAACCACCTGTCCGACGACTGGGACTTCGGCATCCGGGTCGCCGGCTCCGGCCACGACATCACCTACGCCCCGAAGTCCAAGGTCGAGATCAACCCGCGGCGCGTCAACCACGCCATCGACGAGGTGATCACCGGCCGCGCGTACGGCAACGACGGCATCATCGTCATGCGCGACATCCGGCCGGAGGCGCCGCCGGTGACGGTCGACCTGACCGAGGCAGAAGCACTGCAGGCGTGGGAGTTCTCCATCAAGGACTTCACGCCGAAGAACGCCATCCTCCCCGTCCTGCTCACACCGTCCTTTCTGGACGAGGACGCCGTGGTCGAGTTCTTCGGCGAGGACCTGGCACATCGGCTCGGCGCGCGCATCGCGGAGATCAAGGCCGAGATGAGCGTGACCGACTTCCTGCCCATCCACTCCTACAAGACGCCGTCGTACCGGCTGTACCTGGAGTTCCGGGACGAGATCTTCGCCCGGTTGCGTGCGACGGTGGGCGAGGACATCGGCTTCCCGCCACCGCTGCCGGAGTGCTTCGACTCGGTACCGGCCGCCAGGTTCGCGGAGTTCGTGAAGTACTACTGCGAGGACCGTGAGTCGGGGGAGGCGCACAACTACTTCGGCAATGGAGGCGTGTTCTGATGAACCGAGTTCTGACGGACCCCGAACCGAGGGTGTGGGCGGCGCTGCAGGATCCCGCCAACGCGCACCTGCTCGACTACGTCACCGAAGACCCGTTCGGCGCCCACGTGTTCCCAGGCAACGTCGAGGGCTACGGCGTGGAGAACTTCCTCGACGACCTGACCGATCAACTCGTCGGCACCGCGCCGATCCACCTCTGGTCGTACATCCCCACGTGTGCCTACAAGTGCCGCTTCTGCCAGTACCCGGTCGTGCTGGTCAAGGGCGGCCGCAACGAGCAGAAGCTGACCCAGTGGGTGGACTGGAACATCCGGGAGGCCGAGCTCTGGCTGCAACGCGTGCCGGAGCTGGCGACCGCGCCCGTCGGCGAGTTCAACGTGTTCGGTGGCACCCCGTCTTTGTTGCCGGAGAAGGACATCCGCCGGTTGCTCGACTTCTACCGGGAGAACTTCGGCTTCACCGACGACACGACGATCCGCTTCGAGGGCGACCCGAGCACGTTCACCCCGGCGAAGCTCGAGACGCTGAGGGAACTGGGCTGCACCAAGCTGTCCAGCGGCGTGCAGTCGTTCGACGACGACGTGCTGCGGGAGTGCGGCCGCGAGCACTCGGCGCAGATGTGCGTCGACTTCGTGCGCAACGCGCAGGCCGCGGGCTTCGAGTGGGTCAGCATCGACCTGATGTACGGGCTGCTGGACCAGACCGTCGACAGCGTCAAACGCGACCTCGACGTGGTGCTGGAGAACGAGATCACCGCCGTGGTGTGCACCAAGCTGCACCTGAAGTCCTACGCCGAGACCAGGACCGGGGTGGCGGGGGAGCAGCCGGCGCCGTGGCAGCTGCCGCAGTACCGCGAGAAGCTGGTCAACGACGGTCACTTCTGGCCGACCCTGCAGGAGCAGTACCGGATGCGCGAGGTGCTGACCGACGGCCTGCGCGCCGCGGGCTACACCGAGCACCCCACCATGTACTTCGCCCGCGACGGCCTCGGCCCGGAGAAGTGGAAGTCCATCATGGTGGACCAGGACAAGCAGGAGGCCGAGGTCGCGATCGGTCTCGGTGGCAGCTCCAGTTGCCGCGCCTCCGAGGCGATCACCGACGTGAACTGGAAGAACTACGCCCAGGCCGTCGACGAGGGCAGGGTGCCGCTGGGCTCCGCGACCGGGTTCGACGCCACCGCGCAGGAGGCTCGTGCGGTCAAGATGGCGTTGTCCACGTTGCAGCCTCTGCGCGCTGATCTGCACAGCGCGTTGTACGGCAAGTCCCTGCACGAGAGTCCGTGGCGGGAGAAGTTCGGTTCCTTGGCGGAACGCGGTCTCGTGTCGGTCGACGCGGACGGAGTCTCGTTGACCGAGGACGGCGAGGTGCTGGTGGAGGCCATCATCAACACGGAGCTGTGAGTCAGGGCAGTGGCCAGTTGCGCAGGGCGGCGTCGGCGAGTTCCTGGAGTTCCGCGGGATCGACGCCGCCGGCGGCCTCCACGGCGAGGCCCTGCTGCAAGACGGTGACGTAGCGAGCCAGCAGCGCCGGATCGGTGCCCGCGGGCAGATCACCCTCCTCGACGGCTCGCTCGAACCGCTCGCGAATCCGCGTGAAGCCGTTCTTGCGCCAGTCGACCAGGAGCGCGCGCACTTCCCGTCCGGCGTCACCGGTGGCCAGCGCGCCCTGCACCCCGAGACACCCGTGCGGCTGGTCGGGGCGGGTGGTGGTGCGGATGGTGCCGGCCAGCAGCGCCGCGGCCACACCGAGGGCGGTCGGCTCCGCCAGAGCCACGGGCACGTACGCGCTCGGGCCCTCGTCGTAGCGCTCCAGGGCCTTGCGGAACAACTGCTCCTTGTTGCCGAAGGTCGCGTACATGCTGGCCGTGGAGATGCCCATGGCCTGGGTCAGGTTGGCCAGGCTGGCGCCCTCGTACCCCTGCTCCCAGAAGACCAGCAGGGCACGGTCGAGCGCCTCGTCGGCGTCGAACCCTCGCGGTCGGCCGGTCGTGCGGCGCGGTGTGGTCTCCACCTCTCCATCCTACGCCTTCTGAAACGATCGCTTCAGAACGTGCTACGGTCGAGTTCTGCATCGATCGTTCTAGAAGTGAGGGGTAGAGGCGCATGACCATCACGCTGATCACCGGGGCCAACAAGGGCATCGGTTTCGAGACGGCCAAACAGCTCCTGGAACTGGGTCACGTCGTCTACGTCGGTGCGCGTGACACCGAACGCGGCGAGAAGGCCGCGGCCGACCTCGGCGCCCGGTTCGTCCAGCTCGACGTGACCGACGACGCCTCGGTGGCCGCCGCCCTGGCCACGATCGACGCGGAGCAGGGCCGACTCGACGTGCTGGTGAACAACGCCGGCATCCTCGCCACCGAAGCCCTCGACGGGCCCATGGCGTTGCGGGCCTTCGACACCAACGCGGTGGGGATCGTCCGCGTCACGGAGGCGGCGCTTCCGCTGCTGCGCAAGTCCGAGAACCCCAACGTGGTCAACATTTCCAGCAGCCTGGGCTCGTTCTGGGCGGTGACGAACCCCGAACGGCCGGAGTTCGGCCTGCCGCTCGCGCTCTACGCCGCCTCCAAGTCGGCGGCGACGATGCTGACCGTCCAGTACGCGAAGTCCCACCCCGGCATCAAGTTCAACGCGCTGGAGCCCGGCGCGACCGCCACGGACATGACCGCGGCGTTCGGGATCGGGCGGCCGGTGGAGGAGAGCGCCGCGGTCGTCGTGCGGTTCGCGACCTTCGGGCCGGACGGACCGACCGGGACGCTGCAGGACGAGTCCGGCGAACTGCCCTGGTGAACGGTGGCGAGGAGGCGGGCCTCCTCGCCACCGCTGTCAGGTCAGAAGCACCCGCTCCAGCCGTCGAACGGCCGGTGGTGGAAGTCGTCCGTGCTGAAGCTCGCGCTGAAGGGGAACTCGGGCGTGAGTTCGATCCACACGCGTCCATGTCCCAGGACGTGGACCCGATGCTCAGTGTCGAGGTCGTCGCCGAGGGTGAGCGACTCCGGGGAGTGGACGTTCAAGTCCCCGCCGGCAGGACAGGGGTCGTCATCACTCTCTACGTCGTACCGGGCTGATGCCCGCCACGGCCAGTGTGAACAGCCGCCCGGCCGAGGCGGCCGGATCCTGGTGGTGCTCGGTGACCATCACGATGCCGACGATCAACGTCACCAGTTCGATCGCGGTGACGCCCTCGCGGACCGCGCCGTCCCGAATCGCGCGGCGCAGCAACGGTTCCGAGGCCTCCGCTACCACGGATGCGCACGAGTTGCCGTTCACCGGGTCGCCCTCGTAGGCCAGGGCGGTGGCGAGTCCGCGCGCGGCGACGCAGTACGCGACGAGTTCGTCCAGCCAGGCGAGCAACGAGTCCCTGCTGTCGCCGACGCCGTCCAGTTCACGGGCTCGGACGCAGAGCGCCTCGATCCGTTGCGCTGACACGGCTTCCAGCAGTGCGTGCCGGGTGGGGAAGTGCCGGCGGACGGTGGCCGAACCCACTCCGGCCACGCGGGCGATCTGTTCCAGTGACGCGCCGCCGCCGTGCGTGGCCACCTCCTGCTCGGCCACGGCGAGGATCCGCTCGTAGTTGCGCCGGGCATCGGCTCGCTGGTGATCGGCCATGCTCATCCTCAAGCTTGCTAAGTGGCGGGGTCCGCCATATCGTAGCGGACGTTGAAACGGCGGGCCCCGCCGTTTATGTTTCCGCTGCTAGGGAGAGTCATGTCCGCACCAGTGCTGATCACGGGAGCTACCGGGAAGCAGGGCGGTGCCGCTGTGCACGCCCTCAAGGCGGCAGGTGTGCCTGTGCGCGCGTTGGTCCGCGATCCCGCTCGGGCGAAGAACCTGGACGTCGAACTCGTCGAAGGCGATCTGCTCGACCGCGACTCGCTGGCCGCCGCGGTCAAGGGCGTCCGGTCCGTGTTCTCGGTGCAGATGGCGCCGTTCACGCAGGACGGGTTCGACTTCGCGAGCGAACTCGCCCAGGCGACCAATCTGATCCAGGCGGCGGTCGAGGCGGGCGTTCCGCAGTTCATCCAGACCACTGTGGACAGTGCGGGGCCGCGGGTCGTGGACGAGCGCTTCCCGATCCGTCAGGCGTCGATGAACACCAAGGCCGAGATCCAGGACCGGGTCCGCGCGGCCGGGTTCGAGCGGTGGACGCTGCTCAAACCCGGCTTCTTCATGGAGAACTTCCTGCCGTCGTCGGCGTTCCTGTTCCCGCGCGGCATCGAGGGCGGTCTGGTGAGCCTGCTCAAGCCCGCCACGAAGCTGGCGCTCGTCGCGGTCAGGGACATCGGCGTCGCGGTGGCCGCCGCCGTCGCCGACCCTGAGCGGTTCGACCGCGTCGAACTGGAACTGGCGAGCGATCACCTGTCGATGACGGAGATCGCCGCCGTGCTCTCGGACGCGTTCGGAGCAGAACTCACGGCGCCGGACATGACGCTGGAAGAGGCGTTCGCCGCGGGCATGCCGGAGATGGGCGCCGGGCACGACCGGTTGAACGAGACCTGGATGGCGGGGCGCCCCGAGTACGCCAGGGCGCTCGGCCTTCCTCTCACGAGCTTCGCCGAGTGGGCTCTCACACGGTGACGCGGCTGTACCGGCTGACGGGGCGAGTCAGGCCGTAGTGCTCGCGCAACGTCCGTCCGGTGTACTCGGTGCGGAACAGGCCGCGGGCCCGCAACAGCGGCACGACGTGGTCGACGAAGTGAGGTGGTTTCAGCGACCGGCGCTCGCGAGATGGAGCGTCACATCCGGATCCGGCCGGGTCAACGGCCGGAACGACCGTCCCACATCATGGCGCCGGGATGGACGCGGTCACCTGTTTTTCACGCTGGAAGAACACCGTGCGGTGGCAGTGGGGCGATAGGGATGTCGCTGTGTGGGACAACCGGGCCACCCAGCATTACGGGGTTGCGGACTACGACGACCTTCGGCGTCGGTTGCATCGGATCACGATCGCCGGGGATGTGCCGGTCAGCGTGGAGGGTGTGCAGAGCACGACGATTGTTGGGGATGCTGCGCACTTTTCGTCGATTTGACGGTGTGCGGGTCGGCTTGCGGGCGTTTGTCGCGTTCCAGCGGGGTTGGTCGCGTTCCGTGCGGACGGTCGCCTTGCGAGGGTGGGCGCGCGGGTAGTGACGAAGTGCGGGGTTGCGATTGGGGCTTGACCTTGAGCCTCTAGCTGGGCGCGTAGTCGGCCTCAAAGACCGGGGTGAAGAGCGCCCCGGCCGAGCCCAGACAGGGTGGCACCCAGCCCCTCAAGGTCAAGCCCCAATCGCCATGAGCGGGGCTCACCGCTACCCAGGCGGCAGAGGTTCACACGGCTCGCTTCGCATCGCCACATCAGGCTTCGTACGTGGTTGCCTTGCGATGTTGGGCGCCTGGTGGCACCGCGCGGGGCGGCTTGTGGTGGCATGCGCCGGTTGGCACGGGGCGATGCTTGGGAGGCATCGGCGTGGCAGGCTTGGGCTGTGGAACTGAGGCAACTGCGATACGTGGTGGCGGTGGCCGAGCACCGGCACTTCCGGCGTGCGGCCCTGGCGCTCGGCATGACCCAGCCTTCGTTGTCGCGGCAGGTCGGAGCGGTGGAGCGGGAACTGGGTACGGCGTTGTTCGAGCGGACGGCGCGTGGGGCCGTGTTGACGGCGGCGGGTGAGGTTTACGTCGTGCATGCGCGGCGCGTGCTGGACGAGGTTGCTGCCGGGGCCACCGAGGCGCGACGGGCTGCGCGTGGGCAGACTGGTTCGTTGCGGCTCGGGTTCGTGGGCGAGGCGTTGATCGAGTTGTTGCCGTCGTTGCTGGCGCGGTTCCGGTCGGCGCATCCTGGCGTGCACCTGGAGTGTCGTGAGCTCTCCACCGCGCAGAGTGGTGCTGCGCTGCTCGCGGGCGACATCGATCTGGCGATCAGTCGTGGTGCGCCTACCGGTGATGGTGCGGAGAGGCTGACTGCGGTGCCCGTGGCCGGTGATCACCTCATCGTCGCGTGTCATCGTGCGCACCCGTTCGCCAGCCGGCCTGCGGTGGCGGTGGAGCAGTTGCGTGGGCAGGCGCTCATCGCCGCGTCTGCCGGCGATGAGCCTGCGGCGGTTCGTGTGTTGCAGCCGTTGCTTGGCGCGGCCGGCGGAGTTACGCATGCCCGGGACGTGCACACCGTGATCGGGCTTGCCGCCTGTGGGATGGGGGTTGGGCTGTTGCCTTTCAGTGCGCGGCGGCTTGCGCGGGCGGAGACCGTGATGGTGGAGGTGGAGCCGCCGTTGCGGCTGCCTGACCTCACGATGGCGTTTCGCACCGCGGACGAGTCGCCGCCGTTGGACGCCTTTCTCGCCGTGACGGCTGTGCATTGCCCCGACACGGGCAAGCGACTGAACCTCTTGATGCTCAAGAGGCATCGGAAAGCGGGTGGGCAGGCATCATCGCCACCCGTGGAGGCCTTCGCCGAGTGAGATCACGGCATGGCGATCACAACACGGTTCGGCGTGACCTTGGCGGGTTCGGCCGGGGACGACCTGGTGGAGGCCGCGGTGGCCGAAGCCCACGAGGCCGCCGGGTACGGAGTGGACTCGGTCTGGATGGGGCAGCGGCTCGACTACGACGCGATCGGCCTGGCCGGGATCGTCGGCACGCGGGTGCCGGGCGTTGACGTCGGGGTGTCCGCGGTGCCGGTGTTCGCTCGTCACCCGTTGCTGGTGTCGAGCCAGGCCCAGACCGCGCAGGCGGCCACAGGTGGCCGGTTCCACCTCGCCGTGGCACTGGGAGCGTCCCCGATCGTCGAGCAGGCGTTCGGGCTGCCCTGGGAACGGCCCGTGGCCCGGTTGCGCGAGTTCTTGAGCGTGCTGGCGCCGTTGCTGCGCGGTGAGGCGGTCGAGCACGAAGGTGAGCTGATCACCGCCCGCTCGCTTCTGCCGACGCACGTTCCCGGTGCGCGGCGTACGCCGCTCCTGGTTGCTGCGATGGCTCCCAAGGCCTTGCGTGTCACCGGTGAGTTGGCGGACGGAACTGTGCCTTACCTGGCGGGGCCGAAGGCGTTGGCGGAGCACATCATTCCCGCCATCACGGCCGCCGCTGCGGCCGCCGGCAGGCCCGCGCCGCGCATCGTCGCCCTCGTGCCGGCCGCGGTCACCACCGATGAGCAGGCCCGCCGCACGATGGCCGACGGGCTTTCCTTCTACACCCAGTTCGAGTCGTATCGGAGGGTTCTGGAGCTCAACGACACCGAGAACCCCGTGGACCTCGCCCTGATCGGCGACGAGGACCACGTTGCCAAGGGGGTGCGGGAGTACGTCGAGGCCGGGGCCACCGAGGTCGTCCTCACCGCGCACCACGATCTTGACGCTGACACTCAGAGCCGGACTCGGCGGCTGGCGGGAGAACTCGCGAAGGCAGTCAGAAGCCCTTCGCCGGGTTGAGGATTCCGCGCGGATCCAGCGCTGCCTTGATCGAGTTCTGCACGTCCAGGACGTCCTGGCCCGCCTCGCGGGCCAGCCAGTCCCGTTTCAGCAGACCCACGCCGTGCTCGCCGGTGACGGTGCCGCCGAGGTCCAGTGCCAGGGCGAAGACGTCGTCACCGGCCTGCCGGACGGCTTGCTGGGGCGTGGAGTCGTCGTACGAGATGATCGGGTGAACGTTGCCGTCACCGGCGTGGGCGAAGGAGTAGATGCTCACGTTGTGGGCTTGTGCGATGCGTTCTACGCCCTGGAACGCGTCGGCCAGCCGGGAGCGGGGAACGCAGATGTCCTCGATGAGGGCGCGGCCGAACCGCTCGATCGACGGCAAAGCCATGCGGCGGGCGAACAGCAGCCGGTCCGACGACTCGGAGTCCACCGCCCGTTCCGTCCACGTCGCCTCCTTGCCGAGGACGTCGGCGATCGCGGCTATCTCCGACTCGGCGGCTGGTCCGTCGGCCTGGGCGATCACCAACGCCTGGCCGCGTTCGGCGAAGTCGGTGCCCTGCGCCCGGTCGATGACGTTCAGGGTGGCGCCGTCCAGCAGTTCGAGCAGGCTGGGTTCGCGACGCGCCCGCGCCAGCGCGCTGCACGCCGCTGCCGCCGCGACCACGCTGTCGAAGGCGGCTGCGGCGGTGAGCGTTAGTGCGGGCAACGGTCGTAGGCGGAGGGTCGCGCCTACGACCACGCCCAGCGTTCCCTCCGAACCCACGAACAGGGCGGTGAGGTCCAGTCCCGCGACGCCCTTGACGGTGCGGCGGCCGGTGCTGATCAACCGGCCGTCCGCGAGCACGACGTCGAGGCCCAGCACGGAGTCCCTGGTGACGCCGTGCTTGACGCACCGCATCCCGCCCGCGTTCGTCGCGATGTTCCCGCCGATCGTGGAGATCTCGGCGCTCGCCGGGTCCGGGGCGTAGCGCAGGCCGAACGCCCCAGCGGCCCGGTCCAGCTCGGCGGTGATCACGCCGGGTTCGACGACCGCGATCTCGTCGACCGGGTCGATCTCGACGATCCGGGAGAGCCCGCTGAGGTCCAGCACGACCTCGCCGGGCCCGGCCACCGCGCCGCCGGCCAGTCCGGTGCCCGCGCCCCGGGGCACGACGGGAACGCCGTGCCGGTGCGCCAGGCGGAGTGTCCGCCGGACGTCGTCCACAGTGGACGCGCGTACGACGGCCAGCGGCAGACCGGCGGGGATGGCTCCGGAACGGTCGGTAGCGAGCGAGTCGGGAACCGAGGCGCCCAGTTCGTCGAGGAAGCCCATCACACCACGATGTCCGGCAGGTCGCCGCCGAGCTTCAGGCTCTCCAGGAACAACACGACGGTCGCGGCGACGGACCGGTGC
This sequence comes from Lentzea sp. NPDC092896, assembly GCF_044754905.1. Classification (NCBI taxonomy): domain Bacteria; kingdom Bacillati; phylum Actinomycetota; class Actinomycetes; order Pseudonocardiales; family Pseudonocardiaceae; genus Lentzea; species Lentzea sp. NPDC092896. The sequence continues at coordinate 2,380,301 of NZ_JBIVPX010000001.1, forward strand.
GACACGTCGTTCAGGACGTCGTGCCGGCCGCCGACGACCGTCCGGAAACGCAGGTCGCGCAACGGTTCGAGCAGGGCGAGCGGCGTGACGGGATCGCTGTCGCCGTGCACCACGAGCGTGGGCACGCCCGGAGCGGTGATCTCCCAGTCTGCCGGGACGGGCTTGGCCAGCGCGCCGCGGGTGAAGTCCTCGTCCTCCGTGAGGGCGCGGCGGTGCGTGGGGCACGCCGAGCGGGCGTCGAGCTCGTCGACCCAGCCGGTGACCGCGGTGCTTTCCGGCGCGGCGACCCCGGCCAGCACCACACCGTCCACACCGGACAGGTCCGAGGCGAGCCGGGTGGCGTAGGACGCGCCGGTGTCCGCGCCCGCCAGCACGTGCGGAGCGGGCAGGTCGCTGTCGCTCAGCAGGGCCGCGACCTGCTTGCGGGTCGTCGCGAGGTCGTCGAGATCGGTCTCGACCACCCGCACCCGGTAGGCGTCGGCCGCCAGCCGCCGCCCGAAACGCTGGTAGGTCGCCGCCGTCTCGCCGCGGCCTGTGAGAACGACGACTGTGCCGCGCGCGGCGAGACCGGAGGGCTCGTCCCAAGCGCCGGTGCTGGAGGTGATGGTCACCCGGAAACCATCGTGGCCAGACACATCCGGCGTCCAAGAGACTTTCTCGATGACTACCCATGCGGACAACTGATGAATTGGCAAGGGGTTCGCGGGTACGTTCTCACATGCCGGTCGCCCGTCTCGGAAACCGGGTTCATCGGCTCTAATCGAGCCATGACGAACTCGCTCGACCTCGAACACCTGCGGACGCTGATCGCGATCGCCGAGTGCGGCGGGTTCAGCAAGGCCGCCGCCGTCCGCCACATCAGCCAGCCCGCGCTCAGCCAGCACGTCCGGCTGCTCGAACGCGGGCTCAAGCGCAAGCTGTTCGAACGCGACGGCCGCAACATGCGCTTCACCCACGAGGGCGAGCGCGTGCTCGCCGAGGCGCGGCGCATCATCGAGGTCCACGACGCGTCACTGCTGCGGCTCGACGCCGAGCGCGACCAGACGATCGTGGTCGGCTCCACCGAACACAGCGCCGAGCAGATCCTGCCGGAGATGATCAAGGCGTTGCAGGCGGCCTTCCCCGGCGTCGCCACGCGGTTCGAGATCGGCAGGTCCACGCAGCTCACCGACGCGGTCGGCAAGGGCACCGTCGACTTCGCGTTCGTGCTGGACCCGAGCGGTCAGGGCGCCGGGCACCTCGTCGGGCAGCTACCGCTCGTCTGGTACGCCTCGCGTGGCTGGACGCCGGGCGCGACGCTGCCGTTGGTGGCGTTCGAAGAGCCCTGCGGCCTGCGGGAACGGGCGTTGTCGGTGCTGGCGGCCGTCGGGCACCGCGTCGAGGTCGTCGCCCAGTCCACGACGCTGGAAGGGGTGCTGGCCGGAGTGCGCGCGGGGCTGGGCATCGCGTTGCTGCCGAGTGCCGGTGGCCGGTCGTCCGAACTGGCCGTCCACACCGACCTGCCCGACGCCGGCACGACCCATCTGCGGATGGTCGCCCGGCGCGGTCTCGCCGCCGACATCGAGCAGACCGCGTTGTCCGCGGGCACCGACTTCTTCACGCAACGCCCGCACCTGCAGCTGGTGCGGGGAGCGTGAGTCGATAAGACGTGGCTATGGAATTGGTTCGCGTACTTGTCTTGGACGCGTCAGCTGAGCCCGCCCTACGGTCGGAACCGTGACCAGCGCACCCGTCTTCGACGCGAAGATCCCCGAGACCGCCTCGCCGAAGGTGGAGTTCATCAGCCTGTCGCACCTGAACCCGTCGACTGAGCTGAACCCCATCCCGAGCAGGGGCATCGACCTCAAGTACTTCCGCCAGTACGTCCGCTCGCTCGAGGAGGGTGGCTACGACTACACGTTGCTGCCGTACGGCGCCGCCTCCGCCGACTCGTTCGTCGTGGCGTCGGCGGTCGGTCAGCTCACCGAGCGGATCAGGCCCATCGTCGCCTTGCGGCCCAACACGACGTTCCCGTTGGTGGGAGCGCAGAAGCTCGCCACCCTCGACCAGCTGACCGAGGGCCGCGCGGTCGTCCACCTGATCTCCGGCGGCAGCGACGCCGAGCAGGCCAGGCAGGGCGACTACCTGCCCAAGGACCGCCGGTACGCGCGCACCTCGGAGTACATCGACCTGCTGCGCCGGGCCTGGACCGAACCCGGGCCGTTCAGCCACGAGGGCGAGTTCTACAGGTTCGACGACTTCGGGCCTGGCTTCGCGCCGTACGAGGCACCGATCCCGATCTCCATCGGCGGCCAGTCCGACGAGGCGTTCCAGGTGGGCGGCGAGAAGGCCGACATCTTCAGCTTCTGGGGCGAGCCGCTCGACGACCTGCGCGGCGAGATCGACCGGGTGCACGCGATCGCCCGTGCCGCCGGCCGCACGACGTTGCCGCGCATCTGGGTCACGTTCCGGCCGATCATCGCCAGGACCGACGAACTGGCCTGGCGGAAGGCCCACGAGTACGTAGCGAAGATCGCCGACACGTTCGGCAAGGCCGCCTACGGCAAGCAGAGCTTCATCCCGAAGGGCTCACCGCAGAACGTCGGCTCGCAGCGGGCGTTGTCGTTCGCCGAGAAGGGCGAGCTCTACGACCGTGCACTGTGGACTCGGACGGCGGCCGTGACGAACGCGGCCGGCGCGTCGACCGCGTTGGTCGGCTCGCCCGAGACGGTGGCGGCGGCGATCCTGGACTACGTCGATCGCGGCGCGGACCTGGTCAGCATCCGCGGTTACGACACGCTCGCCGACGCCGTCGACTACGGCAAGCACGTGCTTCCGCTGGTGCGCCAGGAACTCGCGCACCGGGAGGCCACCGGCACCCGCGGCACCCTGCAGGCCGACCACCTCGGCGGCTACACCGAGGACTACCGGCGTTTCGCGGGCCAGGCATGACGACCACCGTCACGGACCTCGCCGCGGTCACGGCGGATCTGGCCGAGACCGCGGCCGAGTACGACCAGAGCGGCGCGATCCCGGTGAAGGGCCTGGAGGTCGTCCATCGTGCGGGGCTGTTCACCGCGACCGTGGGAACGCGGTTCGGTGGCGCCGGAGCCGGGCCGCGGGAGGTGGCGCGCATCCTCACCGCGCTCGGCGAGGGCGATCCGTCGGTGGCGCTGATCGTGGCGAACACGCTCATGGCGCACTCCGCCCAGGCCGCGAACTCCCACTGGCCGCAGGCGTTCTACGACGACGTGCTGCGGCGTTCGGCGGAAGGCCCTGCGCCGATCAACGCCATCAGGGCCGAACCCGAACTGGGTGCGCCCGCTCGTGGTGGCCTGCCTAAGACCAAGATCAGCCGATCCGGGCAGGGCTGGGTTCTCAACGGCCACAAGGCCTACGCCACGGGTGCTTCGGCGCTGGCCTACCACCAGGTGTGGGTCGTCACCGACGATCCCGAACCGCGGGTGGGCCACGTGATCGTGCCGGGGGACCTGCCCGGCATCACCTGGGTCGACACGTGGGACCACCTGGGCCTGCGGGCCTCGAACACGCACGACGTGATCTACGAGGGCGTGGAGCTGCCGGAGGAGGCGTTCGTCGAGATCCCCCGCGGGGCCGACGGCGTCTACCGCGACCCGGCGGCCGTCGCGGGACCGGGCAGCTTCGGGCATCCCGCGCTGTACATCGGTGTGGCGCGGGCGGCCAGGAGCGCGTTCGCGGACTTCGCGCGCAACCGCGTCCCGGCCGGACTGGGCAGGCCGATCGCCACCACCGAACGCATCCAGGCGGTCGCCGGCGAGATCGACCTGCAGATCGCGCAGGCGGAAACCTTGCTGCACGGCGCTTTGCTGCGCATCGAGGCGGGCGACGAGTCGGTGCACCCGCAGCTGTCGGTGATCAAGGTCGGGATCGCGCGGTCCGTGGTCTCGGCGGTGCAGACGGCCGTCGCGGCATTGGGCAACCCGGGGTTGTCGCGACGGAACTCCCTGGAACGGCACCTGCGCGACGTCCTGTGCGTGCGGGTCCACCCGCCGCAGGAGGACGCCGCGCTGATCGCCGCCGGTCAGCGCGTGCTCGGCGGATCGTAGGCCTGAACCGGCGGCACCGGGCCGTCGTACCGGGTGACGGCGACCAGCACGTGTGCTCCGCTGGTCGCCTGCGTCAACGGCGAGGTGGCGACGTCCCTGGTCAGCACGTTGACGTTGCCGTTGACGCAGTCGGCGATCTCGGGCGCGCTGGGGTCGAACCACGCCCCGGTGTGCATCTGCGCCACGCCGGGCAGCAGCACGTCCGAGATGACCACCCCGGCCAGCAGGCTGCCCTGCGCGCTGCGGACCAGCACAACGTCCCCTGTGGACAGTCCACGCCGCGCCGCGTCCTCGGGGTGGAGCCTGATGGGTTCTCGGCCGGCGACCTTGGTCGACTGGCTCGCGTCGCCCATGTCCAGCTGGCTGTGCAACCGGTGGGTCGGCTGGTTGCACAGCAGGTGCAGGTCGAACTCCTCGGCGAGCGGCGAACCCCACCACTGCGTGGGCTCGCGCCACCGGGCGTGGCCCGCCACGGCGGAGTCGAGCTCGATCCGGCCGCTGGGAGTGCCCAGGGGTGAGCCGGCGCGGAACGCGGTGAAAACCGCGTCGCGGTACGGCTCCTGGGGCAGGTCCAGCCCGCCGTCGCGCCAGAACGCCGCGAACGGGGGAGCGTCCTCGGGGCGCCACTCCTCGTAGATCCGCTCCAACCACTGCGAGGAGTCGAGCCCCTCGGCGAAGTCCACGCCGAGCCGGGACGCCAGTTCGGTGTAGATCCAGAACTCCTCGCGGGACTCCCCGAACGGCGCCACCACGCGAGGCATCGCCCGCAGCCTGCTGTCGCCCGCGCCGGCCGCGATGTCGTCGCGTTCCAGCGTGGTCGCGACCGGCAGGACGATGTCGGCGTGCTTGGCGGTCGGTGTCCAGTGCGTCTCGTGCACGACGAACGTGTCCAAACGGGACAGTGCGGTGCGCAGCCGGCGCAGGTCCTGGTGGTGGTGGAACGGGTTTCCGCCCGCCCAGTACGCGAGCTTGACGTCCGGATAGGTCAAGGTCCGGCCGTTGTACGGGACCTTCTCGCCGGGGTGCAGCAGCATGTCGCTGATCCGGGCGCACGGGATGAAGTCGGGCACGGGGTTCACGCCCTGCGGGAACGTCGGCAGGCCTGGTCCGGCGACGCCCACACCGTAGTCGCCCATCGACCCGAACCCGTGCGCGAAACCAGCGCCCGGCAACCCGATCTGCCCGAGGAACGCCGCCAGCGTGAGGGCCGCGAACACCGGTTGCTCGCCGTTCTCCCCGCGCTGCAACGCGTAGACGACGTTGATCAGGGTCCGGCCCGCCGCCATCCGGTGGGCGAGCGCGCGGATCACGCCCGCGGGCGCCTGGCTGATCTCCGCGGCCCACTCCGGGGTCTTGGGCACCCCGTCGACCTCGCCCAGGACGTACCGGCGCACCTGTTCGGCACCGACGGTGTGCGTCGCCAGGAACTCGTCGTCCGCGAGGCCGTCGACGATCAGGACGTGGATCAACGCGAGCATCACGGCGGTGTCGGTGGCCGGCATCACCCCGATCCACTCGGCGTCGAGATCGGCGAACGCGTCGTCGCGTTGCGCGGACAGGGACACGACCCGCGTGGTGCGCCCGACGGCACGGATGCGCTCGGAACTGGTGTGCCGCGCGTGTCCGCCCGGCGCGACCCAGGTGTTCGACCGCCGCACACCGCCGAAGCTGACCAGCAGATCGGTGTGCTCGGCGATGTCCGCCCAGGACGTGGGTTTGTGCCGCATGTCGAGCATTTCCTGCGCGCCGATCAGGTGCGGCAGCAGCACCTGGCTGGCGCCGCGGCTGTAGTCGTTGATCGAACGCGTGTATCCGCCGATCCTGTTGAGGAACCGGTGCAGCTGGCTCTGCGCGTGGTGCAACCGTCCAGCGCTGCCCCAGCCGTACGAGCCGCCGAAGATCGCCTGGTTGCCGAACTCCGACCGCACACGATCGAGTTCGCCCGCCACGAGGTCGAGGGCGGCGTCCCAGGAGACTTCGACGAACTCGTCGCCCCGGCGCACGGCCGGTCGGGCGATCCGCGATCGGTGCCGGTTTCCGCTCACGACGTTGCCGATCGCCGGTGCGGCGTCCGGTTCCGCGGAACGCGCCGAACTGACCTCCCCGCCGTCGGTCTCGACCCAGTAGGTGCCCCAGTGCGCGCTGGTCTCCACGGAGAGAGGCTATCCGCGTGGGCGCGCGTTAAGAGATAAGACTCCGTGATGAGTTCCGATCCCCATTTCGTCTTGGACCCTTTCCTGTCCCCGCTTCTACGGTCTTCGCATGAAATTCCCTCACGCGTTCCGGACGATCGTCGGCCTCGCCACCGTGCTCGCCCTCACCGCGTGCGGCGCCGGCGTGGGTGCCCAAAGCGGTGGGGAGCCCAGGCAGGGCGGCGACATCACGTTCCTCATCGACTCGCTCGGTGACACCTGGATTCCCAACAACAGCGCCATTTCCAGCTTTCAGGGTCACATCTGGGGCCACGTCACCGACAAACTCGTCTACGTCGACGACAAGGGCGCCGTCAGCCCGTGGATCGCGGAGAAGTGGGACCAGAACCCCACCGCCACCGAGTTCACGCTGCACCTCAAGGACGGCGTGACGTTCTCCGACAAGACACCGCTCGACGCCGCCGCGGTCGTGGTGAACCTCGACATCTGGTCCAAGGGCGACCCGGCGCGCGGTATCAACCCGATCGGCCTGTTCCCCAAGACCTACGAGCGTTCCGAGGCCGTGGACGCTAAAACGGTGAAGGTGTTCTTCAAGGCGCCGACACTCGGGTTCATCCCGACCCTGGGCTACCACGGCTCGATCCTGATCTCGCCCAAGACCATCGCCCTTCCGGCGGCGCAGCAGGCCGATCTGTCCAACGACATCGGCAGTGGGCCGTTCACCGTCGCCTCCTGGAAGGAAGGCGACAGCGTCGTGCTGAAGAAGCGCCCCGACTACAACTGGGCGCCGGCGGCACTGGGCAAGCAGGGACCGGCCGAGCTCGACTCGATCACCTACAAGCTCGTCGCGGAACCGTCGGTGCGCACGTCCGCCGTCCAGTCAGGACAGGCCGACGTCGCCTACAACCCGTCGCCGCAGGAGCTGAAGTCCTTCAAGGACCAGGGTTTCACCACCGCCACCCCGCGCTACCTCGGGTTCGTCAACGGCTACGCGGTGAACACCAAGGCCGCGCCGTTCGACGACCTCAAGGTGCGGCAGGCGTTCCAGCACGGCATCGACCGCGCCGAGATCATCTCGACCGTCTACACCGAGGACTGGCTGCCCGCGAAGTCGTTGTTCCAGAGCAACGTCCCCGGCGCCACGGACCGCAGCGCGGACTTCGCGTTCGACGCGGCCAAGTCGAACGCGCTGCTCGACGAGGCGGGCTGGGTCAAGGGCGCGGACGGCGTGCGCGCCAAGGACGGCAAGCAGCTCGCGCTGACGCTGTACTCCAACCCGTACCTGGCCGCCTCCAAGTCGATCGACGAACTGGTCGCGCAGCAGCTCGGCAAGCTCGGCTTCAAGGTCGGCATCCAGTCGTTCGACGTCGTCACCTACGGCGAGCGCGTCAAGATCAACAACCCGAACATCGCCGCCTACGAGATCACCCGCAGTTTCATCGACGCGGGCACGGTGGCCGGCGTGCTGACCGACGCGAACAAGGGCGAGAACTGGTTCGGGCTCGGGCAGAGCGACGCCAAGCTGGTCGAACTCGCGACCGGCGTCGCGCGGTCGGAGAACGTCGAGGCGCGCGCCAAGATCCTCGACGAACTGCAGGGATACGTGTTGCAGCAGGGCTACTACGTGCCGCTCACGCAGATCGTGCAGCGCATCTACCTGCAGTCGCCGAAGCTCAAGGGCGTGACGTACAACGGCATCGCGTACGCCAACTACTACACCGCCTCGCTGACGTCATGAACCGCGCCTACCTGGCCTTCGCGCTGCGGCGGGTCGTGCAGGCGGCGGTCGTGATCCTGCTGGCCTACGTGTTCACGTTCATCGTGATCAGCGTGCTGCCCGGCGACCCGGTGACGAACACCTTGCGCAACCCGCAGAACGGCTTCTCCGAGGAGGAGATCTCCCGGATCGTCGCCTACTACGGGCTCGACCGGCCGGTGTACGTGCAGCTGTGGGAGTCGTTGTCCCGCTTCCTCGTCGGCGACCTGGGCATCTCGCTGCGGTCGGGGTTGCCGGTGTCGAGGCTGATCGGCGAGGTCCTGCCGTCGACGATCGTCCTCGCGCTGTCGGCACTTCTCGTCGCCGTGCTGCTGGCGTTCGCCGTCGCGCTGGGCACGCGGTACCTGCCCTCGCGCTACGGGCAGAACGTGCTGCGGGCGTTCCCGTCGTTGTTCCTGTCGGTGCCGAACTACGTGATCGGACTGCTGCTGATCAACGTGTTCGCGTTCCAGCTCGGTCTGTTCCGGGTGATCGACTCGGAGGGCGGGTTCGCGACGCTGTTCGCGTCCATCGCGCTCGGGATTCCGGTGTCCGCACGGGTCGCGGAGGTGCTGATCGCGAATCTCGACCACGAGGCGGGCCAGGAGTACGCGACCGTTGCCCGGTCCCGCGGGCTCGGTCAGACCCGGTTGTTCTTCCGCCACCTGCTCAAGCCGTCGTCGCTGCCGGTGGTGACGGTGATCGCGCTGACCGTCGGCGAACTGCTGGGCGGTGCGGTGATCACGGAGAAGATCTTCGGGCGCACCGGCATCGGCAGCCTGGTCGAGCGATCGGTGACCACGCAGGACCTCCCGGTGCTGCAGGCGGTCGTGGCGTTGGCCGCGGTGGTGTTCGTCGTCGTCAACCTCGCGGCCGACCTGGTCTACCCGTTGCTCGACCCGCGGGTCCGGCTGACCGAGGAGGTGTCCGCATGACCACGCTCACGAGGCCCGCGACCAGGGTTCCGCTCAGCGCCGGGCTGTCGTTCGGGGTCGTCGCGGTCGTTCTGCTGTGGTCGTTGGTGCCCGGCCTGTTCACGACCCAGAACCCCGCGCTCGGAGTGCCCGCCGACAAGTTCCAGGCACCGAGCCTGACGCACTGGTTCGGCACCGACCACCTCGGCCGGGACCTGTTCGCACGGGTGGTGCACGGCACCGCGTCGTCGGTCAGCAGCGCGTTGATCGCCGTGACCATCGCCGTCCTGGTCGGTGGCCTGATGGGGCTGCTCGCCGGGTTCCTCGGCGGCTGGACGGACACCGTGCTGGCGCGGTTCGTGGACGTGCTGCTGGCGATCCCGGAGTTCCTGCTCGCGGTGATCGTCGTCAGCGCGCTCGGCTTCGAGACGACCAACGCCGCGATCGCCACCGGGGTGTCGGCGGTCGGCATCTTCGCCAGGGTGATGCGGTCGGAGGTGCTCAAGACCCGCCGGGCGGTGTTCGTCGAGGCCTCCTACCTGCAGGGCGGGGGGCAGTGGCACATCCTCGTGCGGCACGCGCTGCCCAACGCCTCGCGGTCGCTGCTGTCCCTCGCGGTGCTGCAGTTCGGGTACTCGATCCTGCTCATCGCGGGACTCGCGTTCCTCGGCTACGGCGACCCGCCGCCCGCGTCGGACTGGGGCCTGCTGATCTCGGTCGGCAAGGACTACCCGCTGTCGCCGTGGCTGGTCTACGCCCCGGCCCTCGTCATGATCACGACAGTCCTCTCCGTGAACAGGATCAGCCGATGGCTACGCAAGACCGACTGACCCTGCGCGTCTCGGACCTGTCCGTCGCCTACGGGCACCACGAGGTGGTGTCGAACGTCAGCTTCTCGGTGCGGCGCGGGGAAAGCCTCGCGCTGATCGGCGAGTCGGGCTCGGGCAAGTCGACCATCGCCCGTTCCGTGCTGCGCCTGCTGCCGCGCTCTGGGCGGGCGAGCGGCTTGGTCGAATTCGAGGGCCAGGACGTGTTGTCGTTGCCCGAGCGGCGGTTCCGGCCGTTGCGCGGACGGGCGATCGGGTTCGTGCCGCAGGATCCGGGCCACGCCCTGAATCCCGTGCGCACGATCGGTTCGCAGGCTCTGGAGGCGGCCGCGCTGGTCGCCGAGACCGGGCGCAGGGAACTGGTGCTGGACACGTTCGCCCAGGTCGGGCTGGACGATCCGCGCCGGGTGTACGACTCGTACCCGCACCAGCTGTCCGGTGGCATGCTGCAGCGAGTCCTCATTGGACTGACGGTGCTGCCGCGGCCGGCGTTGATCGTGGCCGACGAGCCGACCTCGGCGTTGGACGTGACCATCCAGAAGCGCATCCTGGACCTGTTGTCCCGGCTGCGCGAGGAGCTGGACATCAGCCTCCTGCTGATCACCCACGACCTCGCGATCGCCGCCGAACGCGCTGATTCGCTGGTGGTGCTGAAGGACGGCGTGGTCCAGGAGGCCGGCGACACGGGCACGGTGTTCAGTTCGCCGAGTTCCGCCTACGCCGAGCAGTTGCACGCCGACGTGCCCGCGCTGAACCCCGATCGCTACGAACACCTCCGCACGTTGCCCGGCGAGGTGCCGAAGATCGAGGTCAGCGGCGTGACGAAGTCCTTCGTCGTCGAAGGCTCCCGGCTGACCGCCGTCGACGACGTGTCGTTCGCGGTGAGCGCGGGGGAGACCCACGCGCTGGTCGGCGAGTCCGGCTCGGGCAAGACGACGACCATCCGCCTGCTGCTCGGACTCGAGGTGCCGGACAGCGGCGCCATCACGGTCGCCGGCGAGGACGTGACCGGCCGTTCGCACGGAGACCTCCGGTCGATCCGCCGCCACCTGCAACTGGTCTACCAGAACCCGTTCACCTCGCTCGATCCCACGTGGACGGTCGCCAGGCTGGTCGGGGAGTCGCTGGACCGCTACCGCATCGGCACGCGGCCCGAGCGCGCCGACCGGGTGCGCGAGGCCGTGGAGGCCGTCGGCCTGAGCCCGGACCTGGTGTCCCGCAAGCCTTCCGCGCTGTCCGGCGGCCAACGGCAGCGTGTCGCGATCGCCCGTGCGCTCGTCCTGCGGCCGGACGTGATCGTGCTCGACGAGCCGACCTCGGCGCTGGACGTGAGCGTGCAGGCGGGGATCGTCGAGGTGCTGCTGACGTTGCAGGCCGAGCTCGGGCTGACCTACGTGTTCGTCTCGCACGACCTGGCTCTCGTCCGCCAGTTCGCGCACACGGTCTCGGTGATGCACCGCGGCCGGATCGTGGAGAGCGGGCCCGTCAAGACCGTCCTCGACTCCCCGCGCGAGGCCTACACGCGCACCCTCGTCGAGTCGCTTCCCGCTGGTGTGAAAGGACTCCGATGACGCGCCTGGGCTTCAACACGCGGGTGTCGTTCGACGACGACAACGGCCCCGAACGCGGCTTGCAGGACGGGCTGGCGCTGTTCCGGGCGGCCGAACGGCTGGGCTACCAGTCCGGCTGGGTCTACCAGCGCCACTTCGACCACTACCTGTCGTCACCGCTGCCGTTCCTCGCCGCGGTAGGCCAGCACACCAGGCACATCCGCCTGGGCACCGCCGTGCTGCCGATGCGCTACCAGGACCCGATTCTGCTGGCGGAGGCCGCGGGCACCACGGACCTGCTGGTGGGACAACGGCTGGAACTCGCCGTCGCCACCGGCGCCACGGCGGCGTTCGACGCGGTCTTCGGCACCGTCGGGACCGACGCCCGAACCGAGGCGCAACGCCGCCAGGAACGCTTCCTGGCCGCGGTCGGCGGCTCACCGCTGCACGTTGTGGACGGGCCGGGCCAGGGCGCACCGGTGGGCACCGAGCTGAGGGTGACACCGCACAGCCCCGGCCTGCTCTCCCGCGTGCGGCAGGGCGCCGCCAGTCTCGGCTCCGCGGTGCGGGCAGCGGAACTCGGCATCGGCCTGATCACCGGCACCGTGCTGCACGACCTGGCCGAAGGGGAGACGGTCGGCGAGTACCAGGCGCGCATCATCGACGCCTACCGCGTCACGTGGCGCGAGAAGCACGGCACCACACCGCCTTCGGTGGCCGTCGCCGCCTCGATCCTGCCGGGCACCACGCCGGAACTCCGTGCGAGGTATGCCGACTACGACCTCCAGCGCCGTACCGAGGGGATGGCCGCCTCACGGCCTCGAGGTGCGCTGGTTCCGGTCGTCTCGGCCGATCTGCCCGCCGGGATGCGCATCAGCCCGGTGTTCCACGGCTCGCCGGACGAGGTGACGGAGGCCGTGCTGGCCGATCCTGGGCTTGCCGTGGCCGACGAGGTGGTGCTGTTCCTGCCGCCGGCGTTCGGTCTGACGGACAACGTCCGGCTGCTCACGGATCTCGCGGTGACGCTGGCACCCGCGTTGGGCTGGACGCCTGCTGCTTGATCCGGCACGAGGGGAAGGGGTGGACGCCGACTCGACGTCCACCCCTTCCGTCACTCCGGGCCGGTCGCGACAGGCCTCTCCGGGTCCGACGACCACGCCGACCACGAGCCGGGGAACAGCGCGGCGTCCACTCCGGCGATCGCGAGGGCCGCGATCTCGTGCGCCGCCGTCACGCCGGAACCGCAGTAGACACCGACGTCCGCCCCGTCCAGGTCCGCGTACTTGGCGCGAAGTTCTTCGGTGGAAAGGAAAGCGCCGTCCTTCAGGTTGGCCGCCGTCGGTGCGGACCGCGCACCGGGGATGTGCCCGGCGCGAGGGTCGATCGGCTCGACCTCGCCGCGGTACCGCTCCGCCGCCCGTGCGTCGAGCAGCACGCCCTTGTCGGCCAGTACCGCTGCCTCGTCGGCGGTCAGGGTGGGCAGGTTTCCGGCGGACAGCTCGACGTCGCCCGGTTCCGCGGTCTCGTCGCCCACCGCGATCTCGAACCCCTCCGCCTGCCAGGCCTTCCACGCGCCGTCCAGGATGCGCACGTCGCTCAGGCCCGCCCAGCGCAGCAACCACCAGGCCCGTGCGGCCGAGGTGCCGCCGTTGTCGTCGTAGACCACGACTGGCCGGTGCTCGGTGACACCCCAGCTCCGGGCCGCTTCCTGAAGGTCCGCGATGTCCGGCAACGGGTGCCGGCCCGCCGTGGCGGGCGCGTCGTGGTTCGCGAGCTGGGTGTCCAGGTCCACGTAGACGGCGCTCGGGATGTGGCCCGCGCGGTAGTGGTCGTGGCCCTTCGTGTCGCCCAACGCCCAGCGCACGTCCAGGAGCACCGGCGCTTGGCCGTTCTGGAGGAGCCGGTGCAGTTCGGCGGGTTCGGTGAGGACGGCCCGTCGGGTGAGGCCGGGCAGGGTCGCGGCCAGGTCGGCGTCGTCGAGGCTGCCCGGTTCGACGCCCTCGGCGACCGCGCGCTGGACGCGTTCGGCCAGCGCGGCGTTGTAGGGCGCGGTCTGGCCGGAAAGCCTTGCCTGAAGGGACACCTCGCCGTTGAGGTAGTCGGTCTCCGGTGCGCCGCCGCGCTGGAGGCTTTGCCAGGTCGACGAACCGCTGCGGTCGTGGCCGGGGATGGGCCGGATGACCACGACCTCCCTGATGCGGTCGGGAACGAGGGCGGGGGCGCCGAGCACGAGCGCGGCCTCCTGCCGGGTGAGGCGCAGGGCGGCGCTGCGCAAGGCACTGGGGCGGTAGAGGGCGTCGAGTGCGTTGCCGGTGTTGCCGATCAGCTTGGCGGCCTTCCAGCGCTGGATGTCGTCGACGATCTCGGTGTGGAAGCGCGCGTCCGCGAGGTCCTCGGCGATCTCGGCCAGCCTCGGATGCGTGCCGCTGGGGTAGGCGCCGAGCCAGAACGCGCCCGCCGCGGGCTCGGCGGGGGACACGACCTCACCGGGGGAGAGGTGGCTGGCCGGGATCCACACGACCGCGCCGAACACCGTCGCGAACCTGCGCAACGCGATCCGTTCGTTCTCCAGGCCGTTCTGCAGCAGCACGATCGGCAGTGCGGCCGCCGCGGTGCTCGTGCCGACCGGACGCCACGCCCACGCCCGCACCACTTCCTCGGTGTCCTGGGACTTCGTGGCGACGACCAGCACGTCGTCCTGCTGGAGCTCGACCTCGTCCGGCCCGCCGACCACGGCGAGACGGATCTCCGACACGCCGCCGGGCCGCACGTACCGCAGGCCACCGGTGCGCAGCGCGTCGAGGTGGGAGCCTCGGGCGACCAGGATCACCTGGCGCCCGGCCTCGTGCAGCTCCGCGGCCGCGGTGGCGCCGACCGCGCCACCGCCGATGATCACGTATCTCGTCATGCGGTTTCTCCCAGGCGGTCCGACAGTGCACTGTGGACGGTCAGATGTTCTTTCCCTGCGCAGGGAAGGCTCGTCGGCTCGGCGTTCGCTGTCAATCGCTTCCAGCTACTGGGAGGACTCCGGCGGCGCGGTGAGCACGCCCCGGTAGGCCAGGGTGTGGCTGTAGACGATGTTGGTCGTGGTGCTGCCGAACGCGATCAGCTCGTCGACGACCTGTTCGAGGTGCCGCATCGAGGTGGCGGCGACCTTGAGCGTGTAGCAGTCGTCACCGGTGGTGCGCAGGCATTCCAGGATCTCGGCACGGTGTGCGAGCAACCGGTGCAACGGTCCGTGCTGGTTGCCCGGGTACTTCAGGCGCACCACGGCCAGCACCCCGTAGCCGACCTTGCCGAGGTCCACGGTGGCGCGGTAGCCGGTGATGACGCCGATGCTCTCCAGTCGCTTGACTCGTTCGGTGGTGGCCGAGGCGCTGAGGCTGACCCGGCGGCCCAGTTCGGTGAGCGGGACGCGGCCGTCCTGCTGCAGCTCGGCGAGGATCGCCCAGTCGGTCTCGTCCAGAGTCTCGGTCACCCGGCCAAACTACCGTGGATTTCACGGCCAACAGGCTCATCGGCCGTGAAGAATCCCTTCAGCGACGGACCGGTAGGGCCTAGCCTTGATCACGTGTTGATCGGAGTGAACGTTCCCAACTTCGGCCCCGGCACCAGTCCGGCCGTGCTGCGCGACTGGGCGCGGACGGTGGAGGGCCTGGGTTTCGACCTGCTCATGGTGTCCGACCACGTGGCGATCACCCCCGACGTGGCACAGCAGTACCCGGCCCCGTTCTACGACCCGTTCACGACGCTGGCGTGGCTCGCCGGCGTCACGGAGCGGATCACCCTGGGCACGACCGTGCTGATCGCGCCGTATCGCCACCCGCTGCTGGTCGCGCGGATGGCCGCCAACCTGGCCGAACTGAGCGGCGGCCGGTTCGTGCTCGGCGTCGGGGTCGGCTGGGCGCGGCAGGAGTTCGAGGCGCTCGGCGTCGAGTTCCGCCGCCGCGGCGCGCTCACCGACGAGCTGATCGCGACGGTGCGCGAGGCGTGGCGCGACGAGGGCTACCGCGCCGGGGACATCCCGATCTGGGTCGGCGGGGACAGCGACGCCGGCCTGCGGCGCGCGGTCCGGCTCGGCGACGCCTGGCACCCGCTGCGGCAGACCCCGGACGGGTGGCAGGAGTCGCTGACCCGGCTGCGGAAGGTCGCGGCGGAGGAGGACCGGCCGCTGCCCGAACTGGCGCCGCGCATCCTGCTGCGGCTGACCGACCAGCCACTCGACGACCGGCGGCTCGGCGAGGGCACGCTGGACCAGGTCGTCGGCGACCTCGAACGACTGCGCGCGGACGGCGCGAAGGCTGTGGTGCTGGACCCGTTCCTCGGCGATCCGGAGGAGACTCGGCGTCCGGAAGCGGCATGGCACGCGCTGGCCTCGGTACGAAAGGAGATGCGGTGAACGAGGAACACCTGCGCAGGGCGCTCGCGCTGGCGGCGGAGGCGAGGGCGGGAGGGAACCCGCCGTTCGGGTCGCTGCTGGTCGGCCCGGACGGGTCGGTGCTGGCGGAGGAACGCAACTCCTGCCTGACCGACGACGACATCACCGCCCACCCCGAGCTGAAACTGGCCCGCTGGGCGGCTCAGAAGCTGGACCCGGCCACCGCCGCCGGCACCACCATGTACACGAGCTGCGAGCCGTGCGGGATGTGTGCGGGAGCGCTGGCCCGGTCGGGCATCGGGCACGTGGTGTTCGCGCTGTCGGGCAACCAGCTGAACCTGCTGAAGACCTCGGGCGGGTTCACCGATGTGCCGACGGACGGACCGCACCTGTTCGAGGAGGCGTGGATCCCGGTCAAGGGCTACTACCCCTGAGGGATCAGCACGATCCTGCCGAACACCTCGCCCGCGTCCATCTTCCGGTGCGCGAGCGCGGCCTCCGTCAGCGGAAGCTGCTCGTGCACCACCACCTGCAGTTCGCCGCGCGCGGCCGCGGCGAACTGCGCTTCACGCACCGCTCGTCTGTCCGATTCGGACACCGTGGCGGCGCTGAAGGTCGCGAACGACAGCGACTTCTGGAACGCGCCCATGATCCGGGCGCCGAAGTCGTCCGGCGGCTGGCCCCCGACAGCGCCGACGACGACCAGGCGCCCGTTCGGGTTCAGCCGGTCGACGAACGACGGCAGGTCCGGCCCGGCCACGACGTCGATGATGACGTCGTAGCCCGCACCGCTCTGACCTGAGCGGTCCAGCACCTCGGTCGCCCCTAGGGCGCGCAGTCGTTCGCCGCGCAGCGCCGAGGACGTGGTGACCGCGACCGCTCCAGCGCCGCCCAGTGCGGCCAGTTGCACCGTCATGATTCCGAGGCTGCCCGACGCGCCGCGGACCAGCACGGACTCGCCGCGAGCGAACCGGGCGTGGGCGAGTCCGAAGTGCGCCACGAGACCGGCGCTGCCGAGCGCCACCGCGTCGACCGCGGACAGGTTCGCCGGCAGGGCGACGAAGTCCGCGGCGATCGCGTACTCGGCATAGCCACCACCGGTGCCGGTGGCCGCCCACACCCGTTGCCCGATCCAGGACGCGTCCACGTCGTCGCCCACCGCGATCACGGTGCCCGCCACCTCACCGCCGGGCACATGGCCCTCGCGGAACCCGTAGGCGGCGAGATCACCGCGCCGGATCACCACGTCCACCCCGCCCACCCCGATCGCCTCGACGGCGATCAGCACCTGGCCCCGCGCGGGAACCGGGGTGGCGAGGTCGACCACGGCCATCCCGTCAGGACTGCCGAACTCCTGCACCGCAACAGCTTTCACGACCGCGAAACTAGCGGACGCACCCGTCCGTTTCGCTAAGGTGAGAGCATGGCCGGTCGTTTGTCTCGGACAGTGCGTTCCGACGCGCGGTACAACCGCGAACACATCCTGGACGCGGCACGCGAGGTGTTCGCCGCCGAAGGCCTGAACGCGCCGATGCGGGAGGTGGCTCGCCGTGCCGGTGTCGGGCCGGCGACGCTCTACCGGCACTTCCCGACCAAGGAGATCCTCGCCACCGAGGCGTTCGCGGACCAGATGCGGGCCTGCGAGACCATCGTGGAGGACGGGCTCGCGCACCCCGATCCGTGGCAGGGCTTCTGCTCGGTGATCGAACGGATCTGCGAGCTGCACGCCCGTGACCGGGGCTTCACCGCCGCCTTCACGTCGGCCTTCCCCCACGCCGTGGACTTCGGGGAGCGTCGCGAGCGGACGCTGAAGTCGGTCGCGAAGCTGGCCCGCAAGGCCAAGCGGTCCGGTCACCTCAGGCAGGACTTCCTGCTGGACGACCTGATCCTCGTCCTCATGGCGAACAGCGGCATCCACGCGAACTCGCCGGCCACCCGTGCCGCGGCCTCCCGGCGCTTCGCCGAACTGGTGATCCGGGCGTTCCGGACTAGTCCTCTGTAGACGCCACGCGGACCAGCATCTTGCCGATGTTGTCCCCGCGCAGCACACCGAGGAACGCCTCGACGACGTTCTCGAACCCGTCCACCACGGTCTCGGAGGCTTTCACCGTGCCGTTCTGGACGTGCGGGACGAGAAAGCGCTCGAACCGTTCGCGGGAGTCGAGGTGCTCGCGAACCAGGAAACCCTCCAGCCGCAGGGACTTGAACATGACGTCGGCCAGGTTGTGCGGCGCGGCGGGCGGAGCCGAGCTGTACTGGGCGATCGCGCCCGACCACGCGATCCGGCCGTGCGGGCGCAACGCGTCGATCGCGGCGGCCAGGTGGTCGCCGCCGACGTTGTCGAGGTAGACGTCGATGCCGTCCGGCGCGGCC
Organism: Lentzea sp. NPDC092896; assembly: GCF_044754905.1. Taxonomy (NCBI): domain Bacteria; kingdom Bacillati; phylum Actinomycetota; class Actinomycetes; order Pseudonocardiales; family Pseudonocardiaceae; genus Lentzea; species Lentzea sp. NPDC092896. Next base: position 2,398,319 of record NZ_JBIVPX010000001.1, read on the forward strand.
TGCGCGAGCTGCTCGCCGACCGGGCCTTCGCGGTGGTCGAACGCCGCGTCGAAGCCGATCTCCTTCAGGTGCGCCACCTTCGCCGCCGATCCGGCACTGCCGATGATCCGCCCGGCGCCCAGCAGCCTGGCGATCTGCCCGGCCGCGCTGCCCACCCCGCCCGCGGCGGCGGACACGAACAGGTCCTCGCCCGGCTGCAGGCGAGCGATCCGCGTGAGTCCGACGAACGCGGTCAAGCCCGTGCCACCCAGCACGCCGAGGTACGCGCTCAGCGGCACGCCCTCGGCCTGGTGTACACGCCGAACCTCCTCAGCGCCCACCACCGCGTGCGTCGACCACCCGGTGCGGTGGAACACCGTTGTGCCTACGGGGAGTTCCGGTGCCCGGGACTCGGCGACCCGGCCGATCGCCCTGCCCTCCGTCCCGGCCTCGCCGGTGTTCATCAGCTGCCGCATGTACGGGTCGACCGACAGATAAGCGTTCTCGATCAGCACCTGTCCGTCGGCGAGCGTGGGAAGGGACTCCGTCACGACGGTGAAGTCCTCCGCGCTGGGCGTGCCCTGCGGGCGGCGCACCTGGCGGACGGCGAGGAATGTGCTCATGCGGAGAACGTAAGGACGACAGGCCCGCCGCGGCAGAGCGTGAAGTCGATCGATCCCGCCGTTCCATGAACCGCGTTCATGGATAGTGGAACCGTGGACCTGAGCCCTTCCGACCTGCGCCTGCTGGTCGCCGTCGAGCACACCGGCAGCTTCACCGCCGCGGGACGCGAGGTCGGCCTCTCGCAGTCCGCGGTGTCGCACGCCGTGCGGGAGTGCGAACGTCGCGTGGGAGCCGTCCTGTTCGAACGCGGTCGGCGAGGCGCGAGTCCGACCCCCGCCGGTGAACGAGCAGTCGTGCACGCACGTCAAATCTTGCGTCAATTGGAACTGCTGCGCACCGAAGCACGGGACGCGGCGGCCGGATCGGTCACCGGTCCGGTGCGCATCGCGGCGTTCCGCACCGCCGCCGCTCACCTGCTGCCACTCGCGCTCGACCGGCTGACCAACCAGTTCCCCGGACTGAAACCGCAGGTCCTGGTCGTGCCCGAGCTGGGCCGCGGCGCGGCGGGGGAGGTCGCGGACGGCCGCGCCGACCTCGCCATCGCCACCCTCGACGACCACGCCGAACTCCCCGGCCTGCACCACGGCGACCTGCTGACCGAGCCGTACCTGCTGGTGCACCCGGCCGGCCACTCGCGGCCGCGCACGCTGCCGTTGCTCGACTGGCCGGAGAACTGCTCCTCCTACACCCGCACCTGGTGGAGGACGCAGGACTGGCTGCCGCCCAGGAGGCTGGACGTGGCCGACGACAGCGTGGTGCTGTCGATGGTGGCGCAGGGCATCGGCATGGCGATCCTTCCCCGGCTGACGGTGCTCAGTCCTCCGCCGGGGGTGGAGCTCGTCGACCTCGGCCCCGACCGGCCCACGCGCAGGCTGGTGCACGTGACCACGAGTGCGGGCAGGCACTCCCTCGCCGTGCGCGAGCTGATCCGCGAGCTCCGGGCGAGTGCGAACTGAGGCGAACTGTCCGGTTCATCTCTTTTTGACCGTCCACAGTGGAGCTTTTGACGCATGCCATGATGCTTCCCGTGGGGGTCGAGTTCGAAGTACTGGGTGAGATCAGGGCACGTGTGGACGGTGCGGTCGCCGACCTGGGCACGGCGCGGCAACGCGCGGTGCTGGCGGCGCTGGTGCTGGAGCCGGGCCGTCCGGTGACGCTGGACCAGGTGGTCGACCGGGTCTGGGGCGATCACGCGCCGGGCACGGTGGTCACGAGCGTGCGCAGCTACGTGTCGAAGCTGCGCACGATCCTGCGAGGCGTGGACATCGTCGGCCGGGCGGGCGCGTACACCGTGGACTACGACCCGGACGCGTTGGACGCGCACCGGTTCACCGCGCTGCTCAAGCAGGCGCGGCAGACGCCGGACGACGCGGGCGCGGCCGAGGCGTACCGGGCGGCGCTGGAGCTGTGGCGGGGCGAGCCGTTCTCCGGCATGGAGACGCCGTGGTTCGCGGGGCACCGGCACGCGCTGGCCGTCGCCAGGCACACGGCGTGGCTCGACCACACCGACATCCGGCTGCGGCGCGGTGAGCACGCCGAGGTGCTCCCTGACCTGGTCGGGCTCGCGCTCAGGTACCCGCAGGACGAACGGGTCGCCGCGGCGCTGATGCTCGCGCTCTACCTCAGCGGCCGGCAGGCGGAGGCGCTCGAACAGTTCGACCGCACCAGGAAGTTCCTCGCGGCCGAGCTCGGCACCGACCCCGGACCGGAGCTGGCCAAGCTGCACGAACGGATCCTGCGCGCCGAGGTGCCGGTCGCGGTGTCCTCGGTGCCGCGGCAGCTGCCGGCGCGGCCGCAGGTGTTCGCCGGGCGGCTGCGGGAGCTGGACGCGCTGGGTGGTGTGCTCGACGGACGGTCGACGGTGGTGATCTCCGCGATCGGCGGGGCCGGCGGCGTCGGCAAGACGTGGCTCGCGCTGCACTGGGCGCACCAGCGGCTGGAGGCGTTCCCGGACGGCCAGCTCTACGCGAACCTGCGCGGGTTCGACCCGAGCACCGCGCCGGTGCGGCCGGAGGTGGTGCTCAGGTCGTTCCTGGACGCGCTCGGCGTGGAGCCGGAGGCGATCCCGGCGGACGCCGACGCGCAGGCCTCGGTGTTCCGCAGCGTGCTGGCGCGCCGCCGGATGCTGATCGTGCTGGACAACGCCCGCGACGCCGCGCAGATCGTGCCGCTGCTGCCGGGATCCGGGCCCAGCCGGGTCGTGGTGACGAGCCGCAACCGGCTGGCGGCCCTGGTCTCCGCGCACGGCGCCTACCCGCTGACGCTGGACGTGCTCGACGACGCCGAGGCGCGCGCCGTGCTGGTCGGTCACCTGGGCGAACACCGGGTCGCGGCCGAACCGGACGCCGTCGACGCCGTGCTCCGCTACTGCGCCGGTCTGCCGCTGGCGCTGGGGATCGTGGCGGCGCGGGCGTTGGTGCAGTCGGAACTGCCGCTGTCCGCGCTGGCAGACGAGCTGCGCGACGAGACGGCCAGGCTGGACGCCGTCGACACCGGCGACTCCGACGTGAACCTGCGCGCGGTGCTGTCGTGGTCGGTGCGCGCCCTGTCCGCCGACGCGCGGAGGTTGTTCGCGCTGCTCGGCCTGGTGCCCGGTGCCGACGTCGCGGTGCCGGCCGTCGAGTCGTTGTCCGGTGCCCCCGTCCAGGGACCGCTCGACGAGTTGGAGCACGCCCACCTGGTCTCGCAGCACGTGGACGGCCGGTACCGGATGCACGACCTCGTCAAGCTCTACGCCGCCGAACACCGCGTCCCCGACGCCGGCCGGGCACTCGACCGGCTCGTCGACCACTACCTGCACACCGCCTACACGGGTGAGCGCGACCTCTTCCCGGAACGCGCGAACATCCCGATGCCCGAAGCGTCGCAGGGCACCGTCGTCGAGGCCATCAGCGGGACCGCGCCGGTCATGGCGTGGTTCGAGGCCGAGGGGGCGAACCTGCTGGCGATCCGGGACCTCGCGGGCAGCCGGGCGTGGCAGCTCGCCTGGTCCGCGACGACCTACCACGTGCGCACCAGCAAGTACGCGGACCGGCTGCAGCTCTGGCTCGCCGCGCTGCCGTACGCGGAGGACGTCGACCTGCGGACGCTGACGCTCGCCCATCGCTCGGTCGCGGACGCGTACGCGCACCTCGACCGGCACGACGAGGCGATGCAGCACCTGCAGCGCGCGCTCGTCGCGGCCGAGGCGTCCGGCGACCCGGTCGTGCACGGCAACGTCCACTACGGCATCAGCGCCGCCTACGAGTCGGGCGCGGACTACGAGTCCGCGGTCAAGCACTCCGCCGAGGCGCTGCGGATCTACAGCAGGAGCACCAACCAGCTCGCGATCGGGCAGGCCTACGCGGCGGTCGGCTGGCACAGCGCGTTGCTCGGGCGCTACGACGACGCTCGTGAGCACACCGAACGCGCGAGGGAGATGTTCACCGAACTCAACGCCATGCAGAGCCTGGGATGCGCGGTCGACACCCTCGCACTGGTGGCGAACAAGACCGGTGACCACGCCGGGGCGGTGGAACTCTGCCGCGAGGCGTTGCGGATCTTCCGCGACGCTCGTGACGCCGCACGCGTGGCGGACGCGACGCAGCGCCTGGGGGAAGCGTTGATCGCCGTGGGGGACACCGAAGCCGGGCGTGCCGCACTCGTGCAGGCACACGAGCTGCTGGTGAGCCAGGGTCGCGCGAGCGAGGCCGAACGGGTCGCCCAGATGCTCTGACCTGCGAACCAACATTTCACCAACCTCCTGAGACCAGGCTCTCCCCGACTCGCCGTCTGGGGCGGCGGGTCGCGTGCTGCGACCTTCGGTCTGGGGGAAGACGGAATGAGAACGCGTGGGCTTTGCGCTGCCTTCGTGGCGGTGCTGCTCGTACTCGGCCTGGCCTCGTCGGCGGTGCCCGTGCTGCCGCCACTGCCGTTGGGGGCCACCGCTTCGGCGCCCGGTCAGAGCAGCGGGTCGGCCGACGGGCTCGATCCGCGGAGCAGGTCGGGGGACACGGCGACGGCGTTGCAGGCGCCCGCCCACGACCAGCCGCGCCCGCCCGGCGCGGTGGCCGACACCGCCGAGAGACCTCCCGCGGGTCCGCAGCCGGACGTCACGGCACAGCAGCACGAAAAGCCTGCCGTGACCCAGAAGTCCGACAAGCCGTCCATCGATGCGAAGGCCGAGGAACGGCCGCAGGACCGCACCGAGACCACCGAGACGTTCGACAACCCGGACGGCAGCCGGACGTTGCGCGTCCACTCAGGACAGTCGAACGTGCGGCAGCCGGACGGCTCCTGGGCGCCGATCGACCTGGCGCTGGCCGACCGCTCCGGCCGCTGGCAGCCGAAGAACTCCCCGCGCACCACCAGTTTCGGCCGCACCGCTCGCGACGCCGAGGTGGCCAGGACCTCGTTCAGCAAGGGTTCCCTGTCCTACCGCCTCGACGACGCGGCCGACGCCCGAGGCACCGCCGACCAGGCGACGATCACCTATCCCGCCGTCTTCCCGGGCGTGGACCTCAAGCTCAGCGCCACCACCTCCGGCGTGAAGGAGGACCTGGTCCTCGCTTCGGCGCAGGCCAAGTCCACCTTCGGCTTCACGCTGCGGGCGCAGGACCTGAGCCCGCGCCTCGCCGACGGCGCGATCGAACTCGTGCACGGCGACGAGGTGGTCGCGGTCATCCCGCGCGGCTTCGCCTACGACGCCAAGCAGCAGCGCGTCGACACGGACTACGAGCTCGCCAAGAACGCCGACGGCACCTGGACGTTGCGGGTCGTGCTCGACCCGGCCTGGCTGCGCGACCCGGCCCGGTCGTTCCCCGTCGTGATCGACCCGACCACCACCGAACGCGCCGCCGACGACAGCGTCTACGTGACGCCGGGGCAGCGGGTCAACGACATCAACCTGAACACCGGCTGGGTCGACGGCAAGCTCTCCCGCTCGTACCTGCACTTCAACAACAACGCGCTCAACGCCGTGCGCAACCAGTTCGTGCTCAGCTCCGCACTCGTGGTCGAAGCCGCGTACAGCACGACCTGCGCGCCCCGGTCCGTCTCGGTGTACGAGGTCACGCAGCCGTGGGCCGCCGGAAGCATGCAGTGGCCGGGCGCCGCGGTCGGGAAGTCGTTGTCCAGCAAGTCCTTCGCGCACGCCGGTCCGTCGTGTGCCGGCGCTGCCTGGGAGAAGCTGCCGCTCGACTTCGAGACGATGACCCGCTGGACGCACGGCGACGGCCTGCAGCACGGTCTTTCGCTGCGCGCGTCGGACGAGGCCGACCGCAACGGCATGCGCTTCGCCTCGGTGAACTCGCCGAACAAGCCGTACCTGGAGATCAACTACGTGCCGGAGGGCGCGTGGTTCGAGGTCACCGACGTGACGCTGCCGTCGGCCAGCCGCGCCGGGAACATGAAGGTCAAGGTCACCAACCTGGGCTCCACGGCGTGGACCAGCGGTGGAGGCTGGAAGTTCGGCTACCTCATCAACCAGGGCAGCACCAAGGTCCGCACCTCCTGCTGCTGGACGCAGAACGTGGCACCGGGCGCGACCGTGACGTTCGACGTGCCGATCGACCCGATCAACCCAGGGGACTACCAGGTCTTCCTGACGATGTTCAATCCGCAGAACAACGACTTCTTCGTCGCCTACCAGGTGCCGTACGGCCGGTTCGACATCAAGGTGCGCAACACCCCGCCCACGTCGAACCTCCAGCAACCCGGCGGCGGAGCGATCGTCCCCACGACCACACCGACGCTCTACGCCGAGGGCAAGGACGACGACGGCTGGCCGGGCAAGGGCCTGACCTACAAGTTCATCGTCTGCGCCAACGCCGAGCTGACCCAGGCCTGCCAGGAGTCGCCGTGGGGCGGGCAGTCGTGGGCGCCGTCCGGACTGTTCTGGAACCGCACCTACTTCTGGGGTGTCAAGGTCTACGACACCGTGGACGCCACCCCGTTCTGGGTGACGGCCAAGGACGACGTGCGGCTGATGTTCACACCGCGCGTGCAGCAGCCGGAGATCACCTCGCACCTCGCGGGCAGCCCCAGCACCTCGATCGGGCCCGGCCTGGACCCGCAGATCGGCAACTACTCGGCGGTCGTCACCGACGCCGACGTCGACACCGTCGGCCCCGACCTCACGATCAGCCGCACCTACAACAGCCTGGACCCCCGCCGCGACACCGCGTTCGGCACCGGCTGGTCGTCCAGGGCGGACATGCGGCTCGCGAAGGACCAGGACGGCAGCGAGAACGTCGTCATCACCTTCCCGACCGGCCGGCAGGGGCGGTTCGGGCGCAACCCCGACGGCAGCTTCTCGCCGCCCACCGGCCAGAACGCCGACCTGGTCTACACCTCCGCGACCGGTCAGTACGTGCTGCGCGACGCCTCGGCGAGCAAGTGGACGTTCGACGTGCTCGGCCGGCTCGTCACGATCACCGATCCCGCCGGGCTCACCGAGACGCTGACCTACGACTCCAACGACCACGTCAGCACGATCACCAACGACACCAGCGGCCGCAGCCTGCAGCTGACCTGGCAGGGCAACCACGTCTCGTCGGTGACGGCCGCGGCGCCCGAGCCCGGCGGCCAAGCGCTGACCTGGACCTACACCTACGAGGGCGACAAGCTCACCAAGTCCTGCGCCCCCGGCCAGGCCTGCACAACGCTCAACTACCGCGCCGGATCGCACTACCGCAGCTCCGTGCTCGACGACAGCCCGTTCGGCTACTGGCGGCTCGGCGAGACCAGCGGCGACACGTTCGCCAGCGCGTCTGCCCGCAGGCCCGGCGCGGACGCGGGCCAGCGCCACGGCGTCCTGCTCGGCAGCGACGGCGCACTGGCCGGCAGCTCCGACAAGGCGGGCACGTTCGACGGGTCCAGCAGCTACGTGACGCTGCCGGACAACATCACCAACCAGACCATGTCCGTCGCGGCCGAGCTGTGGTTCAAGACGACTGCCCAGGGCACACTGCTCAGCTACGCCGACCAGAGCTTCCCCGCTGCCGCAGGGAAGTCGACGCCCATCCTCTACGTCGGCACGGACGGCCTGCTCTACGGCGGGTTCGCGCGCCAGAACGCGTCAGGGCCGAGGCAGATCGTCACCACCAGGCAGGTCGACGACGGCCAGTGGCACCACGTCGTGCTGTCCGCGGCGATCAACACCCAGACGCTGTACCTCGACGGCGCCGCGGCGGGCACGCTCGCCGGTTTCGTCGACCACGGCAAGCAGGGCAGGCTCACGCTCGGCGGCGGCAGCGGCAAGGACTGGCCCGCGAGCAACAACGCCGACTTCTACTTCAGCGGCTCCATCGACGAGGTCGCCGTCTACCAGCACACGCTGGGCCCGCTCGCCGTCAGCCAGCACTACGCGGCCTCCAAGGCGTCCGACGAACTGACCGAACACCTGTTGCCGCAGGACAACCGCAAGTACGTCACGCTCACGTACGACGACGTCAACGACCGCGTCCGCACCCTCACCGACCACGAGGGCCGCGTCTGGCAGATGGACACGCCCGCCCGCCAGGACGGCGTGCGCACGGCCACCTTGCGCGGCCCGGCGGGCTACGGCGAGTGGAAGTACGCGTTCGACGCGGACAACGGCGGCCGGCTCGCGAGCCGCACCCACGACAACGCCACCGCGAAGATCGAGTACAACACCGCGGGCTTCCCGTCCGCGACCGTCGACGAGAACAACCACCGCACCGAGTTCACCACCGACGACCGCGGCAACGTGTTGAGCACCAAACGATGCCGCACCGCGGGTTCGTGCAACACCAGCTACGCCACCTATCTCAAACCAGCCAACCCGCTCGACCCGCGCGGCGACCGCGTCGAGTCCACTTCGGACGCTCGCTCGTCCGGACCGACCGACACCCGTTTCCGCACCACCTACAGCTACGACACCCTCGGCCGTCCCACCGGCGTCAAGTACCCGGCGCCGGACGGGACCAGCGTCCAACCGGCCGAGACCACGACCTACTCCACCGGCGCGGAAGACGCGGTGGGAGGCGGAAAAGTCCCTGCCGGCCTGCTGATCCGCAGCACCGGCAAGCGCGACCAGGTCACCTCCCGGCGCTACACCGCCAAGGGCGACCTCGTCGAGGTGACCGACCCGGCGGGCCTGAGCCTGCGCTACACCTACGACCTGCTCGGCAGGCAGAAGACGCTGAGCGAGGTCAACTCCGGCGGCGCGACGCTCGGCACGACGACCTACGAGTACACGTCCCGCGGCCTGGTCTCGAAGGTCACCGCGCCCGCCGTCGTCAACGCGGTCACCGGCGTGAGCCACACCCAGGTCACCACCTACAAGTACGACGCCAACGGCAACACGACCGAGACGACGCTCGCCGACACCACCGCCGGTGAGACCGCCCGCACCACGAAGTTCGGCTACGACGCCAACGACCGGCTGGTGCGCACGGACTACGCCGACCAGGGCGTGGAAACCCGCGCGTACACCGACAACGGGCTCACCGAGTCGGTCACCGACGTCCGCGGCACCACCTGGACCACCAGGTTCAACGAGTTCAGCAAGCCGCTCAACCGCGTCGCCACCGGCACCGGGGTGAACCCGGAGGATCCCGCCGCCACCTCGATGACACTGGAGTCGCGGTCCTACGACCCGGCCGGACGGCTCGCGTTCGTCACCGACGCCATGGGCAGACTGACGAAGTACGGCTACTACGACGACGACCTGCCCGCCACGACCCAGGTCTCGAACCTGCTGGTGGACCAGCGTTCCTACGACGCCGCCGGCAACCTCGCCGAGCAGGTCGCGGCCGGTGGCACCAGGACGACCTACGCCTACGACCCGGCGGGCAACGCCGTCACGACGACGCTAGACCCGTCCGGGCTGAAGCGCTCGGCGTCGGTCCGCTACGACGCCGACGGCAACGCGCTGACCGTCGAACGCCGTGGCGCCGCCGACCCGAACCGCGTCGAGAAGTCCGCCTACAGCTACGACCTCTCGAACAACCGGACCCGTGAGGACGTCTACGTCGACGCCACGACGGTGCTGTCGTCGTCCGCCGCCTACGACGAGCGCGGCCTGCTGGCCGAGAGCACCGACCGGCGCGGCCTCAAGACCACCTTCGAGTACGACCCGGCGGGCGCGCTGTACCGCTCGACCTCGCCCGGCACCGACGCGTGGGTGGCAGGGGTGCGCACGGCAGGGTTCAAGCGCACGGAAACCTTGGGCTACAACGCTTTCGGTGAGGTCACGCACTCCCGTGACGCCGCGGGCGACGTGACCACCACCGAACGCGACGTGCTCGGCCGTGTGACAGCCGGCGTGCTGCCGGACTACACGCCTCCGGGCGGCACGGCGATCAAGGGCGCCGCCACCCGCACCGAGTACGACCGCGCCGGCAACCCGGTGAAGACGACCGACCCGTTGCAGCGCGTCCTGCAGACCACGTACGACCCGTACGGGCGGGTGCTGACCTCGACGCTACCGCAGGTCGGTGACACTCCGAGCGTCGTGACGATGCGGTACGACAAGGCCGGCGAACTCGTCACGCAGACGTTGCCCGGCGGCGTGGAGAACCGGTTCACCTACGACGACCTCGGCCGTCAGGTGACCAGCACGCAGGTCGACCGCTCGTCCGGCCGGACCGCCTTCTTCACCACGACCACCGGCTACGACGACGCGAGCAACCCGGTCACGGTCAAGAGCCCGCTGGAGCACGTCACGTCGGCGACGTTCAACGCGGCCGGCGAGATCACGTCCACCAAGGACGCGACCAACCGCGAGACCAAGGTCGGCTACGACATCGCCGGTCGTCAGGCCTCGGTCACCGACCCGGCGGGCATCACCGCCACCACCGCGTACGACCTCGCCGGACGGCCGGTGCGCACCGCCACGGTCGTCGGGGGACAGGAGAAGCGTTCCTCGGCCACGGTGTTCGACCCGGCGGGCAACGTCGTGCAGACGACCAGCGCGCAGGGCCGGCTCGTGACCTACGGCTACGACGAGCTGAGCCGGGTGGTGCAGCAGACGGAGAAGGTCGACGCGACCAAGTCCATCAGCACCACGACGGGCTACGACAAGCTCGGCAACCGCAGCCGGTTCGTCGACGGCAACGGCAACGCCACCACGTTCACCTACACGCCCTGGGGCCTGCCGGAGTCGGTGATCGACCCGCTCGCCACCACGTTCACCACGTCCTACGACGCGGCCGGGCAGGCGGTGGCGACCAGCAAGCCCGGCGGCGTCACGACCGCGAACACCTTCGACGCCCAGGGAAGGCTGACCCTCCAGACCGGCGCGGGTAGCGCGGCCCCCACCTACAACCGCACCTTCGGCTACGACGCCGCGGGCCGGTTGGCCAAGGCAGGTGGCCCGAACGGCGACAGCACCTACCGCTACGACGACCGCGGCAACCTGCTGGAGACCCACGGCGCCGGAGGCGAGTCGGCGTACACCTACGACGCCGACGGCATGATGACCGGCCGGGTCGACGTCACCGGCACCGCGACGTTCGCCTACGACGCGGCGGGCCGCCTGGCGATGGTGCAGGACCCGCTGACCGGCCGCACCGCCGACTACGGCTACGACCTCGGCGGCAGGTTGTCCTCGGCCGCGGACCGCGCGGTCGCCGCCAAGACCTCCCGCGTCCTCACCTACGACGACCTGGGCCGCACGGCGACGGACCGCGTCGTGCAGTCGGTCGACGTGGGCGTGCCCCCGCGCACGCTGATCGGCACCGACTACGGCTACGACCTCGACAACAAGATCACGTCGAAGAACGGCAACACCTACGGCTACGACGGCGCCAGCCGCCTCACGTCGTGGAGCAACGGAACCGCCACCACGGCCTACGGCTGGGACAACGCGGGCAACCGCACGTCTGTGGGGGACAAGACGTTCGCCTACGACGAGCGCAACCGCCTGAAGTCCGGTGACGGCACGACCTACGGCTACTCGGCCCGAGGCACGCTGCAGACCACGACCCGTGACGGCCAGACGACCACCACCAAGCACGACGCGTTCGACCGGATGACCGGCGCGGGCGCGGTCTCCTACACCTACGACAGCCTCGACCGCGTCAGCGACCGCAACGGCACGAAGTTCCAGTACGCGGGCATGTCCAACGAGGCCGTCACCGACGGAGGCCGTTCGATCAGCCGGTTGCCGGACGGAAGTGCGTTCTCGGACAAGGGTTCCGGCGTCGGGCGGATGCTCTACGCCGACCAGCACGGTGACGTGACGGGCCGGTACCTGAGCAACACCGTGGACGGAACTCGCGCGTTCGACCCGTTCGGCGCCGTGACGGCGTCCTCGGGTGACACGGCTTCCGTTGGTTACCAAGGGGACTGGACCGACTCGGAGTCGGGCGCGGTCAACATGTCCGCGCGCTGGTACCAGCCGGGCACGGGGGCGTTCGTCAGTCGCGACGACTGGACCGTCGACCCCAGCCCGTCCGCGGCGGCGAACCGCTACTCGTACGGCGCCGGTGACCCGGTGTCCAACAGCGACCCCACAGGGCACGCTCCCCAGCCGTACGAACCCCGTCACGCGACCAAGTGCGACAACTGGGAGACGTTCCTCAAGATCCGAGGACCGGGGATCTACAAGTTCGACATCGTCGAGCGCAAATGCGTCTCGATGACCAAGAACGTGCCGGGCCGCATCTCCCCGTCGCCCGCCGGTCGCGAGGAGAACCCGGTCGTCGGCAACTGCCGGTACTTCGTCAACGGGTGCGATCGCGGCTGGAGTCCGCCCGGCACGCCGCCGCATCCGAAGTACGCGCCGGTCGGACCTGGCGGCCGCAAGGTCGCCCCGCCGCGCGCCAGGCCGAAGCCTCCGCCCCCGCCCGCGTGGGTCGTCAACATCCGCAAGCCGCTGCCGCACCCGCCGGCGGGCTCCGATCTGATCCCGGTGCCCCGCACCGTCGACCCGACCGGACCGCTGACCAGGATCATCGACCTGACCGGCGACTTCCTCGAGAACGCCACGAACGTCACCGGCGCGATCATCTCGGTGGCGCAGGAAGCCGTGTCGGCGCTGCAGGACTTCATCGACCTGCTGCCCGATCCGGCCGACGACAAGGGCGAGGTCGCCACCGACCAGGACCTGACCGGTGACGAGAAGGACTGCTTCGGGTCCACACAGGACACCGTCACGAACGACCCGGCCCAGCAGATCAGCTTCAGCGGTCCCGGCGCCTACCCCGGGAAGCGGCGTGGCTGGCCCGCGACGAGGGCGACGGGCGGCACGGCGTGCGTCGGTGCTCTCAACGGCGACAAGCGGAAGAAGCCGCAGACCCCCGTCGGCTACATCTCTGGGCAGCACGACCGCAGTCACCTCATCGGTCACCAGTTCGGCGGCAGCAACAAGCGCATCAACATGGTGCCGCTGGACAAGGACGTCAACGAGACGGACATGCTCGGCATCGAGAACGAGGTGGCGGCGGCGATCGAGGCCGGCAACCGCGTGTACTACCGGGTCGTCCCGAACTACGCCGGGCCCAACGACGCCGTGCCCGTCTCCATCACCATCCACGTCCGCGGCAGCAACAACTTCCGGTGTGACGTGACGCTCTCGAACCCCCATCCGGTGAACGGATATCCAGGAGGGAAGCTCAATGGCACCCGCCCGGCCTGTTGACGAACTCGCCGCACTGACGGGGTGGACCGGCCACGCGGACGCCGGAATCTCCTGGGAGGCGGTGGAGTCCGCGCTGGGGCTGACGCTCCCGGCGGACGTGAAGGAGCTGTCCGAGCGGTTCCCGACCGGACTGTTCTGCTCCTTCGTGGAGATCTACGCGCCGCCGGAGGCGTTCCTCGCGGAGGCGCGGGACGCGCTGGAGTTGCTGGCGGAGCAGGACGATCTGCCGCACCCGGTGCACCCGGCACCCGGCGGGCTGCTGCCGTGGGCGGGGACGACGGAGGGCCACACGCTGTGCTGGCTCACCGGCGACCCTGACCCGGACCACTGGCCGGTCGTCTTCTGCGACGACGAGTTCGAGCGCTGGGGCGAGTACGCCGGTGGCGCGGTCGCCTTCCTGCGCGACCTGATGTCGGGGCGGTTCCGCCACGACCTGTTGGACGAGCACCTCGAAGGGTGCGATCCCGTGTTCGACGAGATCTAGGAAGTGGAACCGAAAATGAGAACACTGCGACGTGCGGTCGTGCTGACCGTTGGGGTCGCGCTTGCGGTGTCTGGTGCGGTCGCACCGGTGAGCGCGGCGCCGAGACCGGTGCTGCCCGTGCACAACGGGGAGAAGGTCGCGAAGGACAACCGCGGCCGCGTCCTGCTGGAGGTGCGGGGCAGTCGTCTCAAGGAGGCGGCGGCGGTGCTCGGGGGCGAGGTGACCGTGCAGCGGGACGACCGCGCGCAGATCGCCGTGCCCGAGAACCGCGTGGCGGACCTGGTGAAGAACAAGTCCGTTGTGGACGTTCGACGGCCGGAACGCGCGGTGCCGATGGCGTTGTCGGAGGGCTTCGACGCCTCCGGTGCCCGGCAGTGGGTCGCCGCGGGCAGGACCGGGCAGGACGTCAAGATCGGCGTCATCGACATCGGGTACGCCCGGCTGGACGAGGCGCAGGGCGAGGGGGATCTGCCCGCCGACGTCCAGGTCAACAACAGCGGATGTCACGACGCCACCAAGAACTCCGACCACGGCACGGCGGTCGCCGAGGTCGTGCACGACCTGGCGCCCGGCGCGAAGCTGTTCCTCGCCTGCGTCGACGGGCCGCTGGACTTCGCCACCGCCACCGACTGGTTGCGGCAGCAGGGTGTTCAGGTGATCACCGCCGCGATCGGGTTCCTGACCTCCGGTCGGGGTGACGGCACCGGCGAGTCCGGCAGCCCCGCCGACGTCGTGCGGCAGGCGCGGCAGGCCGGTGTGCTGTGGTCCGTAGCGGCCGGCAACCTCGGGCAGAACCACTTCAGCGGAGCCGCCGTCGACGCCAACGGGGACGGATTCGTCGAGTTCAGCGGTTCGGGGCAGAACAACGGCTTCAACCTCGGCGCCGGCAAGACCGCCACGGTCGGCCTGCGCTGGGACGCGTGGCCGAAGTCCACCGAGGACCTCGACCTGTACGTCATGAAGGGCGCCCAGGCGCCGACCGGGCCCAGCGACCCGCAGATCATCGCGTCGTCGCTGAACAACCAGCGCGACGTCGCGGGCGGCGCCCGGCCGACCGAGGAGGTGACCTTCACCAACCCGTCCGGCAGCACCCAGCCGTACTGGATCTACGTCAAGAACAACACGGCGAAGTTCACCACCCGGTTCGACCTCTTCGCGGCCGTGCCGGACGACAACCCGTTGCAGTTCAACACTCCCGCCGGCAGCGTGACCGAGCCCGCGACCTCGCCGTACGTGATCACGGTCGGCGCCACCAAGCCGGGCAGCGGCGTGGTGCCGTCGTACTCCGGTCGAGGCCCGACGATCGACGGCAGGACGAAGCCGGACATCACCGGGTTCGACAAGGTCACCACCACGACGTACGGCCAGGAGGGCTTCGCCGGCACGTCCGCGGCGGCAGCCCACGTGGCGGGCGCGGCGGCGTTGCTGAAGTCCGCCAACCCCGCGCTGGACGCCTCGCAGATCCAGACCGAACTGCAGGCGCGCACCAACCCGCGCAAGAACGACAACACCTGGGGCAGCGGCGTGCTGGCGCTGGGACCGCCGGACAACGTCCCCGGCGTCACCGGCTCCGGCTACAACCCGCTGCCGACCCCGGTGCAGATCCACGCCAAGACCTATGCGGCCAACGAGGTCTTCACGCTCCCGGTCCCGAACGTCACCAACGACGCCACCGCCGTGGTCTTCAACCTCGCGGCCAGGACCGACGCCGCGGCCGGACCCGAGGTGGAGAGCGGCATCGACGTGTTCCCCACGGACCCCGCGTCCTCCACGTCGAAGGCGACGACCGTGCGCGTGCGGCCCGGCGGTGGCTACGTGTCCACCATGGTCGTGGCGAAGCTCGGCCCCGACCGCGCCATCCGGCTGCGGGCGGGAGCGGGCTCGGTGACCGTCCAGTTCGACATGCTCGGCTACTTCAGCCCCACCGCCGGCTCGACGTACGTGGCGAGCCCGCAGCCGATCCGCGTGCTCGACACCCGCGGCTACAACGGCAGTGCGCGAAAGACCCCGCTCGGCGCGGGCGAGGTCCAGCTGGTGAAGGCCCGCGGTGCCAACGGCATCCCGGACAACGCCACCGCCGTCGTGGTGAACCTGACCGGCGTCGAGTCCACCACCGGCACGGGTTTCGGCCTCTACGCGCAGGACAGCAACGGCACCTCGCTCAACGTCGCCCGCAACGAACGCCGCTCGAACACCTCGATCGTCACCATCGGCGCCGACGGCAGCTTCCGGCTGCGCAACGGCGCCGGGCAGGTGCACGCGATGGTCGACGTGCTCGGCTGGTTCGTCAGCGGCGGCGGGGGAGCGCGCTACGTCCCGCTGACCGAGCCGACCAGGATCGCCGACACCACCACGGGAACCGGCGGCCGTACGACGCCGCTGGGCCAGGGCGAGACCACGACGTTCCAGGTGAGCGGCGGCGCCGGCGTTCCGGTGAACGCCACCTCGGCCGTGCTGATGCCGTCCGTGCAGGACGACCTGCTCGGCACCGAGCTGTCCGTCGCACCGGCGGAGATCGGTACCGCGCCGGCGAGTCTGATCAGCACCAAGCAGCGGGAACGCCTGTCCGCCACGACGTTCACGCCGCTGGGCGCGAGCGGCAGGGTGGCCGTGCGCAACGAACGCGGCAACTCGACGGTGACCCTCGACGCCGAGGGCTACTTCGTCGGCGGGGCTCAGGCGGGTTCCGGCGACTGCGCCGCTCCGGTGAACGAGCCTGGCTTCACCAGCGTGTTCGACGGCAGGCTGGAGTCGAACCTGTCCGCGTGGCGGGTCGCGGGCTCGACCTCGTTGCAGGCCAACGGGTGTGAGCTCAGCACCACCTCCGGCCGGGACGTCACCTGGTACGCCGCCCGCACGATGGGCATGGACTACACGGTGAAGCTCGACTGGAAGGCCACCGACCTCACGTCGGACTCCGGCGTCTTCGTGCTCTTCGACGATCCGGGAACGGTGGCGTCCGCGCCGCAGGACCGGGGCGTGCAGGTGGAGATCTCGCCGACCGCGACGGGCACGATCACGCCGGGCCGCAGGCCGGACGTCTCGGCCGCCAAGCCGGTGGGGGAGTGGAACACCTACGAGATCACCGTCGCGTTCAACACCGTGACCGTGGTGCTGAACGGCCGGCAGGTCAACCAGTTCACCATCACCGACACGAACCGCTGGCACAACGACGGCTACGTCGGCCTGGAGAACAGCGGCACCACCTCGCCGGTGAAGTTCCGCAACGTCCGGGTCAAGCGCAACACCGCCGTGCGCAACGGCGAGGTCGTCGGCATCGGCAACCGGTGCCTGGACATCCCCGGCAACAGCACGTCCGCCGTGCAGCTGCAGATGTGGGACTGCAACAGCTTCCCGAACCAGCGCTGGACGTTCCTCGGTGACGGCCGCATCACCAACCTGGGCCGCTGCCTGGGCGTGGAGAACGGCGGCACCGCGGCGGGCACCGCCGTCACGTTGCAGAGCTGCACGACGGAGAACCCGCAGCAGTGGGTCGTCCGCCCGGACGGCGCGATCATCAGCATCCGCGCGGGCAAGTGCCTCACGCCCGCGACCAACGATCGCGGCGCGACGCTGAAGATCCAGGACTGCACCGGCACCGCGGCCCAGGTGTGGCGCATTCCCGACCAGCACGGCCAGTGGGGTGCGTTCTACAACCCGTCGGGCCTGTGCATGGACATCAACAACAACGACGCCAACGGCAAGAAGGTCCAGCCGTGGGGCTGCAACGGCGGACCGGCGCAGTGGTGGAGCATCGTGGGCGACGGCCGGATCGCGTCGTCGGGCCGCTGCCTGGACGCCACGAACGGCGCCGTGACCCTCGCGGACTGCAACGGCACCCGCAACCAGAGGTGGACCGCCGCCCCCGACGGCACCGTGGTGAACGAGGCGACCAACCGCTGCCTCACCGCCGCGTCCGCCACCAACGGCGCCGCGTACACCGTCCAGGACTGCACGCGCGCGCCGTTGCAGCTCTGGAGGCTCAGTGCCACGGCGCTGTGGATCGGGATCGTGGAAGGGGTCGGTGGCAGGTGCGCCGACGTCAAGGGCGAGAACCCGGCCAACGGCATCATCTGGCTCTGGCAGTGCTTCGGCCCGGCCGGTGAGACCTACCAGGCGCTCAGCGACGGCACCATCCGCACGATGGGCGTGTGCACGGACATCGGCGCAGTGGGCAACGGCACCGCCGTGGGCGTTGCCAACTGCCACAACGGGTTGAGCCAGCAGTGGTCGGTCCGCCCGGACGCCACCCTGGTGAACGTCCAGTCCAACCGGTGCATGGACGTTGAGGCCGGCAACGTCGCGAACGGCACCAAGATCCAGCTGTGGGACTGCCTCGGCACCCCGCAGCAACGCTGGTCGGTTCCGCTGCGCGCGAGCTGACCGGCGGCGTGGGAGGCGAGATCCCCACCCCAAGGACTCGCCTCCCACGTGGTTCATCCCACTCCCGGAGCGCTGGCGTGCGGGGGCGAGGTTCCGGAAGGCTCGAACCGGACCAGCGTCGTGCGTGAGCAGGGGGAGAGCGTCGATGAGGATGACGATCGTCGCGTTGCACTCGAAACAGCCGTTCACCGTCGCGCCGGCCGTGGCGTTCCCTCCCGGCGAGTTCGACCTGGTCGTGCTGACGGACGGCCCGGCGGACGCGGTGCTGCGGGAGGACGCCACCGGTGCCGCGCCCGAGGTCGTGGCGCTGGACCGGGAGAAGTGGCTGGAGCAGATCCGCGGCTTCGAAGGATCGGTCGAGGTCGTGACGAACGACGAGTACTGCCTGGCCGAGTGCGCGCGGATCCGCGAGGAACTGGGTCTCGCGCCGAGGCATCCGCGTCGCCCGGCCGCCTACCTGGACAAGGTCGTCATGAAGCGGCTGCTCACCGCCGGTGGGGTGCGGGTGCCGCGGTTCCACGCCTTCGAGCCCGTCGTCACCGCGACGGCGGGCGACCTGCTGCTCGAGGAGATCGGCCTGCCCGCGGTGGCGAAACCGCGGCAGGAGGCGAACTCGCGCGGCATCACGATCCTGCACACGCCGCGGGACCTGCGCGACTGGCTGGCGGGGCACGACGGCGAGCCCGGCTGGCAGGTCGACGAGTTCGTCGACGGCACGCTGCACCACGTCAACGCACTGGTGCGGGACGGCGAGATCACCCCGGTGCAGGTGGGCCGGTACCTGGGGCCGTTGCTCGGCCTGGACGCCGGGCGCACCCTCGGCGGTGCCACCGAACGGGAGTCGGAGTTCACCGAGGCCGCGCACGAATTGAACGAACGCGTCGTGCGTGCCTTGGGCAGCGAGGGACGTTTCGTCGTGCACACCGAGTTCGCGGTGAACGGCGCCGGCGAGATGGTCGCGCTGGAGGTCGCGGGACGGGCACCGGGCGCGCTGGTGTCGGAGCTCGCGCTGCTGCACGCCGGAGTGCAGCTGGAGGTGGCGAACCTGCGGATGCAGGCCGGTCTGCCGGTGCCGGAACCGGCCGCACAGGACCTGCAGGCCGCCTGGCTGTGGCCACCGGTCATGCCGGGCACGAGGTTCCACGAGCCCGGTCCGGACCTGAGCGGTCTGGCGAGCGGGCACGAGGTCCACGTCCGCCGGGCCGCCAGGGAGGGCAACGAGACGAGCGGCGGGCTGATCGGCGCCTCCGTGCTGCTGTGGCACCGCGATCCCGTCCAGCTCGCCGAGGACGTCGCCGCCGTTGGCGACCTGACCTGGTTCAGCTGAGACTGGTCCGGTACGCGGACGATCGGGGAGAGAACTTGTCCACATCGGAGTTGTCCACGGGGGACCGTGCGGCGGTCGGCCACTTCGACTTCAGCCGGTCCGAATGGGCGCGGCTGCGGCAGTCCACGCCGATGACGCTAACTGCGGCGGAGCTCACCGACCTGCAGGGCCTCAACGAGGAGCTGTCGGTCGAGGAGATCACCGAGGTGTACCTGCCGCTGTCCAGGTTGCTGAACCTGTACGTGGTCGCGTCCCAGGGACTGCACCACGTGGCGAACGACTTCCTCGGCCGTGAGCCGGTGAAGGCGCCGTACGTCATCGGGATCGCGGGCAGCGTCGCGGTCGGCAAGAGCACCACGGCGCGCGTTCTCAGGGCGTTGCTGTCGCGGTGGGAGAACCACCCGGAGGTCGCGCTGGTGACCACGGACGGGTTCCTGCACCCGAACGCGGTGCTGCGCGAACGCGACCTGATGGACCGCAAGGGCTTCCCGGAGAGCTACGACGTGCGCAGGCTCATCCGGTTCCTGGACGAGATCACGTCCGGCGGGACCGCCGTCGAGGTGCCGAAGTACTCGCACCTGGTCTACGACGTGCTGCCGGACGTGGACACGATCTCGGTGCCGGACATCCTCATCGTCGAGGGCCTGAACGTGCTGCAGACCTGGGCCGGTCGCGCCGAGGACGCGCCGTCGGTGTTCGTGGCCGACTTCCTGGACTTCACGATCTACCTCGACGCCGACCACGACCTGATCAGGCAGTGGTACGTGGACCGGTTCCTCACGCTGCGCCGGACGGCCTTCCGCGATCCGGCCTCCTACTTCCGCAAGTACGCGGAACTGTCGGTCCCGGACGCGCGCAGGACCGCGCTCGACATCTGGGACCGGATCAACAGCCCGAACCTCCTGCGCAACATCGCGCCCACCCGGTCGCGGGCGCACCTGGTGCTGCAGAAGGGCCCCGACCACCGGGTGGACCGGGTCCGGTTGCGGAAGTTGTAGCTCAGCTCGCCTGACGCAGCGGCGCGCCGGCGTCGTGCAGGTGGCGCAGCACCTCGGCGTAGGAGCGGACCATGGTGGTCTTGCTGTACGGGATGCCGTGCCGGGCGCAGAAGTCCTCGACCACGGGCTGCGCGCGGCGCAGGTTGGGGCGCGGCATGTGCGGGTAGAGGTGGTGCTCGATCTGGTGGTTCAGGCCGCCGAACACCGCGTCGACCCACCGGCCGCCGGTGACGTTGCGCGAGGTCAGCACCTGCTTGTGGAGGTGGTCGAGGCGCTGGCCCTCTGTGATGATCGGCATGCCCTTGTGGTTGGGCGCGAACGAACAGCCCAGGTACACGCCCATCAGGCCCTGGTGCACGGCGATGAACACGAGCGCCTTCACGGGCGACAGCACGAGGAACGCCGCCGTGAGGTAGATGACCAGCGGCAGCAGTTGCAGGGCGGCCTCACGCCACGGGTTGCGCAGTTCCTTGCGGCACAGCGCGACCAGGCCGGAGATCCGCAGCACGGCCGCTTCGGCGAGCAGCAGCGGGAAGAACAGGAACGCCTGGTTGCGGGTGATCCAGCGGTACACACCGCGTTTGGTCTCGGCCTGCGCGCGGCTGAAGGCGAGGGCGTGGATCTCGATGTCCGGATCCTCGTCCTCGTGGTTCGGGTTCGCGTGGTGGCGGTTGTGCTTGGCGACCCACCACTGGTAGCTGATCCCGGTGAGGCTGCCGTGCAGGTGCCCGACCACGTTGTTGTTGCGATGGCTGCGGAAGATCTGCCGATGGCCCGCGTCGTGCCCGATGAAGGCGAGCTGGGTCGAGGCCACGGCCAGCGCGACCGCCGTGATCACCTGCCACCAGGAGTCGCCCACCCACACGAACGCCACGGCGATCGCGGCGAGCGCCAGCGCGTTGAGCGCCATCCGCACCACGTAGTAGCCGCGCCTGCGGTTCAGCAGGCCGGCCGCCTTGAGTTCCTTGGTGAGCCGGGCGAAGTCGCTGCCGGGCTGTCGTTCCGCTGTCGAGGTCGGTGCGGTGTGCGTCGTGGTCATGTACCTGCTCCGGGTCGAGGTGCTGCGGGGAGGCTCGGACATGCCGAAGGCGGGAATGAACGCACAGCGGTGATGTTCGCGGAGGGTCCGGCGGCGAACCTCCCCGTGCGGAGCTTCGAACGCACGGGTCTACTCCTTTGTACCCCGTTCGCGCCCGTTTCAGTCACCAGCGGGGTCGCGGCTTGCTCACTCTCGTCAGGCCGGCGACACTCGGTGACCGGGCGTTGACCTGCTCGGCGACGTCGGAGAGCAGCTGACCGGTGTTGCGGGCGTAGGTCCGCATGAGCGAGAAGGCGTCCACGACGCCGATCTCCAGCTGCTGGGTCAGCACGCCCTTCGCCTGCTCGATCGCGACGCGGCCGGCCAGCACGGTCCGCAGCCGCTCGGCGCCCGCGCCGTCCTGCGCGACCGCCCGCACCTGCAGGAGGCTGATCGTCGCGACGTTCGCGAGCGACTGCGCCAGGGTCACAGTCTGCGGTGGGAGCGCGCCGGGCAACGTCCGGAACAGGGTCAGCGAGCCGATGACCTCCGTGCGCAGCCGCATCGGGAACGCGTCGACCGCGGCCCAGTCCTCGCCGCCGCTGACCTGGTCGCCCGCCGTGGCCATCAGCTGGAGCACGCCCTGGTCGTCGGCCAGCAGGATCCCCGCCGAGTCCACACCGAGCAGCTCGACGCACCGTTCCGCCAGGACGTGCAGGAACTCGATGCCGTCGAACCGCTCCACGAGCGTGTCGGCCAGCTCGAGGAACGTCTGTGCCACGCGGTGTTCCGACACTTGCGTCACCTCGTCATTTCGCTGTGGACAAGGGGGTGACCGCAAGGTCCGGGCGGTGATTTGATCGTAACGCCTGGTCAACACCTGCTAAACCTTCTGGGCGACTTTTCCCTGCTGTCAGCCGTGTGCCGGGAAGCCGACTGGGAATTGTGCCTCCAAACGGTTGAACGGCGCTGACGTGCACTTCAACGGCTGAGTAAATACTTCGAGCGATTTCGGTTGATCAGACTGCGCGGAGTGTAGTGTCGAATTCGTCGAGAACTTCTCGCACCTGGGCGGTCAAGCCCAAGTCGTGCTCGGCAAAACCAGAACCGGCCGTTTTCCGGTCGGAGACGGGAGTCCCGGCATGATGTCGGCTCCGCACCTCTCCCACGCCCCACCGGCCGTCAAGGCCAGCGAGCAGCCTCGGTATCCGCTGCGATTGCGGTTGCGGCCGAAGGCGCCCACCACGGGGTATGTGGACGGCGCTTGGTGGCCACGTTCCCGGGACCTCGCCGCCGAGCTGCCGGCACTGCTCGCGGTGCTGGCGGTTCGGCTGGGCGACATCCCGCGGGTGAGCTACAACCTGACCGAATGGGACATCGCGCCGCGGCAGATCGCGGTCGGCGGGGTCCGGGTCAGGCTCGGCGGGTTCTGGTCCAGGCCGGAGCACACGATCGACGTCATCGCGGCCGATCGGAGCCGGACCACGTTGCTGCTCGTACCGTCCGATTCCGACCCGTTCGCCGCCCACCAGGCCATGATGCGCGCAGCCCACCGTGAGAACACCGACACCGTCGAGACCCTGCTCCGCGCCCGCAAGTCCACTGTGGACGTCATCAGGCAGGAGACGCGAGGATTCTGATGACCACCTCCCCGAGTGCTCCGGACCACCGTTCGGAGCGCGTTCGTTGACCTCGCACCGCAACCACGGCAGCGAGGAGGCGCAACCGGCGCGGGCACCCCGAATGCTCCGCGTCGGTTGCGCGTTCACCTACCGCGCCGAAGTGCCCACGCCGGCGGTGTTCCTGGTGCGCCCGGACCGCCAGGGCGACGTGAAGGTCAGCTGTGAGCGGATGTCCGTGGAACCGGACACCCCGGTGCGGCACTACTTCGACCTCTACGGCAACTGGCTCGCGCGCCTGGTGCTGCCGACCGGACTGTCCACAGTGCACTACAGCGCGCTGGCCGAGGTCCCCGACGACACCGAGGCCGTCGACGAGTCCGTGCCGGAGGTGATGCCCGACGACCTTCCCGACGACGTGCTGCTGTACACGCTGCCCAGCCGTTACTGCGTGTCCGACGTGCTCGGGGACGAGGCCTGGTCGAGGTTCGGCGCCCATCCGCCCGGCTACGGCCGGGTCCGGGCGATCTGCCAGTACGTCCACGAGGCGCTCAGCTTCCGCTACGGCGCCTCCACCGCGCTGTCCACGGCGGCGGACGTCAACGCGTCGGGCATCGGGGTCTGCCGCGACTTCACGCACCTGGCGATCTCGTTCTGCCGCGCCCTCAACATCCCGGCCCGGTACGTCTTCGGTTACCTGCCCGATCTGGACGTGCCGCCCGACGGCGCGCCGATGGACTTCGCGGCGTGGATGGAGGTCTGGCTGGAGGACCGCTGGTGGACCTTCGACCCGCGCAACAACGTGCCGCGCAAGGGACGTGTGGTCGTGGGCCGTGGCCGCGACGCCGCGGACGTCGCCATGGTCACCACGTTCGGCGGCCCGGTGCTCGAGTCCATGGTCGTGCGCGCGGAAGAGGATCTCACCGCGGTCACGCGCGAGTGATCCTCGCCGCCGCTACGGCCGCGGGTCCCGGGTGGACGACTTCCCCTCGGTGACGGCGGCCAGCGCGGCCATGTCGATCGTGCCGTCGATGACGTCCTCCGCCACCCTGCTCAGGTAGCGGTTGTGGCCTCGCGCGTACCGGCGGAGCGTCTCGAACGCCGTGCTCATGTCGATCTGCAGGCGTTCGGCGAGCACGCCCTTGGCCTGTTCGATCAGGACCCTGCTCTGCAGCGCGTGCTGCAGCTGCCCGGCGAGCAGCTCGCGGTGGCTGATGATCTGGGCCTGGAGCAGGCCGATGGTCGCGACGTCCGCCATGGCCTGCGCTACCCGCAGCGTCGGCTCGCTCAGCGCGCCCTCCTCGACGGTGAACAGGTTCAGCGCCCCGACGGTCTGCTCGCGCAGCCGCATCGGCACGGCGTGCAGCGCACCGAACCCGGCGTCCTTCGCCACCGCGGAGAACTCGGGCCACCGCTGCGGTGACCCGGTGAAGCTCGCGACCGTCACCGGCTCGCTGGTGAGGTAGCACTCCATGCACGGACCCTGCCGGTGCTGGAGCTCGAACAGTTCGAGCAGCCTGGCCCGGTCGCTGGAGGAGCCGAGAACCTGCAGTTCTCCGTGGTGGTCGACGAGCAGGATGCCGGCCGCGTCCACCTCCAGCGTGGCGACGCAGCGGTTGGCCAGCAGATGCATGAACTCGACCGAGTCGAAACCGGCGACCAGGGTGTCGGCCAGCTCGACGAACGTCTCCGCCAGATTCTCCAGGAACATGGAAG
The DNA here is from genome assembly GCF_044754905.1 of Lentzea sp. NPDC092896. Classification (NCBI taxonomy): domain Bacteria; kingdom Bacillati; phylum Actinomycetota; class Actinomycetes; order Pseudonocardiales; family Pseudonocardiaceae; genus Lentzea; species Lentzea sp. NPDC092896. The sequence continues at coordinate 2,423,053 of NZ_JBIVPX010000001.1, forward strand.
TCACCTCTGTAGGTCTTCTCGCCGGGAAGCGGGCGTGATCATCGGGGATCGGGCCTGCTCTCCGGACTCAGTCGCAGGCGCCGGCCGACGATGTCGCGAGCGACCTCGACGACCGACTGGTCATGAGCGAACGCGTGGGCGCGAAGCCGCACCAGGGCCTCGTCCATGCTCACCCCCATCTGGGCGGACAGCATTCCGGTGGCCTGGTGCACCTCTGCCCGGCTGAGCGGCATCCCGTCCAGCGGAAGGACCTCGGCGTCGACGTGCGCCAAGGCGAGTTCGTCCAGGAGCATCGTCATGATGACGTCGGCCACGACGTGCGCGTCGAAGATCTGTTCCTGGGTCAGCGGCCCGGGGCTGGTCCGGTGCAGCACCAGCGCGCCGATCCGGATCGCGCCGCTGCGCAACGGGAACACGAAGACCGCCCTGACCCCGGCGGCGACGGCGGAACGCACGTACAGCGGCCAGCGCCGGTCGTACTCCCAGGAGTCCAGATCACTCGCCAGCACCGGCGTTCCGGTGCGGACCGAGTCCTCGCACGGTCCTTCGCCGAGGGTGAAGCGCAGGTTCTCGAGCTGGGCACCGATGTCGTTCGTCGCATAACGGGACTCGCCCCGGCCCGTGCCGTTCATGAGCGTCAGCTGAGCGCCGGTCACCCCGAACAGCGTCACGCACGCCTCGCAGGCGGCCTCGCTGGACGTCGGGACGCCTCGCGTAGCCGCGTCGGCGGCGAGATGCGCCAGCACCTTGGCCAGTCGCTCACCGCTCACCGACTCCGCCTCCCGTTGTGCGGAAGCATCCCACGCGGCGCCGTGCGGCGCGGAAGGGGCCACGACCGTTCACGCGGCCGAGGCGGCGTCGATCCGGTCGGCGAGGTCCCGCGCCCCCCGGTGGTCGCGAAAGCGGCGCGCGTGCGAGGCGAGGGGCCGGAAGCGGTCACGCACGCGGGCGGAACCGATGGCACCGGACGACGCCAGCACTCGCAGCCCGACGTCCACGCCGGCCTCGACGTCGCCCTCGATCAGATGGCTGGTGGACAGGGAGATCTGGCCGAACGCGCGGCTGCGGGCCATGCCCTCGTCGTAGCCGTCGATCGCGGTGGTGAGCAGTGCGACGGCGGTCCGCGCGTGGTGCCGGCCGGCGGTGACCGCCAGGTCCGTGTGCACCGCTCCGGCGAGCCCGGACAGGTCGGCCGGGGTGAAGAACGCCGCCCAGCCGGCCACTTCCGTGCGGCTCGCGGCGGTGAACTCCTCCTCGCCGCGGTCGAGCAGCGCGAGGGCGCTGTGCTCGGCGCCCTTCTTCGCCCACGCCCACGCCGCGTTGACGGACAGCATTCCGGCCGCGAGCCCGTCGCCGGAGCGGGAGGCCGCGAGCCGGCCGAGGTCGAAGTACCGCAACGCCTCGTCGAAGTGCCCGTGGTGCAGGAAGACGCGGCCGAGCCGGTAGCACACGTTGGCGGTCAGCCCGTCCGCGCGGGCGAGCCCGGCCAGCGCCAGGGCGTGGCAGAAGTGGTTCTGCGCGTTGTCGACCAGACCGGCGTCGAAGCACACCCAGCCCGCCAGGTTCCGCAGGTCCGCCACGGCGACGTGCAGCCGTGGCCGGACGTGCTCCGACGTGGGCTCGGTGAGCAGCGGGAGGCTCTCGCGCAGGCACAGGCGGACGCCGTCGAGGCAGGTCTCGCCCCCGCTGCGGTAGTCGAGTTCGCGCAACGCGCGGGTGGCTTCTTCCAGACGCGTGACCTCGGACAGACCGATCATGACTGGGGGCACCTCACACCGGATTCGGTTGCGAGCGGGCACCGCCGAGGTCCGGAGCGGCCGGGTCGTCACCGACTTTAGCGTAGGCTCGACCCACCGAGGGCATGTCGTGCAGCAGCGGTCAAGCTGGTGCCGCCTTGGGCGCATCAGGAAGCCCGGCCGTCACAGGCTGGAGGCGGGAGCGCCGAGTTGAACTCGGATTTGCTCTGCACCAAGGAATTTCTCGCGGAAAGCGGTCGATGCTGACCCGTGCCGCGGACCTCAGTCTCGGCGTCATCGCGTTGTCGCGCAAGGAGAACGAACACCGGCTGGCGATCCATCCGCTGCACCTCGAACGGATCGACGCGGATCTGCGAGAGCGAATCTTCCTCGAACGCGGCTACGGCGAACGCTTCGGCGTGTCCGACGAACAACTTTCCTCGTCCGTAGGGGGACTGCGCACCCGCGAACAGCTGATCGCGGAGTGCGACGTCATTCTGCTGCCCAAGCCTCTCGCCGAGGACGTCGCGGAACTGCGCGAGGGCCAGGTGCTGTGGGGCTGGCCTCACTGCGTGCAGGACGCGAAGCTCACCCAGTTGGCCATCGAACGCCGGCTGACGCTGATCGCGTTCGAGGCCATGAACCACTGGACCACCGACGGTTCGTTCGGTCTGCACGTGTTCCACAAGAACAACGAGCTGGCCGGGTACTGCTCGGTGCTGCACGCCCTGCAGATCGCCGGTTCGACCGGCGTCTACGGCAGGAGGCTGACCGCCGCCGTGATCGGCTTCGGCGCCACCGCACGAGGTGCCGTCACGGCGCTCAAGGCGAGCGGCGTGCACGAGGTCAACGTCCTCACGAACCGCGGCGTCGCCGCGGTCGGCTCACCGATCCACTCGGCGCGGATGGTCCACTTCGACCACGACGACGCCGATCCGCGGCGCAGCCACGCGCTGACCGACGAAGGTCGCGTCCCGCTCGCCGGTTTCCTGGCGCAGCACGACATCATCGTCAACTGCGTGCTGCAGGACCCGGACAAGCCGTTGACGTTCCTCATCGACGACGACCTGCCCACCCTGCCGCCCGGCACCCTCGTCGTCGACGTGTCGTGCGACCGGGGGATGGGCTTCAGCTGGGCCCGCCCCACCTCGTTCGCCGAGCCGTCGTTCCTGGTGGGCGACCACGTCGTGCACTACGGCGTGGACCACAGCCCGTCCTACCTGTGGAACTCGGCGACCTGGGAGATCAGCGAGGCGCTGCTCCCGCACCTGCGCACCGTTCTCACCGGCTCCTGGGACGCCGCCGACACCATCCGGCGGGCCGTCGAGATCCGCGACGGCGTCATCCAGAACCCCGGCATCCTCTCGTTCCAGCACCGTTCATCGGAGTACCCGCATGACCACGTCTGAGCCCCTGACCACCACCACCGATCCCGCCCCCGTCCTCACCTGCGACGTGTGCCCCCACCCGTGGCACGAGCACGACCCGCTGGGAGTGCGGTACTGCAACGCCACGGCCGCTTCCGCACTGCCCAGAGGATGCATCTGCTCGTGATTCAGGGTTCGAGGCCGGTCACCGCCGTGCCACCGGCGATGTCGAACGGCACCGAGACCTGATCGTGCGTCACCAGCCAGTGCCCGTCGATCCGGCGGAAGCCGAACGTCGCCCGCACCCACATCCCGGCCACCGCCACACCGGTGTTCGTCGTGCCGTGCAGGCGTCCGAAGCCGTGCGCGAACGCGACGTTCTCGTCCGCCGTCACCGCCAGATCGCGGAACTCGTACCGCACGTCGCGGAAGAACGCGAACGCCTTGTCCCAGTTCGCCAGCTTCGCGTCGACGCCGACGTGCTGCAGGGGCGGCTCGACGTCGAACGACACGACGTCGGCCGCGTACAGCCGCCGAAGTCCGTCGAGGTCCTTGGCCTCGATGCCGTCGACGATCCTGCCGATGTGCTGCGTGATCTCGTCCATCGTCAGTCCTTTGTGAACGGTCATGCCACGGCCACCGGGGAACCGGTGCGCAGCGGCAGGAGAGACGTGCTCCAGGCGACGACCTGGTCGAGCGTCCGGTCCAGGGCGGCGATCTGGTGCTCGCCCGGCGCCAGCACCGCGAAGTTCTCGAACTCGGTCGCCAGCGGCAGCGTCACCTGCGACGACACGTCCGCCATCTCCAGCGCCCCGCACATCAACCGCAGCTGCTCGACCGCGCGGGCACCGCCGACCCCGCCGTACGAGACGAACCCGACCGCCTTGTCCCGCCACTCGGCGCGCAGGAAGTCGATCGCGTTCATCAGCACCCCCGGCGCCGAGTGGTTGTACTCGGGCGTGACCACGACGAACCCGTCGAACGACGTGATCGTCTCCGCCCACGCCCTGGTGTGCGGGTGCTCGTACTCGCCGGGCAGTTCGTCCAGGTGCGGCAACGGATGCGCGAGCAGGTCGACCACCTCGAACTCCGCGTCCGCGCGCAGCCGCGCCCGTTGCTCCACCCACCGGGCCACCTGCTCGCCCCGGCGACCCGGCCGGGTGCTGCCGAGGACGATGCCGATCCTGATCATCGGTCTCCTTCGTTCGCGTGTCGCTTTCGAGCACTACGACGACACGACTCCGGGAAACGTCAGGCCTGACATTCCGGCGCGCTGTCTCGTCAGACTGGGTGAAGCCACGAACGGACGGGAGCACCGGTGACCGACGCGATCCTCGGCGAGCGCCGCCATCTGATCAACCTCGGCTACCGGCTGCTGGGCTCGCTCGCCGAGGCCGAGGACGCCGTGCAGGAGGCCTACGCCCGCTGGTACGCGCTGCCCGTCCGGAAGCAGGACGAGATCGCCTCGCCCGGCGCCTGGCTCACCACCGTCACCAGCCGCATCTGCCTGGACCTGCTGGGGTCGGCACGGGCCCGTCGCGAACGCTACGTCGGCGAGTGGATCCCCGAGCCGTTGCCCGACCCCGCCGAGGGCGCCACCGCAGACCCGGCCGACCGCGTCACCCTGGACGAGTCGGTCAGCATGGCGTTCCTCGTCGCGCTCGAATCGATGACACCGGCCCAACGCGTCGCGCTCGTCCTGCACGACGTGTTCCGCTACTCCTTCGCCGAGATAGCCGAGATCACCGGCCGCACCCCGGCCGCGTGCCGTGAACTCGCCTCCGCGGCGCGCCGCCGCGTCGGCACGTCCGCGCCGCCCGCCGCGCTGTCCGTTCACCACGCCGGTGTGGTCCGCGACTTCAAACACGCCTGGGAGGCCCAGGACATCCCCGCCCTGGTCGGACTGCTGGACCCCGGCGCGACCTTCACGGCGGACGGCGGCGGCCTGGTGACCACCGTGCTCGACCCGATCGAGGGAGGGGACCGGATCGCGCGGTTCCTCGTCGTCGTCGCCACCAGCGTTCCCGGCGATTTCACGATCACCGAGCGCACCGTCAACGGCAGGCCGGGTCTGCTGATCGAGAACGACGGCATGACGTCGTCGGTCTACGCGTTCGACCTGGCCGGGGGCCGGATCACCCGCATCTGGGCCGTCCGCAATCCCGAGAAGCTCCGCGCCTGGCAGTAGGGTCGGCCGATGGTGACCTTCAGCCATCCTGACGACCTGAGCGACGCCGCGTTCACCGACGTGAGCCTGCGGGGCGCGCGGTTCACGCGGTCGGACCTGTCCGGTGCGGTCATGCGGGCGGTCGACATCGCCGGCGCCGACATCGACGCACCGTGGCTGCTCGGTGGCGAGAACGCGCTGCTGGTCAACGGCGTCGACGTCGCGCCGTTCGTCGAGGCCGAGCTCAACCGGCGCTTTCCCGGACGAGGGGAGCGGCGGGCGAAGGATCCGGACGGGTTGCGGGCGGCGTGGGCCAAGGCCGAAGCCGCCTGGGCCGCTGCTCTGGAGCGGGTCGCCGCGATGCCGCCGGGCACGGAGGACGTCTCGGTGGACGCCGAGTGGTCGTTCGCGCAGACGGTCCGTCACCTGATCATGGCCACGGACACCTGGCTGGGCGGGCCGATCCTGGGCCACGACAAGCCCTACCACCCGCTGGGCCTGCCGAACGCCGAGTACGAGACCGACGGGTACGACCTGTCCGTCTTCGTGTCGGGCGCCCCGCCGTACACCGAGGTGCTGGAGGCGCGGGCCGGTCGGCAAGCGATGGTCCGCGAGTTCCTGGCCGGGGTGACCGCGGAGGACCTGGCCGTGACGCGCGGCAACCCGTGGAGTCCGGATCACCCGGTTTCCACTGGTTCATGCCTGCGCACGATCCTCGTCGAGGAGTGGGAGCACCTGCGCTACGCCACCCGCGACCTCGACGCCATCGCGGCACGCCCTTAGCCGTGCAAACTTCTTTTGGCGGCTCCACGCGGGCCTGACCTGCGTTTTCTTCGGGCGGTCGTCGGGTAGCCACCGCTACCGGCCCTTGTGCCGGGAACCGACTCGTGCCTATATTTGCCGAAACACCCGTATGTAAGCGCTTACATTACAAAGAGTGACATGTAAGCGCTTACATCTCGATCAACGACGACGAGGGCGGCAGGCAGCGCTATGGCGAAGCAGCACCCAGCCTCTGCGGAGGCCCGGTCCGCTGGAGCGACGATCTACTCGGTCGCCGACCACGCCGGCGTGTCGATCGCCACCGTCTCGCGGGTGCTCCAGGGCGCGACGGTCGTGGCGGAGGCGACCCGGCAAAAGGTGCTCACCGCCGTTGAGGAACTCGGCTACGTGCCGACCGGTGCGGCCCGCAGTCTGGCCGTGCGGCACCACGAGGCGCACGGCCTCGTGCTGCCTGAGCTGTCCGGTCCCTACTACGCCGAACTGCTCATGGGCTTCGAGGCCCGCGCCGCCGAGCTCGCGCAGTCCGTGGTGCTCGTGCTCACCAACAGCCGCACCGACATGGCCGCGGCGGTGCGGCAGCTGGCGACCAGGGTCGACGCGATCGCCGTGTTCGGGTCGGCGGCGATTCCGGCCGACCTCGTGCGGGTGCTGCGCGCGAAGAAGCCGGTCGTCGTCATCGCGGGCGAGCCGCAGGACGGCATCGAGGCGGTCGCGGCGGAGAACCTGGAGAGTGCCAGGGAACTGGCCGGGCACGTGCTCGACCACGGCCGGCGGCGGGCGCTGTTCGTCGGCGACCCGGACAGCGGTCCCGACATCCGCAACCGGTACGAGGGCTATCTCGCCGCGCACCGGGACCGCGGTCTCGACGCCGCCGAGCCGGTCCTGGCCCGGCTGTCCGAGGCCGACGGCACCGCCTTCGCGCAACGGCTGCTGGCCGGTGAGCGCGAGGCGGACGCCCTGATGTGCGCCAACGACGAGCTGGCCTTGTCGATCATGACCACGCTGCAGGACGCGGGCATGGACGTGCCCGGCGACATCGCGATCGTGGGCTGGGACGACGTCATGACCGCGCGGTACGTGCGGCCCGGGCTGACCACCGTGCGCCAGCCCGTGCACGAACTGGGTGCGCTGGCCGCGGATCGCCTGCACGAGCTCGTGGGCGGCGAGCCGCCGCGAACCTACGCCCAGATGCTGCCGACGCGGCTGGTGGTGCGCACCTCGTGCGGCTGCCCGCCCGTCACCTGATCCACCACCGTCTACTTGAGACGAACGCCGAAAGGAAGCGAAAAGCAATGGTGCGCAAAACTTCCAGGTCGATCGCGGGGGTGTCGGCCCTCGTGCTGGTGCTGGCCGCCTGCGGGCGCGGCGACGAGCAGACCGGAGGCCAGGGCAGCGCCGACATCGCGCAGGGCCCTGCCACGGGCACCATCACCGTGTGGGCCATGGGTGCCGAGGGCGAGAAGCTCCCGGCGCTCGCGAAGGAGTTCGAGGACGCGAACCCCGGCGTCGACGTCCAGGTGACCGCCATCCCGTGGGACGCCGCCCACAACAAGTTCACCTCGGCGATCACCGCGGGCCAGGCGCCCGACGCCGCCATGGTGGGATCGACGTGGATGGGCGAGTTCGCGGGCATGGGCGCGCTCGACGCGACGCCTTCCTCGATCGACAAGAACGCGTTCTTCGAAGGCGCACAACGCACGACCGAGGTCGGCGGCACCTCCTACGGCATTCCCTGGTACGTAGAGACGCGGCTGCTCTACTACCGCAAGGACCTCGCGAAGACGGCCGGGTACGAGACGCCGCCCACCGACTGGGCGGGGCTCAAGGAGATGGCCAAGGCGCTGCAGGCCAAGTCGGGCGCCAAGTGGGGCATCGGGCTGCAGGCCGGCGGCACCGGCTCGTGGCAGTCGCTGCTGCCCTTCGCGTGGTCGAACGGCGCGGCGCTGACCAAGAACAACGACGCCGCCTACAACTTCGACAGCCCGGAGATGCAGGAGACGCTGAAGTACTACGGCTCCTTCTTCAACGAGGGCATCGCGGACAAGGAAGCCCCCGCGCAGCCCACGACCGAACCGGACTTCGTCAGTGGCCGCGTGCCGATGTTCATCTCGGGTCCCTGGATGATGTCCGCGGTCGAGAAGCTCGGCGGGGAAGGCTTCAAGGACAAGTACGACGTCATGCCGATGCCGGTGAAGAAGACGTCGTCGAGCTTCGTGGGCGGCTGCAACTTCGTCGTCTTCAAGGAGAGCAAGAACCGCGACTCCGCCTGGAAGTTCGTGAACTGGCTGGCGAACCCGCAGACCCAGGCCAAGTGGTACCAGCAGTCGACCGACCTGCCGTCGGTGAAGAGCGCGTGGCAGGACTCGGCGCTCGCCGCCGACACGAAGCTCACGAAGTTCGGCAAGCAGCTCGACACCGCTCAGTCGCCGCCGACCTTCGCCACCTGGGAGCAGGCGATCACCGCGCTCGACACCGAGGTCGAGAAGGTGGCCCGCTCCGGCGCCGACCCGGCCGCCGCGCTGAAGGCCGCCCAGGCGTCGGCCGACTCGATCGGCACCGGCCGGTGAGCTTGACCGCTCCGGCCCGCCGCCGCGGCGCGGAGCGGGCGGCCTGGCTGCTGATCCTGCCGTTCTGCCTGCTGTTCCTGGTCTTCACGGCGTGGCCGGTGATCCAGTCGCTCTTCATGAGCCTCACGGACACCCGCAACCGCGACCTGCGCACGCCGTTCGCCGTGGAGTTCGTCGGGCTGGGCAACTACGTCCAGGCGTTCGCGGACCCGCTGTTCCGCACGGCGGCGGCGAACACCGCGTACTTCGTGCTGGTCGGCGTGCCGCTCACGCTCGCCATCGCCCTCGGGGCCGCTGTCGTGCTGGACAAGGGGATCTCGCGGTTCCGCGCGTTCTTCCGGCTCGGGTTCTACACACCGGTCATCACCTCGATCGTCGCGGTCGCGGTGGTGTGGAGGTTCCTGCTCCAGGACGAGTTCGGGCTGATCAACACCGTGCTGGGCTGGGTCGGGATCGAAGGGCCGAACTGGCTCGGCGACCCCGACTGGTCGATGCCGGCGCTGATCCTGATGGCCGCGTGGCGCAACTTCGGCACCGCGATGATCATCTTCCTGGCCGGGTTGCAGGCGGTCCCGGCGTCGTTGCACGAGGCCGCGTCGATCGACGGCGCCGGGGCGCTGACGCGGTTCCGGTACATCACGCTGCCGTTGCTGCGTCCGACGATCCTCTTCGTGTCGGTGACGACGGCGATCGGCTACCTGCAGTTCTTCGAGGAGCCGTACGTCATGACCAACGGCGGTCCGCTCAACTCGACGATCTCCGCGTCGATGTACACCTACCGGCAGTTCGGGTTCGGCAACTACGGCTACGCCTCCGCGATGAGCTACCTGATCTTCGTGGTCATCGCGATCGTCACCGCCCTGCAGTTCCGCCTGCTGCGGGAGAGGGGCTGACATGACCGGGCAACGCACGCAGAACCGTTGGTGGATCTACGTTCCGCTCACGGTCGCGCTCATCGCCGTCATCGCGCCGTTCGTCTGGATGGTGCTGGGCAGTTTCAAGGGCGAGGGCGAGATCCTGGCCAACCCGCCCACGTGGCTGCCGCAGTCCGCGTCCCTGGACAACTACACGCAGCTGTTCTCCCGCCTGCGGTTCGGGACGTACTTCCTCAACTCGGCGATCGTCGCCGTCCTGGTGACCGCCGGAAACCTGCTTTTCTGCTCGATGGTCGGCTACGCGCTCGCCAAGCTCGAGTTCCGCGGCAAGCGGGCGCTCTTCGCGGTCGTCCTGGCGACCCTGATGATCCCGGGCGTCGTCACGTTCGTGCCGCTCTACGTCCTGGTCGTCAACGCGGGTCTGGCGAACTCGCTGCCCGCGCTGATCCTGCCGTTCCTCGTCTCGCCGTTCGGCGTCTTCCTGATGCGCCAGTTCATGACGGGCCTGCCGGCGGAGCTGATCGACGCCGGTCGCGTCGACGGCGCGAGCGAGGTGCGCATCTTCGCCCGGATCATCCTGCCGCTTTGCGGGCCCGCGCTCGCCACCCTCGGCATCCTCACGTTCCTGGGCAGCTGGAACAACTTCCTGTGGCCGCTGGTCGTGGCGCAGCAGGAGAGCGAGTACACGCTCCCGGTCGCGCTGGCCCTCTACTCGACCGGCCAGAACTCGATCCAGTACGGCCTGCTGCTCGCCGGGGCCACCATCGTCGTCGTCCCGGTCCTGCTCGTGTTCCTGGTCTTCCAGCGGCGCTTCATCGAAGGCATCGCGACCACCGGCATCAAGTGATCGTCCAAAGGGGACTCTCATGGCAACGCCAGCAAGGATCACCCGCCGAACCCTGCTCCTGGGAACCACCGCCGCACTCGCCGTGCCCGGGATCGCTTCCGCTACGCGTGGATACGATCCGGCCAGGGTGCGCGGCTGGGCCCGCGACACCTGGCGCAGCCTCGTCGCCATGACGCCGTCGAGCACGGGCCTGCCCGCCGACAACATCCCGGAGTCGCTCGCCCCGGCCGACCGTTCCGGCTACACCTCGCCGACCAACATCGGCGGCTACCTGTGGTCGACGGTCGTGGCCCGCGAACTCGGGTTCATCTCGAAGGACGAGGCGTCGGCGCGGCTTCTCCGCACGCTCACCACCCTCGACCGGATGGAACACCACACCGCGAGTGGCATGTACTTCAACTGGTACGACGAGGAGACCGGCGAGGCGTTGCGGGCCTGGCCCGGCACCGGCGCCGTCGTGCACCCGTTCTGCTCCAGCGTGGACAACGGCTGGCTCGGCGCGGCACTGCTCGTGGTCGCGGGCTCCGACCGCGCGGCGGCGACGTCGGCAAGGCGGATCTTCGCCCGGATGAGGTGGGATTCCTTCTACAACCCCGGCGACGATCCCGCGCACCCCGTGCGGCCGGGTGGCCTGATCCACGGCGGGTTCTTCCCGTTCGACCACGACCGGCCCGGCGGGGTCTACCAGGGCACGCACATCGGCGGCGACCCGGTGTGGCTGACCACGCACCACTACGACACGACGGTGTCCGAAACGCGCATCACCAGCTATCTCGGCATCATCACCGGCCAGATCCCGCCGAAGCAGTACTTCGCGATGTGGCGGACGCTGCTGGCCTCGTGCGACTGGTCGTGGCACGAGATGCAGCCGGTGGGGGAGAACCGGACCTACTACGGCATCGAGGTCTTCGAGGGCGCCTACACCTATCGCGGCATGCGGATCGTGCCGGGCTGGGGCGGGTCGATGTTCGAGGAACTGATGCCCGACGTGTTCGTGCCCGAGGCGAAGTGGGCGCCGCGGTCGTGGGGCCGGAACCACCCGTTGCACGTCCGGGCGCAGCGGGAACACGGTCTGCTGGAAGCGAAGTACGGCTTCTGGGGCTTCAGCCCGGCGAGCAACCCCGCCGGCGGCTACCGCGAGTACGGCGTCGACGCGCTGGGCATCGGGCCCGGCGGCGAACCGGGCAACCCGGCCAGCGGCTACTTCTCCGACCAGGAGATGACGAACTACGACGTGGGCTTCGGCTCGTGCCGCCCCGCCACCGCACCCACACCGACGTACGGCGACGGCGTGGTGACCCCGCACGCGGCGTTCCTGGCGATGATGCACGAGCGCGACGAGGCGTACACGAACCTCGTCGGCATCCAGAACGATCTCCGCGCCTACGGGACGGGCGGGTTCTTCGACTCGGTCGCCGTGCGGTCGGGCCTGATCGCACGCCGCTATCTCTCGCTGGACCAGGCGATGGTCATGGGAGCGATCGGGAACGTGCTGTGCCGCGACGTGATCCGCAGGGCGTTCGCGACGCCGGCCGTCGAACGTGCGTTGCGGCCGGTGATCGGTGTCGAGGAGTTCGGTGCGAGCCGAGTCTGAAAGCTATGGAGGTAAAGGCATGCGGCCCGTACGGCTGATCTCGCAGGACGGTGTCGAGTACCGCGACCTCAACGGCAACGGCGTGATGGACCCCTACGAGGATCCGCGCCTGCCCGTGGCGGACCGCGTGACGGACCTGCTGGGGCGCCTGACGCTGGAGGAGAAGGCAGGCCTGCTGTTCCACACCGTGATCGAGGCGGGCGCGGACGGCACGGTGAAGGAGGCTCCCGGCGACATCAGCAAGTCGCCGACGAGCGTCGTGGTGAAGCAGAAACACCTGTCGCACTTCAACGTGCACGCGCTCGACGACGCCAGGATGGCGGCGCGCTGGCACAACAACCTCCAGCTCATCGCCGAGAGCACACCGCACGGGATCCCGGTGACCATCTCCACCGACCCGCGGCACGCGTTCATCGAGAACGCGGGTGTGTCGTTCAGCGCCAAGGCCTTCTCGCAATGGCCCGAGTCGCTGGGGCTCGCCGCGCTGCGCGATCCGGCGCTGGTGGAACGGTTCGCGGACGTCGCGCGCCAGGAGTACCTCGCGGCCGGCATCCGCTGCGCCCTGCACCCGGCGATCGACCTGGCCACCGAACCGCGGTGGGCGCGGCAGGCCGGCACGTTCGGGCAGGACACCGCGCTGACGGCCGAACTCGCCGTCGCGTACGTGCGCGGATTCCAGGGCTCGTCGCTGGGCGCGGAGTCGGTCGCCTGCACGAGCAAGCACTTCCCCGGCGGCGGCCCGCAGAAGGACGGCGAGGACGCGCACTTCCCGTACGGCCGTGAGCAGGTCTATCCCGGCGGACGGTTCGACGACCACGTCGCCCCCTTCCGCGCGGTCATCGAAGCGGGCACGGCGGCGGTGATGCCCTACTACGGCATGCCCGTCGGCCTGGAGGTGGACGGCGAGGCGATCGAGCAGGTGGGCTTCGGCTACAACCGCCAGGTCGTCACCGGGATGCTGCGCGAGCAACTCGGCTTCGACGGTGTGGTCCTCACCGACTGGGAACTCGTCATGGACAACCACGTCGGCGACAAGGTGCTTCCCGCACGTGCCTGGGGCGTCGAACACCTCGACGCGCAGGGGCGCATGGAACTCATCCTGGCTGCGGGCGCTGACCAGTTCGGCGGCGAGGAATGCGTCGACGTCCTGCTCGAACTCGTGGCGCAGGGCCGGGTCTCGGAGGAGCGGATCGACGAGTCGGCGCGCCGGCTGCTCAAGGTCAAGTTCCTGCTCGGCCTCTTCGACGACCCGTTCGTCGACGAGGACCGGGCGGCGGAGGTCGTGGGACGGCAGGACTTCCGCGACGAGGGCCACGAAGCGCAGGCCAAGTCGGTCACGGTGCTTCAAGCGGGCTTGAGCCTGCCGTTGGAGTCAGGCCTGAAGGTCTACGTGGAGAACGTGTCGCCCGAGGCCGCCGCGCGTCTGGGCACCGTCGTCGCCACACCCGAAGAGGCCGACTTCGCGCTCGTGCGGCTGATGGCTCCGTTCGACCCGCGCTCGGACCTGTTCCTGGAGTCGTGGTTCCACCAGGGCTCGCTGGACTTCCAGCCCGGCCTGGCCTCCCGCCTGGCGCGGATCGCCGAGGCCTGCCCGCTGGTCGTCGACGTGACGCTGGACCGCCCGGCCGTCCTGACCCCGTTGCTGCCGATCGCGTCGACCATGGTGGTCAGCTACGGCACCAACGACGAGGCCCTGGTCGACGCGCTGACGGGCGTCTGCCCACCGCGCGGCAGGCTTCCGTTCGACCTGCCGCGATCGATGGAACAGGTCCGCCGCCACCCCGAGGACGTCGCGGGCTACGAGGACCCGCTCTTCCCCTTCGGTCATGGAGTGATGCCGGCCGAGCGTTAGAAATCCTGTCCAGGACATCAATCGACCGGGCCGTTGACCGGGAAGTGCCGCACCCCAGACCATGAGAGCGTTCCCACGGACACAAGGGTGTGGTCGGTGTGCTGAACTTCCTGGTGGCGTTCCTGGTGGCGCTCGTTCCCTCCGCACCGCCGAGCGGACCACCCAGCGGACCGCCGCCCAGCACCCCGCCGATGGTCGCGGCCGCGGTGGTGTGCGTGCTCTCGTGCGACACCCTTGATCCTTCCAAGGCCGCGCAGGAGATCTTCCCCGTGCCGGAGAAGCAGATCAACGGCAGGCGGCTCGTGCTGCACGTCTCCGACCGCGACGGCATGGCGTGGGGGAGCATCGACAACGGTGTCGCCGGCGACTCGGTGTGGCTGGACAGGTCGTGGGACGGCGGTGCGAGCTGGGAGGGGCTGCTGGGCAGGGCGAGCGTTCCCGGCTCGTGGACTGGCACGAGAACGTTGATGTACAACGTGACCGACCCCGTCAGCCACCGGCGCGGCCTGATCCGCGCGTGTGGTGACGCAGCCGCCGTGACCTGCACCGAGTGGATCTATCCGACCGTGTGCGACGTGCTGTGCGACCGGACGAGCGCGAGCCAGGCCAACGGCGACCTGCAACCGGTGCCCTCGACCACGCTGTACGGCCGGGTCATCCGGCTGCACACGGACGCGAACGCGATGGCGTGGGCGAGCATCGAGGCGGGCGGACCGGGCGACGAGGTCTGGCTCGACCGCTCCTGGGACAGCGGCGTGAGCTGGCCCGGTGGGTCGTCGCTGGGCCGTACCGCGACTCCTGCCGGGGCGAACTCGGTGCGCACGACCATGTTCGCCACCCGAGACCCGCGTGGCCGCCACTACGGCGGTGCCATTCGCGCGTGCGGCAGGGAAGCAGCGCACCAGGAAGGCAGCTGCACGGCGTGGGCACGACCCGTCCCCACGAGGCCGCGCGCCGCCGCCGATGCACTCCTGTACTCCTACAACCCGTCCACGGCCTGGTGGCCGACGAGCTGGTGGAACTCGGCCACAACGCTGACCGCGGTGATGGACTCCGGAATCCGGGACTACGACTGGGTGATCGCGCGGACGTTCGACGTGAACCGCGGCCCGTTCGCGGCGGGACAGCGCAGCAGCGACCCGATCGAGGGCAACTTCATCAGCCGGTCGATCGACGACAGCGCCTGGTGGGGCCTCGCCTGGGTGGCCGCCTACGACCACACCGGCGACCAGCGCTACCTCGCGATGGCGACCACCATCGCGAACTACGTGCACCAGTACTGGGACACCCGTACGTGCGGCGGCGGGGCCTGGTGGGACCGCGAACGCACCTACAAGAACGCCGTGACGAACGGCCAGTACCTGCGGCTGACCGCGTCGATCCACCGCCGCACGCCCGGCGACTCGCTGTGGCTCCAGCGCGCCCGCACCGCCGCGGACTGGTACCTCAACAGCGGCCTGATCGGCTCGTCCGGCCTGGTCAACGACGGACTGACCGGCGACTGCCGCAACAACGGCCAGACGGTGTGGACCTACAACCAGGGACTGGGCGTCGGCGGTTTCGTCGAGGTGTGGCGCGCGACCGGCGACACCCGGTACCTCGACACCGCGAAACGCCTGGCGGACTCGGCGATCGCCAGCCCGGTGCTCACTCGAAACGGTGTGCTCACCGAGTCCTGCGACGTCGGCTCGAGCTCCTGCGACGACAACCAGAAGCAGTTCAAGGGCATCTTCGTGCGCTACCTGAACGACCTCTTCAAGGCCACGAACTCCGCCGCCTACCAACGGTTCGCGCGTCAGCAGTCGGACTCGGTCTGGGCGAACGACCGCGACGCGCTGAACCGGATCGGCCAGCGCTGGGCCGGCGGCACGCCCAACCAGGTGGACTGGCGCACGCAGGCGAGCGGCCTGAACGCGGTGATCTCCTGATCACCTGTCGAGCCGGGTGAGGGCCTTCTCGGCGAGCTTCGTCTCGATGTGCCGCAGCGTCGCGATCGTCGCGTCCACCTCGGCCCGGTCGGTGACGACGCCGTCGAGCAGGTCGCTCCAGAGGTCGCTGAGCCGCCGCAGGTTCTCCTGCGCGCGTTCGGTGGGGTAGAGGCGGACGCGCCGGGCGTCCTGCGGGTCGGGTTCGCGGTGCACCAGGCCCTTGTTCTCCAGGCCGCGCAGGGCCCGGCTGAAGTTGCTGGAGATCTGCTGGGTGGCCTCGGCGGCGGCGCGGGCCGACGTGCCGGGGTTGCGGTCGATGTAGCGCATCACGGCGATGTCGCCCGGTGTCCACGACTCCCGGTTCAGCGATTCCTTGGAGGCGTGGATCTGACGGCCGACCGCGGCGATCAGGTCGGCGAGCTCGAACAAACGGGCCTTCTCGTCCTCATCCACGCGACCCATGTTACTTTTGCTGTCATCTGATAGCTATCATCTGACAGGAGAAGTGGTGAACTCGCCGTCACGCAGTGCCATCCCCGTGCCGTTGCTGCTGGTCCTCGCCCTGCTGGCGAGCGTCGCCCCGTTCGGCATCGACCTCTACCTGCCGGCGTTCCCGCGCATGGCCGTCGAACTGGGGACCAGCGACACCGCGATCCAGCTCACCCTCACGATGTTCCTGCTCGGGCTCGCGACCGGCCAGCTCGTCTTCGGCCCGGTCTCCGACAGGTGGGGCAGGCGCGGACCGCTGCTGATCGGGTCGGCGCTGTTCGTGGCCGCGAGCCTGCTCGCCGCCGTCGCGCCCACGATCGCGATCCTGCTGGTGGCGCGGCTCGTCCAGGGCGTGAGCGCCGCGGCGGGCATGGTCATCGGCCGCGCGATCATCGCCGACCTCACGACCGGACGTGCCGCCGCGCGGGCGTTCAGTCTCATGATGACCGTGACCGGGGTGGCGCCGGTCGTCGCGCCGCTGCTGGGCAGCCTGATGGTCGACGGCATCGGGTGGCGGGGCGTGCTGTTCGTGCTGGCCGGTCTGGCCGTCGCGATGCTCGCCGGATCGACCGCGCTCGTCCGCGAGACCCATCCCCGGGAACTCCGCGGCACGGCGCACGGCGGCGGCTTCCGCAGCCTCGGCAAGCGCGCCTACCTCACCGCGACGGCGACGTTCGTGCTCTCGTTCGCCGTGCTGATGGCCTACATCTCGGCCTCGCCCTTCCTCTACCAGGTCGTCATCGGGCTGAGCCCCGTCGGCTACGGCGCGCTGTTCGCGTTCAACGCGCTCGGCCTGATCATCAGCAGCACGGTGGCCTCCCGGCTGCTGCTCCGCCGGTCCCCGAGGCAGATCCTCGCCATCGGCACGACCTGGCTGCTCACCGCCGCCGCGACGTTGCTGCTCCTGGCCCTCCTGCCGATCAACGCCGGCTGGCTCGTCGTGCCGATCTTCTTCCTGGTCCCGGCCCTGGGCTTCATCGCGGGACCGGCGACGGGACTCGCCCTCGACGCGGTGCGGGGCGCCGCGGGCACCGGCTCGGCCGTGCTGGGAGCGTCGCAGTTCGCGCTCGCCGCGGTCGTCTCGCCGCTGGTCAGCGTGGGCGACGGCCACTCGGCGGTGCCGATGGCGATCACCATCGCGGTGCTGGCCGTTCTGGCTGTCTCCGCCTACCGGCTGCTCGCCCGCACCCCGCAGACGCAGAGTGATGGGAACGCTCTCACCCAGAGGGCGGTTGTGACGCCCGCCGGTGGTGCGCCACGGTGACCACCGGCTGACAACGTTGTCCCGGAGGTCTCGTCATGCGTGCGCTGCTGGTCGTGCTGGCAACCGCCTTCGTCCTGCTCGTCCCCGCCGGGCCCGCCTCGGCGGGCACCACACCGGACTACGCGGAGTTCCCGTACGCGCCGACGACCTACGCGGAACCGTTCCGCGGCCAGTTCCACTTCAGCTCGCAGTCGGGCTGGATGAACGACCCCAACGGGCTGGTGTTCGCCAACGGCCTCTACCACTTCTTCTACCAGCACAACCCGCACGGTCTCGAGTGGGACACCATGCACTGGGGCCACGCCACGAGCCCGGATCTCGTGCACTGGAACCAGAAACCCATCGCGCTGGAACCCGGCGTGCACCCCGGCACGCTGTTCTCCGGCGGCGGCATCGTGGACAAGAACAACACCTCCGGCCTCAAGACCGGCGCCCTCGATCCGATCGTCGTCTTCTCGAACGTCAACGGCGTCAGCGTCTTCTACAGCAACGACAACGGCCGCAGCTTCCAGGCGTACGACGGCGGGCGCAAGCAGATCGAGATCCCGGAGGAGAGCCGCGACCCCAACGTGGTGTGGGACGCCGACCGCCGCCAGTGGGTCATGGTCGTCTGGTCGAACCGGGGCGGCAACGGTGTGGACGTCTACACCTCGCCGAACCTTCTGCAGTGGACGTTCGCGAGCCGCTACGCCGCGGACTGGCTGTTCGAGTGCCCCGACCTGTTCGTGCTGCCGCTCGACGGCAAGCCGCAGTGGGTGCTCACGTCGGCGACGAGCGAGTACGTGGTCGGCACGTTCGACGGCAGGACGTTCCGCACCGACCGGCCACAACCCAAGAAGATGAACCAGGGCACCACGTACGCCGGTGGCACCTTCTACGCCGCCGAGTCGTTCGACAACACGCCGGACGGCCGCGTGGTGCAGATGGCCTGGCAGGGCGGCAACAGGGGCGGCTCCTGGACCGGCAACGCGACCTTCCCCGTCGCACTGGGCCTGGTCGCTTCGCCGGACGGCCCGAAGATCACCAGGACCCCGGTGGCCGAACTGGACTCACTGCGCGCCGACAGCCGAACCTGGCGCAACACCACGGTGACCGCCACCAACAACCCGTTCTCCGGCATCCTCGCCGACACCTACGAGATCACCGCGCGGTTCGACCTGCGCGGCGCGACGGCCCAGGAGTTCGGTTTCGCGCTGCACAGCCGTTCTGACGGCACCGCGGACCGCACGGTCACCTACAACCGGGCCGCCAGCACGTTGTACGGCAAGCCTTTCCAGCCCACCGGCGACGAGGTCAGCGTGCGGCTGCTCGTCGACCGCGGCCAGCTGGAGATCTTCGGCGGCGACGGCCTGTTCTCGGTGGCGGACAACGTGAACTTCGACTCCGCCGCCGTCAGTCAGGGCATCAGGCTGTTCGCGAACGGCGGCCAGGTGCGGCTCAAGGACGCGAAGTTCACCCGGCTCAGCACGAGCTGGGGCACCGCTCAGTCCACTTTGGAGAGCAACCTCGCCGGACCCTGGCACGCCACCGCGGGGTCGTGGACCGACGTGGCCGGCGGCAAGCGGGCGCAGGCGACCGGCGACTCGTTCTACCTGAGCGCGAGCACGGCCGGCGACGCGACCTACCAGGGCGACCTGCGCCTGGACACCGCGCAGGCAGCGGGTCTCACCTTCCGCGCCACGCCCGAGGGTGCCGGCTACACCGCGAACATCGACGCGGCCGGGGTGGTGAAGCTGTGGCGGCCCGGCCGTGACATCGCGACCTACGCCACGCCGATCGCGCAGGGCCAGACCTACCACCTGACGGTGAGGACGACCGGACCGCGCATCCAGGTCTGGCTCAACCACGGCACCTCGCCGATCATCGACGCCACCGACACCGCGTACGCCACCGGGCGGTTCGGCGCGAACGTCTATCGCGGCGCGGCGACCGTGCAGAACCTGAACACCGGCCCGTCCGGCTTCGCCGCGTTCGCGTCCGGACCGTGGGCGGCCGTCGGCGGCACCTGGACCACGACGCCGGACTCGTTGCGCGCCAACGCCTCTGGCGACGCCTTCTACCTCAGCGACCGCACCGCGTCCGACCTCGTCTACGAGGGCGACCTGTCCGTCATGAACGGGGTGGCGGCGGGCCTGACGTTCCGCGCGGGTGCCGACGGCGCGGGCTACACGGCGAACATCGACGCGTCCGGTGCGGTGAAGTTGTGGCGTCCAGGCCGTGACATCGCGACCTACTCCACGCCGATCGTCCAGGGCCGCACCTACCACCTGAAGGTGCAGGCCACCGGCTCACGGATCCAGGTCTGGCTCGACCGCGGCACGTCGCCGGTCATCGACGCGGCCGACACGACCTACGGCGCGGGACGGGTGGGACTCAACGTGTACGCCGGTACCGCGTCGGTGCGGCAGCTCGCGCTCAGCGCCGGGTAGTCGGTGCCACGAAGCGTGCCGTCGCCCTCGGAGTCCGGAACACGTGCAGTTGTGCGTCTGGGGCGTGTGTCGCGATCGCGTCCATCAGGAGCGGGCGATGCCGGCGGCGCCACGACCACACCCAGAGCCAGAAGTCGGCACGCTCCCGTGAGCGGCGCAGCGCTCGCCAGGCGCAGCGCGGGAACGAGTAGTCGAGCAGCAGAACGGCGTCCGCTCTGCGCAGCCGGACGTCGAGCACGTCGTACGGGCCGAGGTCGCCGTCCATGATCCACCGGTCGGCCGCGGCGAGTTCGCCCTGGACGACGGCCCAGCGGTCCGGGGGAGTCGCCTCGAGGCCAGGACCCCAGAAGTGCTGGTCGAGCTCGACGACGGGGAGTCCGGTCGCCGCCCCCAGAGCGAGGGCGAGGGTCGACTTCCCCGCGCCGCCACGGCCGAGGATCACCACGCGCTGCACGGTCGCGATCGTGCCAGTGCGCCTACCCGCGACGCGAGCCTGTTTTGTCCGGTGAGGACGGTTAAGCTACGCCGGTGATCAATGGCCGGCGCCACCCTGGCCGCCTCGTCGTGCTGTCGTTCCTGGCCGCGGTCACGGCCGGCACGACGCTGTTCATGCTCCCGATGGCGGCAGAGCCGGGGAAGACGACCCCGTTCATGACGGCGTTCTTCACGGCGGTCTCCGGCCTCACCGGCACCGGTCTCGCGGTGGTCGACACCGGGACGCACTGGTCGACGTTCGGCGAGGTCCTGCTGCTGGTGCTGGCCCAGATCGGTGGCATCGGGATCATGACGCTCGCGTCGCTGCTGGCGATGATGGTGTCGAACCGCATCGGCCTGCAGTTGCAGCTCACCGTCCGGACCGAGACGAACACGCTGAACCTCGGCCACGTCCGCCGGGTCGCGCTGGGGGTCGTCGTGATCAGCCTGGTGGTCGAGGCGATCGGCGCGGTGGTGCTGGGTCTGCGGTTCTGGCTCGGCCACGGCTACGAGCCCGGCCGGGCGTTCTACTCGGGCGTGTTCCACTCGGTGTCGGCGTTCAACAGCGTCGGCCTGTCGCTCTACCCGGACAACCTGATGCGGTTCGCCACCGACCCGTGGGTGTCGCTGACGGTCGTGACCGTGGGCGTGATCGGCGGGCTGGGCTTCCCGGTGCTGTTCGAGGTGCTGCGCGGGCGGAAGCGCAAGCGCTGGTCGCTGCACACCCGCATCACCGTGCCGGTGTACCTGTCGCTGATCGCGTTCGGCGCGGTGATGGTGCTCGTCGTCGAGTGGGCCCGCGCGGGCACGCTGGGGCCGTACAACGTCTGGGAGAAGCTGCTGATCAGCGTCTTCCACGGCGCGCAACCCGGTACGGCGGGCTTCAACACCCTGGACGTCTCCCAGCTCCAGCCCGCCACGCTGCTGGTCAACGACGTGCTGATGTTCATCGGCGGCGGCAGCGCGGGCACCACCGGCGGCATCAAGGTGACGACGTTCGCGTTGCTGGCGTTCGTGCTGCTCGCCGAGGTGCGGGCCGAGCCGAGCGTGCACGTGATGGGCCGCCGGCTGGGCAACGACGTGCAGCGCCAGGCCATCACCGTGGCGTTGATGGGCGTGGGCGCCGTCATGACCGCCACGCTCGTCCTGCTCGCCACGACGTCGTTCCGGCTCGACTCCGTGCTGTTCGAGGCGGCGTCGGCGTTCGGCGGCGTCGGCATGTCCACCGGCATCACCGCGCAGCTGCCCGTGGTGGGCCAGCTGGTGATCATGGCGTTGATGTTCATCGGCCGGCTCGGCCCGATCACACTGGTGTCCACGCTGGCGCTGCGCGAACGCGGGCGCCGCTACGAACTACCCGAGGAGCGCCCCATTGTCGGATAGGCAGGCCAACCGGGTGGTCGTGATCGGCCTCGGCCGGTTCGGCAGCTCCCTGGCACTCGAACTGGTCAGCCACGGCACCGAGGTCATGGCGATCGACCAGGACCCCAAGCTGGTCCAACGCCTCGCCGACGACGTCACGCACGCCGTGGTCGCCGACAGCACCGACGCCGAGGTGATGCGGCAGCTGGGCGTGGACGAGTTCCAGCTCGCCGTGGTCGGCATCGGCACGAACCTGGAGGCGAGCATCCTGACCACCGCCGTGCTGGCCGACTTCGGCATCACGAAGATCTGGGCCAAGGCGATCAGCCGCGAGCACGGCCGGATCCTGCAACGCATCGGCGCGCACCACGTCGTCCTGCCGGAGCACGAGATGGGCGAACGCGTAGCCCACCTCGTCACCGGCCGCATGCTCGACTTCATCGAGTTCGAGGACGACTACGCGATCGTCAAGACCCGCGCGCCGAAGGAGGCCGTCGGGCACACCCTGGGTGAGAGCAGTTTGCGCAGGAAGTACGGCGTGACCGTGGTCGGCGTGAAGCGTCCCGGTGAGGGCTTCACCTACGCCACCGCGGAGACGATGGTGCACGCCGGCGACGTGCTCATCGTGGCGGGCAGGACGGCAGAGGTGGAACGGCTCGCGGAACTCACCTAGTGGCGTGAGCCGCACCACTAGCCGAGCCGGGCCAGTTCGTCCGCGCTCAGCGTGAGGTCCACGGCCTGAGCGGAGGCGGTGATGGACGCCGGCCGGCTCGCTCCCGGAATCGGGATCACGGCGGGAGAACGCGCGAGCAGCCACGCCAGGGCGATCTGCTGCGCGCTCGTGCCCCGTTCGGCCGCGACGTCGTGGAACGCGGTGCCCGCCGAGGCAGGGCCGGGGCCGTCGAGGGAGCTGCGGGAGATGCCGCCGAGCGGGCTCCAGGGCAGGAACGCCAGGCCGAGTTCGGTGCACAGCGCCAAAACAGGCTCGCTGTCGCGAACGGCCGGGGAGTACCTGTTCTGCACGGACGCGAGCCCGTCACCAAGGATCTCGCGTGCTTCGAGGACCTGGGCCGTGGTGACGTTGGAGATGCCGGCGGCGCGGATCGTGCCGGCGTCGAGCAGGTCGCGCAGCGCCCCGACCGACTCGGCCCACGGCACGGCGGGATCCGGCTTGTGCAGCTGGTACAGGCCGATCGCGTCGACCCTCAGACGTCGGGCAGAGGCCTCGGCGGCCCGCTTGAGGTGCTCCGGGGTGGCCGTGACGGTCCAGCCGCCGTCGCCGGGACGGCCGCGGCCGCCCTTGGTGGCCACCAGAACGTCGCCGCGGCGGGCCAGGGCGCGGGCGATCAGCAGTTCGTTGTGGCCTTCCTCGCCGGCGTGCCAGTGGTAGCTGTCGGCGGTGTCGATGAGCGTGACCCCGGCGTTCAGGGCGGCGTGGATCGTGGCGATGGCCCGTGTCTTGTCCGGACGGTGCTCGATCGACAACGGCATGGCGCCCAGACCGATGGCGCTGACGGCGTTGGTCGCGATGAAGCGGTGGCGCATCAGTTCCCCAGAAGTTCGGTGACGGCACCAGGCAGCCAGTCACGGGTGTGCGAGACGAACAGGCCCAGCGACTTCGCGCGGGCGTTGCTCATGGCGTAGTGGCGGTCGAACGAGAACGGTGAAGCCTCCGCCGGAACCGTTCGGCGGACAGGTTCCCGGCCGGTCTGCGCGGCGACGACCGCGAGAAGCTCGTGCACGTCGAGCGGGCCGTCGGAACAGGCGTTGACCGGGCCGGTGAAGTCGCCGGTGGCCGTCCACCGCAGCACGTCCGCCAGCTCCTCCCAGTGGACGAAGACGGTGGGGAACGCGGTGGCGTGCACCAGGATCTCGCCGCCGCGCAGGACGCGCTCCACGTAGTGCGAGAGGCGGCCGGTGAACTCCTTGGCGCCGCCGCCGAGCACGTGCGCACTGCGCACGCTGACGAAGTCGAAGCCGCCGGTGCGCGTGAACACCGCCTCCGCCTGACGCTTGCCCTCGGCGTAGTGCGCCTCCAGGTAGCTGTCGTCGTGCCACGGCAGGTCCAGGGCCACCAGCCAGGTGGACGGGTCCACGACGTCCTCCGGTACCGGCGTACCGGGAGACACGGTCAGCGCGGCGGTCGCGGGGTCGTAGACCTCGATCGTGGACGTCATGACGTAGCGCCGGGTCCGCCCGGTGAAGGCGCGGGCGGCGATCGCGGCCTGCACCGGGGTGTAGCAGACCTGGTCCACCACGACGTCGAACGCGCGGTCGCCGAGCGCCGCCGTCAGCGCGGCCTCGTCGTTCCGGTCGGCGACGAGGTGCTCCACACCGGCGGGTGGTGTGGTGGAACCGCGGTTGATCACGGTGACCTGGTGGCCTTCCACGTGCAGGCGCTCCACCAGGAGCGTTCCGAAGTACCGGCTTCCGCCGATGACGCAGACCTTGTGCATGCCCTCATCGTGAGGTCCTGCGATCATCAGCAGAAGTCCCGACCTACTGTACTGGCATTAAGGAAAACTGTTGATCGACGTGCAACGGCTCCGCGTTCTGCGAGCAGTGGCGGAGCACGGCAGCTTCAACCAGGCGGCCGCCGCACTCCGCCTCACCCCGTCGGCCGTCTCCCAGCAGGTGGCCGCACTGGAACGAAGCGTTGGCACGGAAGTCGTCAGCCGGAGCACCCGCGGGGTCACCCTGACCAGGGCCGGCGAGATCATGGTCCGCGCCGCCGAGTCCGTGGCCGCCGAGCTCGAACACGCCCAGCGGGAGGTCGCGCGGCTGCGCACCGGCCGCACACAGATCACCGTCGCCACCTTCACCAGCGGCGGCAGGGTCCTGCTGCCCGCCGCCCTCACCCGGCTCACGACGGTCCACCCCGGCACCGTCGTGCACATCAGGGAGAGCGAACCCGAGGAGGCGCTGCCGCTGGTCCGCCAGGGTGCCGTGGACCTCGCCCTCGCCTACCACTTCGACGGCCCGCTCCCCACGGGTCCGGGCGCCGGTCTGGAGTGGACCCCGCTCCTCGAAGACCCGCTGCACGTCGTTCTGCCCCAAGGGCATCAGCTCGCCGGTCAGGACTCGCTCGACCTCGCCGAACTGGCCGCCGAACCGTGGGTGCTCGGCTGTCTGAAGACCGAGGCCTACCTGCGCCGCTACGCCGAGCGCGCCGGGTTCGCCCCGGACATCCGCGGCACCACCACCGACTACTTCTTCGCCCGCTCACTCGTCGCCGCGGGCATGGGGATCTCGCTGATCCCCTCCATCGCGCTCGCCCCGGAGATCCCCGGCCTGTGCGTCGTCGCCATCACGGAGCCGGGGCCGATCCGCCACATCGGTGCCGCCACGCTGAGCTGCCGAGACCAGCCGTGCGTCACGACTCTCGTCGAGGCGCTCCGCGCGCAGGCTCAGTGATTCGGGGCCCAGCCGGTGGTGCGGAGCCAGGTCGGCAGGTCCCACGTGCTCGGCTCGATCGTCCGCACCGCCTCGAGGTCGGCCTGGTAGGCGGGCGTCTCCGCGAACCAGCGGAACATCGCCTGCGAGTCCGGGTTGTCCGCGAGCACCTGCAGGGGCAGGCCTTCGTAGCGCGCGGGCAGGCCGAGGTGCTCGCCGAACGCGGCGGCGATCTCGCCGCCGGTGCGTGAGTCGCCGGCGATCTCGATAGTGCCGCCGGGCGCCTGCGCGGTTCCGAGCAACAGCGACGCGCTGATCTGCCCGATGTCGCGCACGGCGACCAGCTGGAGCGGGATGTGGTCCGGCAACGGCCAGCGCAGCACGATCTCGCCGATCTCCACGTTCGGTCCCATGAACGCGAAGTTGTCCATGAAGGCGACCGGACGGACGATCGTCGCCCGCAGGCCGGACCGCTGGAGGTGTTCCTCCACGCGCCGCTTGGACTCGAAGTGCGGCACGCCCGAGTCGCGTTCGGCGCCCCCGACCGAGCTGAACACCACGTGCGGCACGGTCGCCGTGACCGCCGCGTCTACCAGCGCGATGCCTTGCCGTGTCTCGCCATCGATGTCGGCGAGGGTGTGACCTTCGGGCGTGGTCATGAAGAAGAACGCGTCCACGTCCTCGAGTCCGGCCGACAACGACGCGGCGTCGCCGATCTCCACTCGGGCGAGTTCGACCCCTCGTCCGGCCAGCGCCCGCGCCCTGTCCGAGCCGGGATCGCGGACCAGGGCACGGACCTGCGCGCCGCGGGAGAGCAGCGCGTCGACGACCGATCCACCCTGTTTGCCCGTGCCGCCGAAGACGGCGATGGTGCCGGATGCCTGTGTGCTCACGGTTCCTCACTTAGTTCTTGATGTGAACAGTTCGCGACACGAACTAAAGTAGTTCACGTCGAGAACTTCCGCAAGGTAGGCTGCCCAGGTGGCGGAGAACGGCTTCGGGAACGACCTCGTCTGGCTGTCGGTGCTGGTGCAGCGCCGGTACGCGCAGATCTGCGCCGACCACGACCTCACCTCGGCCCAGGCGACGCTGCTGTGCGCGATCAAGGACCGGCCGCAGGGCATGGGCGAACTGGCGCAGCTGCTCGGCGTGGCGAAGAACGCCCTCAGCGGCCTCGTGGACCGCGTCGAACGCCTCGGGCTCGTGCGCAGGGAAACGCACGAACGCGATCGGCGGGCGATCACCCTCACCACCACTCCGCTGGGGGAGAAGGTCGTGGGCGCGCTCTACGCCGACGTCGCCGCGCGCATGCCCGACATCACCGCCGCACTGTCGGCGGACGAACGGCGCCGGCTCGCGGACTCCGTCGCCCGCATCACCTCCGACGCCCCGCAGACCGTGTCCCGCACGGTCTGACTCAGCCGGGCGGTGCCTCGTCGGATTCCCTGTCCAGGCCGGGTTCGTCCGGTCCGGACTCCTCCGGTTCGCTGGTGTGCACGTCGGCGGGGGCCACGTGTTCGTCCGCCTCGCTCAGCAGGGAACGGATCGCGGAGTTGAGCACCGCCAGCAACGGCACCGCCAGCAGCGCGCCCGCGATGCCCGCGACGAGGAGCCCGGCCGCGATGGCCAGCACCACCGCGAGCGGGTGCAGCTTCACCGCCCGTCCCAGCAGGAACGGTTGCAGGACATGGCTTTCCAGCTGGTTGACGGCGATGACGATGGCCAGGACGATCGCCGCGGTCACCGGGCCGTTCGCGACGAGCGCGATGAGAACGGCCACGGCGCCCGCCACCACGGCGCCGAAGATCGGGACGAACGCGCCGATGAACACCAGCGCTGCCAACGGAACCGCGAGCGGCACGCGCAGGATGGCCAGTCCGATGCCGATGCCGAGCGCGTCCACCACGGCGACGGCTCCGGTCGCGCGGACGTAGCTCACGAGCGCCGCGAGGCTGCGCCTGCCCGCGACGTCGACCCGCCTGCGGGGCCCGTCGGGGACGATGCGGATGAGGAACTGCCAGATGCGCGGGCCGTCGTAGAGGAAGAACGCGAGCGCGAACAGCACCAGCAGCATCTCGACGAGGGTCTCGCCGACCGTCGCGGCGGTGGTGAGTGCGCTGGAGGTGATGCCGGACTGGTTGTCCTGCAAGGTCTTCACGATCCGGTCGGCGAACTCGCGCAGCTGCGTCTCGCTGAGCTGCAACGGCCCGTTGACGAGCCAGTCGGACACCGCGTCGATGCTGCGGACCAGTTGTGCCGCCAGGTCCGGCAGGCCGTTGATGAAGGTCCTCACGACGAACGTGAGCAGTCCGCCCAGAACGGCCAGGCCGCCGACGAGCACGATCAGGGTGGCGAAGCCTCGCGGGAACGTGTGCCGCGTCAGGAAACCGACGGCGGGGGTGAGCAAAGCGGCCAGCAGCAACGCGATCGCGAGCGGGACGACGAGCGAGGCCAGCCTGCCGAAGATCACGCCGATGACGTAGAGCGAGGCCACCACGACGAGGAAGCGCCAGCCCAGTGCGGCGCTGACGCGCAGCCCGAGTGGAACGGGGTCCCGTGTGTTCCGGCGGTCTGGGCTCACGACGTTCGTACCTCCGGTGTCGGTCTCCGACGCCGGGGTCCGGGGTCATCGGTGAGATGGGCGACGCATGCCCATCTCTGCCCGGGATTCCCCGCCGGTCACACCGCAAACGTGGCGTGACCGATGGTTGAGGTCGCTCGCCGGGGGCACCCGATGAGGGACGTTCCCATCTGAGATTCGGGTGGAGGAGAGGAAGACATGGGCACCGACGACAAGATCGACGCCAAGGCCGACCAGCTCAAGGGCAAGGTCAAGGAAGGCGTCGGCGACGCGACCGGCGACCAGGGACTGCAGACCGAGGGCCAGGTCGACCAGTCGAAGGGCCACCTCAAGGAAGCGGCGGAGAAGGTGAAGGACGTCTTCAAGAAGGACTGACCGGCGTACCACCGAAACGGGAGTGTGCATCTTCGGGTGCACGCTCCCGTTTTCGTTCAGGCGCGCACTGTGCGTTCAGGCGAGCACTGCGGAGCCGGCCAGCAACAGCGCCACGCTCACCACCGCGCCGAACACCTCGACCTGCAAGAGCCGTTTCCTGGCCTGCCGCGCGAAACCCAGGTTCACCAGGACGTGCGCGGTCGCCGTGGCCAGCACCCACCACGGCCCGGCGCTCAGCAGCAGAGTCGCACCGAGGTAGAACGACATCGCCGTGACGCCGCGAACGCCGCTGTGCACGGGATGCGTGCTGACGAACCCGCCCTGCGCCTTCAGCTGTTCGGCGGCCTGACGCCCGATGGGCCAGGTGAACGTCGTCAGCTCGATGGCGGCGATGAACACGAGCTGCGCCAGCGCCCAGCCGAACCCGGCCCAGAGCGCGGACTCGACGCCGCTGACGGCGACCAGGACCAGCGCGAGCCGGACCAGCTCGTCGGTGATGCCCGACGACACCCCGATGATCGTGTCCCGCCGGCGAACAGCGTGCAGCCTGCCGGCCGTGGCCAGCGCCGGCAGCCGTGCCGCCAGTGCGGTCAGCCAGCCCAGGACGCCCACCAGCGCCGTGCCCGCCTGCGAGATCCCGAGCAGGACCGCGAGTGTCACCGCGAGGAGCGCGAGCAGGACCGCGACCACCACGGCGCCGGCCCGGACCCTCTCCGTGACCTGAGCCGAGTCCGTGCCAGGGCGTTCGTCGTTCGCAGAGGTGTCGATGGGTCGACGCTACTCCGTCACCACCGCGGCCGCGGTTTGTCGACCCTCGTCAGCCCGGCGGCCTCCGGCGATCGTTCGTTGACCAGCCGGGCGACGTCGGACAGCAGCTGACCGGTGTTGCGCGCGTAGTTCCGCATGAGGGAGAAGGCATCCGCGACGTCGATCTCCAGCCGTTCGGTCAGCACGCCCTTGGCCTGCTCGATCACTACACGGCTGGTCAGCGCGGCTCGGAGTTGCTCGGCGACCGCCTGGCCCTGCGCGGTGGCGCGCACCTGGAGCAGACTGATCGTGGCGACGTTCGCGAAGGACTGGGCCAGTGCGGCGGTCTCCGCGGGCAGCGCGCCCGGCGATCTGCGGAACAGGTTCAGCGCACCGATGACCTCGTCCCCCGACCGCATCGGCACCGCGTCGACCGCGGCGAACCCGAGTTCCACGGCAGCGGCGGTGAACCGCGGCCACCGCGCCTGCCCGCGCAGATCGGGGCAGCGCACCGTCTGTCCGGAGTGGACGCATTCGGTGGACGGGCTGTCCTCGCTGTGCGGCAACAGGTTTTCCAGCGGCCGGGTCAGGTGGCTGGAGGTGGCCATCAGCCTGAGCGCGCTCTGACCGTCGGCCAGCAGGATTCCCGCCGCGTCCACGGGCAGCAGCTCGACGCTGCGCTCGGCCAGCACGTGCAGGAACTCGATGCTGTCGAACCGTTCCACGAGTGCGTCCGCCAGTTCGGCGAACGTCCGTGCCACCCGCTGGTCCGACACGCCGGTCACCTCTCGCTCGTCGATGTGGCAGCCGCGGGGTCTCGGCGGTTCAGATCACACTAGCGCCGCGACGGCGGACGACGTGCTTTTCCGGGAAATACCGCTTTCGGAAATGGCGAGCTCTTCCTCGGTCGAACGCGTCCAAAAGAGTGTATTGTCAATACGTCGAGAACATTTCGCACCTGAGCGTTCAAGCTCCTGTCGTGCTCGATGAAACGTGAACCGGCCTTCTTCTGGCCGAAGTCGGGAGTTCCCGCATGACGGATTCCACCTACACGTCCGCCTACGACCGCAGGCTCAAGATGGTGGAGGACGTGCTGACCGGCCGCACCGAGCTCGGTGCCAAGGACACGCGGGAGGTGGCGGTGCAGGTGCTGCGCGCGCTGGACCACATCCCGGAGCGGGTGCGGTGACCTGACGCCACGACGGTGGGGCGCCGGCCTGGAGGCTATGACCTCGAGGCCGTCAGCGCGGTCATGTCGATCGTGCCGGCGATGACGTCCTCCGCCACCTTGCTCAGGTGAAGGCGGTTGTTCCGCGCGTGCTGCCGCAGGGTGTGGAAGGCCTCGCCGATGTCGATCTGCAGCCGTTCGGCGAGCACGCCCTTGGCCTGTTCGATGAGGACTCTGCTCTGCAACGCGTGTTGCAACTGGCCCGCGAGCAGTTCGCGGTGGCTGATGACCTGGGCCTGGAGCAGACCGATGGTGGCGATGTCCGCCATGGCCCGCGCCACCCTGATCCGCGTCTCGCCGAGCTCGTTCTCGGTGACGGCGAACAGGTTCAGCGCCCCGACGGTCTGCTCGCGCAGGCGCATCGGGAGGGCGTGCACCGTGCCGAACCCCGCGGCCGCCGCGGCCGCGGAGAACTCGGGCCAGCGCTGGGGTGGTTCGGTGAAACCGGTGACCGTGATCGGCGCACCGGTGAGGTAGCACTCCATGCACGGGCCCTGCCGGTGCTGGAGCTCGAAGAGTTCGAGCAGCCGGGCCCGGTCGCTGGAGGCACCGACCACCTGCAGCTCACCGAGGTGGTCGACGAGCAGAATGCCGGCCGCGTCCACCCCCAGGGTGCTGACGCAGCGGTCGGCCAGCCGGTGCAGGAACTCGGCCGGGTCGAAATCGGCGACCAGTGTGTCGGCCAGTTCGACGAACGTCTCCGCCAATTTCTCCACGAACATGACAAGTCACCTCTGTCGGTTCTCGCCGGGGCAGGCCCGATCATCGGGGATCGGATCGGCCGTCCGGACTCAGTCGAAGGTGCCGGGTGACGATGTCGCGGGCGACGTCGACGACCGGCTTGTCGTGTGCGAACGAGTGCGCGCGCAGTCGCACGAGCGCTTCGTCCATGCTCACTCCCAGTTGGACGGACAGCATCCCGGTGGCCTGGTGCACTTCGGCCCGGCGGAGCGGCATGTCGTCCGACGGAGGAACGTCGACGTGCACACGTGTTAATTCGTCCAGCACCAACGACATGACGATGTCCGTCACGACGTGCGCGTCGGCCACCTGTTCTGAGGTCAACGGTCCCGGGCTCGTTCTGTGCAGCACGAGCGCACCCAGGTGGATCGCGCCGCTGCGCAACGGGAACGCGAACACCGCCCGTGCTCCGGTGGCGCCGGCGGACAGCGTGAACAGCGGCCACCGCTGATGGTTCTCCCATGAGTCCAGTTCGTCCACCAGCACCGGAACGCCGGACCGCAGGGAGTGCTCGCCCGGCCCCTCGCCGAGCACGAACCGCATGTTCTCGAGAAGCGTGCCGATCTGGTTGGTGGCGTAGCTGTAGGCATTCCGGCCCGTGCCGCGCCTCAAGGTCAACTGAGCGCCGCTCACCCCGAGCAACGCCACACACGCTTCGCACGCCGCCTCGCTGGGCATCGTGACGCCGCGATGAGCCGCGTCGCCGGTGAGACGCGCCAGCACCTTCGCGAGCCGCTCGCCGCTCACAGCGCGCCCGTCGGAGTGGTGCGCGCGTCTATCCGCTCGGCGAGGTCGAGCGCGCCGGCGTGGTCGTGTCTGCGGGCCTGGACGGCGAGTGGGCGGAAGCGGTCGCGCATGCGGGCCGACCCTACAGAGGCGGCGGAGTCCAGTGCCCGCAGTCCGGTGCCGACCCCGATCTCGACGTCCCCCTCGATCAACTGGCCGGTGGACAGCAGGACCAGGCTGAAGATGCGGCTGCGGACCATGTCCTCGCCGTAGCCGTTGACCGCCGTCCTGAGCAACGGCACCGCTGCGAGCGCGTGGTGCCGCCCCGCGGTGCCCGCCAGGGTCGTGTGCACCGCCCCCGCCATGGCCGACAGGTCGGACTCGGTGAAGAACCTCGCCCACGCCGCCACCTCGGTGCGGTTCGAGGCGGTGAACTGCTCGCGACCGCGGTCGAGCAACGTGAGTGCGCCGTACTCGTCGCCCTTGCACGCGCAGGCCCACGCCGAGTTGACCGAGAGGATGCCGGCGGCGAGCCGGTCGCCTGATCGGGAGGCGGCGAGCCGGCCGAGGTCGAAGTACCGCAGCGCCTCGTCGAGGTGTCCGTGGTGCAGGTAGACCCGCCCGAGGCGGTAGCACACGTTGGCGATCAACCCGTCGTCACCGGCGATCCCGGCCAGCGCGAGCGCGTGCGAGAAGTGGTTGTGCGCGTTGGAGACCAGCCCGGCGTCGAAGCAGACCCAGCCGGCCAGGTTGCGCAGGTCGGCCATGGCGACGTGCAGCCGTTGCCGCATCTCCGCGGCCACGGGAGCGGTGAGCAGCGGGAGGTTGTCGCGGATCCGCCGCCGCACCCGGTCCAGACAGGGCTCGCCGCCGTGGCGGTAGTCCATTTCGCGCAACGCGCGGGTGTCCTCTTCCAGACGGGTGACGTCGGAGAGACCGATCATGGCAGGCAGCACTCCAGACCAGTGGTGGTGGAAGTGGCACCGCCGGGGGCCGGGGCGGATGTCGCTTTCTCACCTGACGCGGGTCAGGCGTGTCGTTGATCTTAGTGCTCCGCCATCCCGAGTTACGCCGCCGTTTGGACGTCGCCGGGCGCCTTCAACTTGCGCGCCAGCCGCTCCGGCCGCGGCCAGCGGACGGCGGTGGCCCAGCCGAAGATCTCGAACACCCGGATGAATCGCGCGGAGATGTCGATCTGACCACGGCGAACGCCGTGCCGTGCGCAGGTGGGGTCGGCGTGGTGGGAGTTGTGCCAGGACTCGCCCATGGACAGGATCGCGAGCGGCCAGAAGTTCGCCGACTTGTCGCGTGCCTCGAACGGCCGGTCGCCGATCATGTGGCAGATGGAGTTGACCGACCACGTGATGTGGTGCAGCACGGCCACTCGTACGAGACTCGCCCAGAAGAACGCGGTCAGCGCGCCCCACCAGCTCCAGCTGATCAGCCCGCCCGCCACGGCCGGCGCGATCAGCGTGACGGCCGTCAGCACGGGGAACAGCCGGTTGACGCGCCCGATGTCGGGATCGGCGAGCAGGTCGGGGGCGAAGCGGGCGGCGTTGGTCAGGTCGCGGCGGAACATCCAGCCCAGGTGCGCGTGCCAGAAACCCTTGGCCAGCGCGCCGATCGACGTGCCGAACAACCAGGGGGAGTGCGGATCGCCCTCGCGGTCGGCGAACGCGTGGTGCCGGCGGTGGTCGGCGACCCAGCCGATGATCGGACCCTGCATCGACATGCTGCCGGCCACCGCCAACGCGATCCGCAGCGTCCGGTTGGCCTTGAACGCGCCGTGGGTGAAGTAGCGGTGGAACCCGATCGTCACGCCGAGGGAGGTCAGGCTGTAGAAGAAGACGGCGAGACCGATGTCGGTCCAGCCCAGGCCCCAGCCCCACGCGAGCGGGACCGCGGCGGCCAGCGCCAGCGCCGGCACCACCGTGAAGAGCTTGATCAGGAATCTTTCGAACGGGGAGTTCTCACCCGCCAGCAGCGGCTGTGCGGCCTGCACACCGGATGCTGTGGTGCTGGTTGTCGTGCTCACGTCGCGAACCTCCGGACGGCGATCTCGTCGGTGCCGCCGGGGTCTCGGGCGAACGGGAAGGGCCGGCGCGGGCAGCGATGCCGAAGCGCAGGCACCTGGTGTCTACCCGGAGTCGCGCGCCGGCGAAACCCCGCGGTGCGGAAGCGCTGCTACCAGGCCTTGCGGCACGCAGCCACAGATCGAGGGCGAAGCCGACGCAGGAACGGGCGCGGCGTGGTCGGTGGCAGGCTGCGAGCTACGGCACGGTCGCGCACCTCCTCGTCGGCGAGCCGCCGTCACCGCTCCATGGCGTCGATCAGGGCGCGCACTGACGTCGTCGCCAGGCCGATGGTCGCGTCGCTCGCGCCGTACGGGATGACCAGCGTGTCGTCGTGCAGCAGGCCGCCGCACGAGTAGACGACGTTGGGCACGTATCCGTCGCGTTCGGTGGAACTGGGCACCAGCAACGGTTCCGGCAGCGTGGCCAGCACCTTCCAGGGTTCGTCGAGGTCGAGCAGCATCGCGCCCATCGAGTAGAGCCGCATCGGGCCGACGCCGTGGGTCAGCACCAGCCAGCCCTCGGGTGTCTCGATCGGCGAACCGCAGTTGCCGACCTGGACGAGGTCCCAGTCCCTGGCCGGCACCGCCACCGGCCGGGGATCGTTCCACGTCCTGATGTCGTCGGTGGTCGTCACGGCCGTGCTCTCGCCGTCCCCGCGGGACAACGCCGCGAACCTGCCGCCGATCCGCCGGGGGAACAGCGCCATGCCCTTGTTGCGTGCCGCGGAACCGGTCGTCTGCGACACCCGGAAGGTGCGGAAGTCGTTGGTCTGCAAGAGCTGTGGTTCGACGTCGACCCCGTCGTAGGCGGTGTAGGTCGCGTAGTAGGTCTGATCGCCGTCGTCGTCGGTGAAGAGGACGAACCTCGCGTCCTCCATGCCGTGGCGTTCGGACGGGCCGATCGGCCAGAGCACGCGCCCGCTCACCACCGAGTCCTCCGCGAACTCCGTGGTGTAGTTGCACGCGGCGATCCACCTGATCAGTTCGACGGTGCGGTGCGCCGCCTGCCTGGCGACCAGTTTCGGGTGCAGGCCCGCCAGCAGTTCGTCCAGTTCGGCGCCGGTGAACTTCGCGGGCAGCCACCGGTCCAGCACGGCGGAGACCTCGTCGTGGTGGCCGCGATCGGCGAGCTTGCCCTGGAAGAGGCTCTTCTCGTAGATCGAGTCCCGGTGCAGGCCGGTGCTGATGATGCCAGGCTGCGGATCCACGGTGAGCGCACCGCCGGGCCCGGCCAGCCCGGTCCGGAAGCCGATCGAGGACAGGTGCCCCTCTCCGATGCCGCGGACGCTCAGCACGAACCGCAGCTGTCCCGGTGCCGTCCCGCTCTGGTCGGGGTGCGCGACCATGGACGGGTTGCACAGCGCGGCACCCTCCACGGAGTACTCGTGGGTGAAGTACGCGCCGATCAGCAACCGGCGGGGCTCGGACAGGCCGGCGTCCTCGGCCAGCCGGTGGCTCACGCTCGCGAAGTTGTCCGCGAAGGTCACTCGGACGTCCCGATGCCGTCCCGCGAACAGGCGGACCGTGCGCTCCAGCGCGGCGCACACGGTGTCCTCGTCGAGTGCCATCACCCGCCGGATCACGGCCGCGGACCGCGACTCGTGCTCCGGAACCTCTTCTCCTGGTACGAACAGCTTGGTGATGACCCGTCGCGGGTCCGGTCGCAGCCGCAGGAGGCTGCGCGTGACGCGGGGGTTCATCCGGTGCTCTCCAGGAGCGTGCGCAGGTGTTGCATGGTGGAGATCAGCGCCAGGGTCGACTCGGCGCCCTGGTTGGTGTTGGGGCCGTCCGGCGTCAGTCCGTCGTAGCAGCCGCCGGTCTGCTCGTCGTGCATCAGCGTGGCGAGATCGTTGTCGCCGTTGAACCACGCGATCGAACGACGGACTCCGGCGAGCCACCGCGGGTCGGAGGTGATCCGGTAGGCGCGGGCACAGGCGTCGGCCAGCGCGGCGGCCTCGATGGGTTGCTGGTCGAACGCCGGGCGCGACTCGCCGAGCGACCACCCTCCCGCCGGGACCGGCGAGAGGTGGAAGTCCGTGGACTCCACGGCCAGCAGCCAGTCCAGCAGCCGCAGGCCGTCGTCGCGGACCTTGTCGTCGGAGAGGAGGTCGCCCGCGGCGATCAACGCCTCCGGCAGCACGGCGTTGGCGTAGAACAGCCGGTCCTCCGGCCACGGCCAGTTCTCGTCGGGACGCGGCGCGCCGACGTAGGTCGTGATGTCGCCGAGCAACTCGGCGGCGGGAGCGTGCACGGGATCGGCGGCCAGCACCTCGGCGGCACCGAGCGCGGCGAACGCCATCGTGCGCACCGACGGCGGGCGGTGACGGGCGCCGCGGTCGAAGCACTCCAGCGCGGCCTGCCGGACCGCGGGCACGGGGGAGCGGGCGGCGGCGGTGCCGAGCCCCCACAGCGCACGTCCCCACCAGTCGCCCAGGCCCGGTTCGTCCAGCCAGACGCGCGCGGGACCGAGCCGGTTGTGGAAGCGGCCGTCCTCGCTCTGCGCGTAGGCGACGAAGGCGAGGTACTGCTCCGCCAGAGCCGTGAGCTCGGCGGACAGGTTCGGTTCGCGGCTCAGGACGACCAGGCCCCTGGCGACGTCGTCGAGGCAGTAACCGTGCTCGATGCGCGGCAGCGGGCCTTCCGCGTGCTCGTACAGGCCGGTGTCGTCGCTGAGCCGGACGAGGTGGGCGAAGTCGGGGCCGATCACGTCGTCACGACCACTCGCGCGGTGAGCTTCTCCGCCACCAGGTTCTCGGCGAGCCTGCGATAGCGGCCCGCCACGGCGGCCCAGCTCAGCACCGGACCCAGGTCGGCGGAACGGTCGCGCATCCCCGCGGCGAGTCCCGGCTCGGTCAGCACCCGGCGCAGCGCCGCGGCGATGGCGGCCGGATCCCGGTGCGGCACCAGGAGACCGGCGCCGTCCGCCAGCAGTTCCACGGCGTGCGGGAACATCGTCGCCACCACGGGTTTCCGTGCCGCGAGCGCCTCGACCAGCACCCCGGACGTGACCTGCTCGGACGAGTCGTACGGCAGCAGGACGACGTCGGCCCGGCCGACCAGGTCCGCCAGCGCCTTCGCTTCCAGGTAGGCGGGGTCGAACTCGACCAGGTTCGCGACACCGGACTTGGCGGCGTGCTCCCGCAGGTGTGTCCGATAGGCCTCACCCTCGTGGGCGAGCACCTTGGGATGGGTCTGCCCCGCCACCAGGTAACGCGGCCGCAGGTCGCGCAGGTCGCCGAGCGCCGCGATGCCCCACTCGACGCCCTTGCCGCGCCCGAGCAGACCCCAGGTGAGGATCAGCGGTTCGCGTCCCGGCGTGGCGGGCGCGGTTCTGCCGGTGGGGACGGCGCCGTGCGGGATCACCACGACCTCGCCGGGCCGTTCGACCGCGTAACCGGCCAGGAGACGCTCTCGCGCCGTCTCGGACATGGTGACCACGGCGTCGGCGTGGTCGACGACGGCTTCGAGCACCTGACGCTGTCCTGGCGTGGGCGCGGTGAGCACCGTGTGCAGCACGACGATCACCGGGACCCGCAGCCGGGCCAGCACGCTCAGCGCCTCCGCGCCGTCCTGCCCGGCGTAGATCCCGTACTCGTGCTGGACCACCGCGACGTCGCAACGGTTGAGCACACGGGCGGCGGAGTCCACCGCGCCGGGAAACATGTGGTGCACCGCCGGTGTCGTCGCGGCGGCGCCGGCGTCCGCGTCCGTGAGAACGCGGACGACCCGGCTCCTGCTGCCGGGGGTGGCGGCGGTCAGGTGGCGCCGGAGGGCGGCGGTGAACGTGGCGAGCCCGCATTGTGTGGGCGGATACGTGCTCATGAAGCCATAGGTGCGAACCATGAAGCGGACGGCCTTTCGGGTCGGCTGCCGAGCAGAAGTCCACAGAGGACTGTCTTGGGGTGGCGGTCAGCCGTGCTGTGTCACGGCCGCGTTCGCCAGGTCGGCGGGTTCAGCGCGGGAACGGTGGTGGCGGGGTCGGTCGCCAGGGGACGCCAGCCGCCGGTGAGCTGTCCGTCGGACAGGGCGTCCGGCTTTCTCGTCATCCGCGGGCCGTGGGGTTGGGTGAGGTCGACGCCCGTGCTGATGGGACCCGAGATCATCTCGGTTCTCCCGCCTCCGTCCGGACGAGCCGGGCGGGGTTGTGATGCTCCGGAGGAGGCACCTGCTCGGTCGCGGATGCGCGAAGTACCCTCGGAATCCTCACACTACGCCCACGGTTCGCGCGCGCCGGTTGCGTCAGGTGACGGCCGGATGACATCGGCGTAGACCCGCACCAGTTCGGCGGCGACGCGATCCCAGGAGTACCGCGCGCGAATCTTCTCCTGCCCCGCGGCACCGAGCGATTTTCGCCGGGTGGTGTTGCGGAGCAGCGCTCTCAACGCCTCGGCGATCGCCTGCGGGTCCTGCGGCGGAACCCGCACGCCGGTCTGCTCGTCGACCACGGCGTCGACCAGGCCTCCCACGGCCGTCACCACCACCGGCACACCGCAGGCCATGGCTTCGAGCGCGGTGACGCCGAACGAGCCGTGCCACGGCGTGCACGCCACGACGTCGGCCGACCGCAGCAGGGCGGGCAACTCGGACTGGCGCAGCGGGCCGGTGAACGTGACCCGGTCCGCGACGCCGCGGGCACGGGCCAGCGTCCGCAGTCGTCTCGCCTCCGGATCGCCGCGCAACCGCCCGTTCGCGGATCCGCCGACGATCACCAGCTCGGTGTCCTCCACAGTGGACAGAGCGCGGATCAGGTCGTCGAATCCCTGGTGCGGAGCCAGCTGGCCGACCGTCACGACGCGGCGTGCGCGGTCGCGTGGCGCGATCGCACCGCGTGGTGTGAACAGCTTCAAGTCGACACCGTGGGGAATCACGGACACCTTCGATCCGCAGATCCCCATCCTGAGCACGTCGTCCGCCTCGTCCGAGTGGGTGGCCACCACCCGTGCCACCTCCTGGCCGAGCAGCCGTTCCACCGCCAGGCTCCCGTGGGCGGAGTCCAGCGTGTGGAACGTCTGCACGACCGGTACCTGCCGGTCGCGGGCTCCCAGCACCGCCGTTATCCCGGACAGCCAGCCTTGCGCGTGCACGACATCGGGCCGCTTCGTGTTCCAGTCGGCGCTGAGGAACCGGGCGAAGTCCGCGACGCGGGCGGTGGACTCGTCCTCGGCGAGTTTTCTCGACGGGCCGGAATGCACGTGGACCACTTCGTAACCGGCCTGGGTGCGCACCCGGCTCGGAACACGCGTCGCGGTGCGCCGGGTGTAGACGACGACCTCGTGGCCGAGGCCGCACAGCGCGCCCGACAGAGCGGCGACGTAGACGTTCTGGCTTCCCGCGTCGAGCTGACCGGGTGC
Organism: Lentzea sp. NPDC092896; assembly: GCF_044754905.1. NCBI lineage: Bacteria > Bacillati > Actinomycetota > Actinomycetes > Pseudonocardiales > Pseudonocardiaceae > Lentzea > Lentzea sp. NPDC092896. The sequence goes on from NZ_JBIVPX010000001.1 coordinate 2,462,003, forward strand.
TGTCAGCGGGCTGGCGTGCTCGGACACCAGCGCGATCCTGCCCATCGGTGGATCTCCTCACAGCGAGGTGACGAGTCCGCGGGGGCCGGGCGGTTGAACGGGTTCAGGCTACCGGCTGTCGCGCTGCGGAGCGAGGGCGTTACCTCGCGTGGCGGTACGTCCGTCCGCAAAGGACGGTCGCAGGCCCGCCGCCGCGGCGTAGTTCCGCGTCAGGTCGGTGGCGGCGCGTTGCCACGAGTACCGCGCGTGCGCACGGTCGTGCCCGCCGACGCTGAGCAGGTCCCGGCGTGAGCTGTCGGCGAACAACGCTCTCAGCGCCTTGCCGATCGCGTCCGGTTTTCCCTGTGGGACCAGCACTCCCGTCAGCCCGTCCACCACGGCGTCGATGAGACCGCCGACCGCGGTGGCGACGACCGGTACGCCGCACGCCATCGCTTCCAGTGCCACACTGCCGGACGACTGGTGTCTCGGAGTGCACGCCACCACGTCCGCGGACCGCAGCAGATCGGGCAACTCGGCGTACGGCACATGGCCGGCGAACACCACCCGGTCTCCGATTCCCATCGACCGGGCCAACGTCAGCAGACGCTTGGTCTCCGGATCACCGTAGACGTCACCCTGGGCGCCGCAGCCGGCGATCACCAGCTCAGCTCCATCCATTGTGGACACGGCGCGGATCACGGCGTCGAATCCCTTGCGCGGCAACAGCCGGCCGACCGAAACGATCTTGCGCGGGCGCAACCGGTGCACCGGTTCCCGTCCTGGGGTGAACAGGTCGAGATCGACGCCTCTGGGCACCACGGCGAGCTTCGCCCGGTCTATTCCCATTCCCAGCACGGCACGTGCTTCAGTCGAACAGAGCGCGACCACTCGGGCGACCTCGTGACCGACCAGGCGTTCCACGGCCAGCCGTTTGGTCGACGCCGGACCGTTCGACCGGCGGTCGGGCAGTGGCACGCTGCCCACCGAGTGATACGTCTGCACCACCGGCACCGAGATGTTCCGTGTGCTGAGCACGGCCGCGATACCGGACAACCAGCCGTGGGCGTGCACGACGTCGGGTCGTTGTGTTTTCCAGGTGAGCTTGAGGAATCCGACGAAGTCCCCGATGTAGGCGAGGACCTCCTCCCCGTTCAGCTTCGTGGCGGGCCCGGCCGGCACGTGCACCACGTCGTAGCCGTCAGCGGCCCGCACGCGCTGCGGCAGGTGGGGATGGTCGCGCCGCGTGTAGACGACCACCTGGTGGCCGAGCGCGGACAACGCCGTCGCGAGCCCCGCCACGTGGAGGTTCTGGCTTCCGGCGCCGAACGCGCCGGGCGGGGTCAGTGGGCTGGCGTGCTCGGAGACGAGCGCGACCGTCATCCGCGTGAACGCGATTGGCTCGACACCGCCGGCCACGGTGATCTCCTCACGACGAGGTGACGAGACCGCGGGGTCCGGGCGGTTGCTGCATCTGCCAGCGGGTTCAGGCTACCAAGGTCACGCCTCGGTGGGGCGCGGCGATGAGGTGAGCAGGTCGTCCGGGCGAAGTTCTCCGAGAACGAGCTCCCGCGCGACGTCGGCCAGCCGGCGACCTCGGTTGCGCGAGTAGTCGCGCAACGCCTGGAACGCCTTCTCCATCTCCAGGTTGCCGGCGAACGCGAGCACGCCCTTGGCCTGTTCGATGACGACCCGGCTGTTCAGCGCCGTCTGGAGTTGCTCGGTGACGACCTCGCCGCGCCGGATGGCACGTTCCTGCAGGATTCCGATCGTGGCGGTGTCCGCCAGGGCGCGCACGACCATCAGGTCCTCGTCGCCCAGCAAGCCGGTCTCACGGCGGAACAGGTTCAACGCGCCGATCGTCTCGCGGCGCAACCTCATCGGCACCGCGTGCACGGACGCGAAGCCCTCCTCGATGGCGAGCGGCGCGAACCGGGGCCAACGCTCCACCGAGGTCGTCAGGTCCGCGACCAGCACCGGTTCACCGTTGTGGACGCACTCCAGACAGGGACCTTCACTCGCCTGGAGCTGGAACAACTCCAGCATCCGCGTCTGGTCGGATGAGTAGGCCACCACCCGCAGGCCACCGCGCTGGTCGGACAGCATCAACCCGGCGGCCGTCGCGTCCAGCAACTGGACGCAGTGATCGACCAACCGGTGCAGCACGTCCACCACGTCGTAGTCGTCGACGAGAGTGTCCGCCAGCTGCACGAAGGCCTGGAGCAGCCGGGATTCTCGCTCCGTTCTGGAAGGTGCGCTACCGCTCATGTCCTGCTCCTGTCATCTTCGTCCGACGGTAGTGCTGACCGCATCGGGTTGCCATCGACACTTCGTGCGCGATCACTTGCCGAGTTCCAGCGGGGACAGCGTCCGGCTCACGATGTCCTTGGCGACGTCGTCGAGCGATCTGTCGGTGACGAAGGCGTAGCCCCGCAGCCGGGCCAGCGCCTCCTCCGCGGAGATGTCGAAGGCCGCGATGAGCATGCCGGTCGCCTGGTGCACCTGTTCCCGTCCTGGCGACAGCACACCCCGGAACCCTTCGGCGTCACCGGCTTCCCCGAGCAGCAGCCCGAGCAGCACCGCGGTCACCAGGTCGACGACCTCCAGCGCGACAGCGAGTTCGTCGCCCGACAACCAGCCGGGCCGACGGCGGTACAGGTCGACCGCGCCGATGCCGATCGCTCCCGCCTGCAACGGGAACGCGAAGATCGCGCCGATGGGCAGCGCGGCGATCGCCGTGGCGAACACCGGCCATTCCGTGACCGATGCCTGGGGCAGGTCGGGAACCAGCACGGGTCTTCGCGTGGCGAACGCCTCGAAGCACGGACCCTCGCCCAGGCTGAACTGCACGTCCTCGATCTTCGCCGCGATCTCGTCGCTGGCGTACAGGGTCTCCCGCTCGCGCGGACCGCTCATCACGGAGATGGAGGCGCCGTCGACCGGCAACACGTCCACGCACGCGCGAATCACGCGTGCCAGCGTGTCGAGTTTGCTCTCGCTGTCACGAAGCGCGGCCATCACCGTCGCGCGCGCGAGGCTCAACGCCTCTCGAGGTCTTTCAGGTACGGGCACCGGTGGTCACACCACCGGGAAACGGCCGAACATCCACGGCTGGCACCGGATTCCTCCACCACGTCGACTGATCTCAGTCGTCCCTGGACGTAGCGAGGTCTGGGCGTACGCCTTGCGTGACCGCATCAGGTTCAACTCACCCAGCTTACGGCTCGCACCCCGCGGGCCGCCGTTCAGCCTCCGTCAGTGGTGTGGGAACCAGCACGAGGTGGACGATTGTCCCGAACGGGGCCGGTGCGCGTCGAGGGGCCAGTCGCCGCTCATCCGCCAGGCGGGTCCGGCCAGGCGGCCAGGGCGTGCTCGGCGGTGGGGTGGGTGACGAAGAAGCCGTCCAGCCCGACGAGTGCCAGCGTGCGGGCGAGGTGGCGTGGCACGCCCGCCAGCGCGACGCCGGCGTCGGCCGCGTGCGCCAGGTTGTGGACGGCGATCAGCGTGGAGATCCCGGTGGAGTCGCAGAACCGCAGTCCGGTCAGGTCGACGACCACCTGCTGGCCGGCGCGCGGTGCCATGGCCTCGACCGCCCGCAGCGCCAGGGGAGCGGTGGCGACGTCGAGGTCTCCCGCGAGCTCGAGCACCGGCCCGGCAGGGGTGTCGTGGGTGACGACGGTGAACGCGGTCATGACTGGCCTTCCTCGTCGAGGCGGACGCTCAGCGCGAGCAGGGCGGTGTCGTCGTCCACGCCGTCGCCGAAGCCGGCGAGCAACCCGGACACGGCGGCCACGGTCTCGGTCGCACTGCTGGTGCCGAGGGTGGCGGCGAAGTCGCGCAGGTACTCCTCGTCGTAGCGGACGCGGCCGTGGGTCCTGGCCTCGGTGAGGCCGTCGGAGTAGAGCAGCAGCGTGTCGCCGGGCCGCAGGTGCACCTGGAGCTCGACGAACCGCGCGTCGTGCAGCGCGCCGATCAGCTGGCCACCGAGGGTGGAGAGCAGCTCGGCCGTGCCGTCGTGGCGGATCAGCAGAGCGGGCGGGTGCCCACCGCTGGCGAGCGTGATCGTGGCGCCGCCGTCGGCCGGCTCGAGCAGGCCGTGGATGGCGGTGCAGAAGCGTGCCGTGGTGCTGATCTGCTCCTGGATGAGCACCGTGTTGAGGTGTTCCAGCACGGCGACGGGATGCGGGTCGTACACGGCGGCGGCGCGCAGCGTGTAGCGGACCAGCGACGTGATCACGGCGGCCTCCGCCCCCTTGCCCGACACGTCGCCGAGGAAGAACGCCCAGGTGCCGTCGGCCAGCGGGAAGAGGTCGTAGAAGTCGCCGCCGACCTCGTCGGCCGAGGCCGGGTGGTAGTAGGCCGCGACGTCCATGCCGGGGATGTCCGGCAACGAGGGCGGCAGCAGGGTGCGTTGCAACGTCGTGGCCAGCAGCTGCACCCGGTCGCGTTCCTGCTCGGCCTCCTGCAGGGCGCGCAGCAGCTCCTGTTCGTAGGAGCGGCGGTCGCCGGCGTCGAAGACGGTGGTGCGGATCAGCTCGGCGGTGCCGTTCGCGCTCGTCTTGACGGTCGAGCTCACCAGCACCGGCAGCCGGGTGCCGTCGGCGCGCACCAGTTCCAGCGCGATGCCACCGGCTTCACCGTGCATGTGCAGCATCGGCGCGAAGTGCGTCTCGTGGTAGATGCGACCGCCGACGGTGAGCAGGTCGGCGAACCTGCGCCGGCCGACCAGTTCGTCGCGCCCGATGCCGAGCCATCCCAGCAGCGTTCCGTTGACCTTGACGATCGTCCCGTCCATCGACGTGGACAGGTAGCCGCACGGCGCGTTCTCGTAGAGATCCGCGAAGTTGTCGCGGGCGTCGTTGTCGTGGCTGATCACCCGGCGCTCGCGAACCCGGCGATCGCCGCCGCGGTCTGCTCGGGCGCGCTCAGCTGCGGGCAGTGCCCCGTCGCGTCCAGCGTCACCAGGACGCTGCCCCGGATCTGGTCGTGCACGTACCGGCCGACCTCCGGAGGCGCGATCGCGTCCGCCGAGCACTGCACCACCGCGGTGGGAACGGTGACGCCCGCGAGGTCCGCGCGGTTGTCGGACAGGAACGTGGTGCGCGCGAACACCCGCGCGATCGCCGGATCGGTGCGGCAGAACGAGGCCTCCAGCTCACCGGCGACCTCGGGACGGTCCGGGTTGCCGGCGATGACCGGTGCCATCGCCGCGGACCAGCCGAGGTAGTTGGACTCCAGCGAGTCGAGCAGCTCGTCGATGTCGGCGCGGGAGAACCCGCCGCGGTAGTCGCCGTCGTCGAGGTAGCAGGGCGACGGGGTCAGCAGCACGAGCTTGGCGAATCGCGCGGGTTCGCGGCGGGCGGCGAGCACGGCGATCATCGCGCTGACCGAGTGCCCGACCAGCACGACGTCGCGCAGGTCGAGCTCGGCGCAGATGTCCAGGACGTCCTCGGCGTAGCCGTCGAGGGTGGAGTAGCGCTGCGGCGACCACGCCGCCGTGTCGGACCTGCCGGAGCCGACGTGGTCGAACAGCACGACGCGGAACCGTTCGGCGAGCTTCGGCGCCACCAGCCTCCACAGGTTCTGGTCGCAGCCGAACCCGTGCGCGAGCAACACGGTCGGACCGTCCTCGCGACCGATGACGGTCACGTTGTTCTTCCGCCGTGCGTCCATGTGGGCATCCTGTCACCCCGATGCGGGTCCTGCGCCGAGCCTGCGCCGAACGGTTCGCGGCCGGACCTCACCTGATCCGGTGAAAGTCGTTGGCAGACGCCGAGATTCGGGCGTTCACACGGTCAGGTGAACGATTTGATCTTGGCGCCCGCTGTGCCGCACTCTGCCGCAATTCCCACTACGTGCGAGCGAGAGGTGCCATGGAGCACGAGGCGAACTGGTTCAAGGGCGCGGTCTTCTACGAGGTTCTGGTCCGGGCGTTCAGCGACTCCAACGGAGACGGCACCGGCGATCTCCGCGGACTCGCGTCCAAACTGGACTACCTCCAGTGGCTGGGCGTCGATTGCCTGTGGCTGCCGCCGTTCTACGCGTCGCCGTTGCGCGACGGCGGGTACGACATCAGCGACTTCCGGGCGGTGCTGCCGGAGTTCGGCACGGTCGAGGACTTCGTGTACCTGCTGGAGGAGGCGCACCGGCGGGGCATCCGGGTGATCACCGACCTGGTGCTCAACCACACCAGCGACGCGCATCCGTGGTTCCAGCAGTCGCGGCAGGACCCGACGGGCCCGTACGGCGACTACTACGTGTGGAGCGACGACGACTCGCGTTACAGCGACGCGCGGATCATCTTCGTGGACACGGAGTCGTCGAACTGGACGTACGACCCGGTGCGCGGGCAGTTCTTCTGGCACCGCTTCTTCAGCCACCAGCCGGACCTCAACTTCGACAACCCCGCCGTCCAGGACGCGATGCTCGACATCCTGCGGTTCTGGCTGGAGCTGGGCATCGACGGCTTCCGTCTCGATGCGGTGCCGTACCTGTTCGAGCGCGAGGGCACGAACTGCGAGAACCTGCCCGAGACCCACGACTTCCTGCGCAAGTGCCGCAAGGTCGTCGACGACGAGTTCCCGGGGCGGGTGTTGCTGGCCGAGGCGAACCAGTGGCCGTCGGACGTGGTCGAGTACTTCGGTGATCAGGCCGTCGGCGGCGACGAGTGCCACATGGCGTTCCACTTCCCGCTGATGCCGCGGATCTTCATGGCGGTGCGGCGGGAGTCGCGGTTCCCGATCTCGGAGATCCTGGCGCAGACGCCGGCCATCCCGGAGAACGCCCAGTGGGGCATCTTCCTGCGCAACCACGACGAGCTGACGCTGGAAATGGTCACGGACGACGAACGTGACTACATGTACACCGAGTACGCCAAAGACCCGCGGATGAAGGCGAACATCGGCATCCGCCGCCGCCTCGCCCCGCTGCTGGAGAACGACCGCAACCAGCACGAGCTGTTCACCGCCATGTTGCTGTCGTTGCCGGGTTCGCCCGTTCTGTACTACGGCGACGAGATCGGCATGGGCGACAACATCTGGCTGCAGGACCGCGACGCGGTGCGCACGCCGATGCAGTGGACCCCGGACCGCAACGCGGGCTTCTCGTCGTGCGACCCGGGCCGGATCTACCTGCCGGTGATCATGGACCCGGTCTACGGCTACCAGGGCCTCAACGTCGAGGCGCAGACCCGCAACCAGTCGTCGCTGCTGAACTGGACCCGCCGGATGATCGAGGTGCGCAAGCAGCACCGCGCGTTCGGTCACGGCGACTTCACCGAGCTCGGGGCGTCCAACCCCACGGTGCTCGCGTACCGCCGCACGCTCGGCGCCGACGTGGTCCTGTGCGTCAACAACCTCTCGCGCTTCCCGCAACCCGTCGAGCTCGACCTGTCCGAGCACGCCGGCACGGTGCCGTTGGAACTCACCGGCGGGGTGGCGTTCCCCGCGGTCGGTGAGCTGCCGTACCAGCTGACCCTGCCCGGCCACGGTTTCTACTGGTTCCAGCTGAGCTCCGACGTGGAAGGCGGCGACAAGAAGTGACGACGAGCGAGGCCGTCGAGGTCGTCCCGGCCCCCGAGCAACTGGACCGCTGGCTGCACGCGCAGCCGTGGTTCCGCGGCCGCGCGCCGGTGGTGTGCGAACACGTGACCGTCCTGCGCGACGGCGATCCGGCGCTGGTCCACGTCGTGCTCGCGGCCGACGGGCGCCGCTACCAGCTGCTGCTGGGCCTGCGGGACGAGCTGCCCGAACGGCTCGTGCACGCCCGGATCGGCACCGCGGGGAAGCGCCAGGTGTACGAGGCGGTGTACGACCCGGAGCTGACGGCCGTGCTGCTCGACCAGTTCGAGAAGCCCTCGGAGGTGGAGGAGCTGCGGTTCCGCGGCGCGCTGCCGCCCAGGTACACCGCCGCACCGGTCGGCCGTCCGTTCCCGGGGCCGCAGCGCAACTTCTCGATCGTCTACGGCCAGCGGCACGTGCTGAAGTTCTTCCGCGAGCTGGTGCCCGGCGACAACCCGGAACTCGTGCTGCACAACGCACTGCACGAGATCGACGACCCGCACATCGCACCGCCGCTGGGCGCGCTGGAGTCCGAACTGGACGGAGTGCGCACGACCTTCGCGGTGCTGCACGAGTTCGTGCCGCTCGGCGCCCTCGGCTGGCCGATGGCCACCGCCAGCGTCCGGGACTTCCTGGCGGGCCCCGGCGCGGATCCGCAGGACGCGGGCGGCGACTTCGCCGCGGAGGCGCACCGGCTGGGCCGGGCCGTCGCCCGCGTGCACGCCGACCTGCGCGAGACGCTCGGCGAGCAGATCGCCGGACCGGACGACGAGGTCGAGTTCGCCGCGGCCCTGCACCGCCGCCTGGACGCCGCGCTGGCCGAGGTTCCCGCGCTGGCACCGTTCGAGGCGGGCCTGCGCGCCCGGTTCGACGCGGTGCTGGCGACCGCCGAACCCGTTCGGCTGCAACGGGTGCACGGCGACCTGCACCTGGGCCAGGTGCTGCGGTCGCCGCGCACGTGGGTGCTCGTCGACTTCGAGGGAGATCCGAACGGCACCGCCGCAGAACGCGCGCGGCCCCGCCCGGCCGAGCACGACGTGGCCACGGTCCTGCGGTCGCTGCACTACGCGGCGGCACAACTGCTGGTCGGCGCGGAGGACGTGGCCACCCTGCTGCCCAGTGCCGCGCGGTGGCTGGAGCGCAACCGGAAGGCGTTCTGCGACGGGTACGCCGAGCTGGCGCCGGAGCTGCGGCCCGACGGCGCGCTGCTGACCGCCGTCGAACTGGACCGGGCGGTGCTGGAGGTGCGGCACGAGCACCGGTTCCGTCCAGAGTGGACGGTCATTCCGCTGTCCGCGATCGCGGAGGTGGTGACCGGAGAGCCGGCCTGGCTGGTCTAGTGCGTGACGGTGACGACGATCTTGCCGATGTGGCTGCTCGCCTCCATGTAGCGGTGGGCGTCGGCGATCTCGGCAAGATCGAACGTCCGGTCCACGGCCGGGGTGAACGAGCCGGTCGCGAGCCCCGCGTTGATGAACGCGACGGCGCGGCGCAGGCGTTCGGGGTCCCTGCTGATCGAGTGCATCGAGTACGCGCGGCTGGTCAGCTGCGGGTAGCTGCTCGCGTTCGGCAGGGGAGTGGGGCGCGGGTCGAGCGCGCCGTAGACCACCAGGTGGCCGCCGGGGGCGATGGCCTGGGCGATCGTCTCGACGCCGGGACCCGCGATCGGGTCGAACGCCAGGCGGACGCCCTCGCCGCCGGTGATCTCCTTGACGCGGGTGGGCAGGTCCTCGTCGCCGGTGACGACGACGTGGGCCGCGCCCGCGTCCAGGAGCCGCTGCCGCTTCGAGGCGTCGCGGGTGGTGGCGATCGGGATGGCGCCGATGTGACGGGCGATCTGGACGGCGGCCTGGCCCACGCTGCTCGCGGCGGCGCTGAGCAGCACGTGGTCGCCGGGGCGGACCTCGCCGGACTCGAAAAGTGGTCCGTACGCGGTGATGTAGGCCATCCACACGGCCGCGGCCTGCACCGCGCCGATGTTCGCCGGGCGGGGGAACACGGCGGAGGCGGGCACGATCACGTGGTCGCCGTAGGTGCCGTACCTCGTCAGTGAGAACGCCGGCACCACGGCGATCGGGTCGCCCTCGGCGACGTGCGACACGTCCTCGCCGACCGCCTCGACCACGCCCGCGGCCTCGTAGCCGAGCGTGGCGGGGAAGACCGGCTGTTCGTAGTAGACGCCCTCGCGGAACATGATCTCGGCCCTGTTCAGGCCGATCGCGTCGACGCGGATCCGCACCTCACCGGCGCCGGGATCACCCACCTCGACGTCGCGGAGCGTCAGCACCTCGGGGCCGCCGAGCCGGTCGAACCGCACGTGCCTGGCCATGGTGAGCCGTCCTCAGGGGTCGGGAAGCAGTGCCGCCCACCCTGCCCCAAACTTTGACAGCCGTCAAACTTTGACGGCTGTCAAAGTTAGGCCTCGGCGTCCGCCGCGGTCACCACAGCCGGCAGCAGGCCGGGGAAGCGGGCCTCCATCTCCTCCGTGCGCAACGAGTTCAGCTTCGTCGTGCCGCGGTAGTGCTGCCGGATCACGCCCGCCTCGCGCAGCACGTTGAAGTGGTGGGTGAGCGTCGAGTCCGACACCGGCGTGTCGAAGGTGCCGCAGCCCTTCTCGCCGCCCGCCCGCGTCAGCTGGCACACGACCATGCGCCGGACCGGGTCCGCCAGCGCCTCCAGGGCCTGCTGCAACGTGACCTCGGACAGCTCGGGGTGCTCCACGATCCGCGGGGTGGTGCGGGGACGTGCCACGGTTGACTCCTCACGACTTCGATGACGTTCATAGTACGACCGCCATCGAACCTTCAGCTGGCCCGGACTCGCCGGTAGCCTCCCGTCCATGAGCAGAAAACTGCTGGTCGGGCTCGGAATCGTGTTGCTGCTGGTCGGCGGGGTGTGGACCGCGCAGGGGCTGGGTTATCTGAAGGGCAGCTTCATGACGGGGCAGCAGCTGTGGACGACGATCGGGCTGCTGTGCGCCAGCGCCGGCGTCATGATGCTGATTCCCTGGCCGAAGAAGAAGTGACAGAGCGTGCGCCATCAATCACAGCCCCCGGCTCGCTGTGAACGGTAATGCCAATCTGTGAATGAACGATCTCGTCGGTGACGCGTATTTAGTCAAAGACAGAACAGCCGTTTGTGTCATGGATCGTCCGACCTTCATCAAGCCGGGGACCGCCATTGCCCAGCACAGCTGAATCCGCCGCTCACGGGGCGGCCGCGGGGATCGTCCGCCGATTCTGGTGGCGCACCAGCCAGCCCGCGAGGCTCGCGATCGGATGTTTCGGTGTCGTCACCGTGCTCGCCGCCACGGGCGCGGTGGCGTTCAGTGGCGACGCCCTTTCCCGGGAACGCGGGAACGCCGGACTTGAAGCGAGCGGGTTCCGGGGCGACTCGATCCAGGTGACCGTGCGCGAGGTGACCGAGGTGGATCTCTTCGAGGGTGCGGAGCCCATCACCGGACGCGTCGTGCGCGCCCGCGTCGCCGGGTTGCGACCGGCGGCGGGCTGCTGGGTGGCGGAGTCCCGCGCCACCGCCCAGGACCTGTTGCGCGGCAAGGACGTGCGTCTCGTGGTGAGGAGGGACGACGCGTCCGATCGGATCCTGGTCGACGTGGAACTGCCGGACGGCACGGACTACGCGCGGACCGTGGTGAGCGGCGGCGTGGTGCAGGCCGATCTCGCGGCCCGCGGCGAGCTGGCGCCCGACGAGTCCGGCGCCCGGCTGGGTCGCGTCGGTCTCTGGGCAGCCGGCTGTGCTCCCGGCGCGGTGACGAGTGCGTCCAGCACGCCTCCGTCGTCCTCTGCGCCGAGTTCGTCCACGACGACAGTGGTCACGACCACGACGGAGACCTCCACGCCTCCGCCACCTCCTCCGCCGCCGCCCACGACCACCTCGGCGCCGGACGAGCAGTGGGACGACTCCAGGCTGGGCAAGTTCTGCCTCATCGAGGGCGCGCGCAGGACGACCAAGGACGGCTACGAGATCGTCTGTTCCCGCAACGGCAAGAACCAGCTGAGGTGGCGCCGTGGAGACTGACGACGACGTCGACCTGTTCAGCAAGGCCGCTCCCGCCACCGAGACGGGGCCCGGCCTCGCCGACGGCCGGAGCCCGCGCGGCCTGACGCCCGGCGGCTGGGTGCGCACGACGGGCTGGCTCCAGGTCGGCGACCACCCCGTGAGCTCGGCGCTCGTCGCCGCGGTGGTCGGCCTGCTGGGAGCCGTGGTCGTCGCGGCCGCGTTGGTGCGCGCGCAACCCGTCGCCGCCGGGGTCCTGGTGCTCGCGGTGCCCGTGGTGTGCGGCGGGGCGTGGTGGCTGTTCACCACCCGGCTGAAGCCCGCGTCCCCGGCGCGCAACGTCGGCACCACGACGGCGGACGAGCTGGTGCCCGGCGACAACGTCCGCCTGTACGGCACGATCGGACCCGTCGGTCAGGTGGCGGCCGTGACGATCGGCGAGGACGTCGAGGTGGACTTCCACGGCGGTGCGCGCGAGTCGTGGCCTCGAGACCGGACCGTGCATCTGGTGCGGCTCCTCGGCTGACGTCAGGGCAGCAGGAGCTCGAAGAGTTGCCGCAGGGTGGCTTCGAGCTGCTCCTCGTCCGTCCCGTTCAACGCGGTGCTGCCGATCACCTTGCGCAGCAACCAGAATCCCGCGATCACCGACAGCACCACCGCGGCGCGGCCGGTGCCGCGGGTCTCCGGCGCGACCTCGTGCAGGTGCGCCTCGACGTGCCGTTCGATGTTCTCGCGCAGGATCTCGGCCGCCCGCGGGTTGGCGGCCGAGCGCAGCATCAGCAGGAACGGCGACAGGTCGTCCGCGGCCGGTGCCGTGCGGCGGACCAGTGCGGCGGCGATGTCGCGGGCCAGGGTCGCCGGGTCGCCGCCCAGCACCGTGCGGTCGGTCATGGACACCTCGGCGACCTCGGCGAACAGCCCTTCCTTGGAACCGAAGTAGCGGTTCACCAGCATCGCGCTGACCCCGGCGGCCTGGGCGATCTCGCGGACGCCGATCCCGTCGAAGCCGTGCCGGGTGAAGCTCTCGATGCCCGCTCGCAGGATCGCCGAACGAGTGGCGGACGCGTCCCGGCGATGTGTCGTCGTCATGTATACGAGTGTAGACTTACCTTGTAAGTATACGACTGTAGACTTGATGGAGACGCAGTGGAACTGAACCTGAAGGGCAAGCGTGCCCTGGTCACGGGCTCAAGCTCGGGGCTGGGCGAAGCGATCGCACGGCTGCTGGCCGCGGAAGGAGCGGAGGTCGTCGTGCACGGGCGCGACGAGGTCCGAGCCAAGGCCGTCGCGGCGGACATCGGCGCCGCGGCGGTGGCGATCGGTGACCTCGCGACCGATGCCGGGGCCGACGCGGTCGCCGAGGCCGCCGGCGAGATCGACGTGCTGGTGAACAACGCCGGCGTCTACGGCCACGAGAGCTGGCAGGACGCGACCCCGGACGTGTGGCGGGACATCTACGAGACCAACGTGGTCTCCGCGGTGCGGATGATCCAGCGCTTCGTCCCCGGCATGCGCGCCCGCGGCTGGGGCCGGGTGATCCAGATCGGCGGCGGCCTCGGCTCCCAGCCGATCCCGGTCCAGCCGCACTACAGCGCCACCCTGGCCGCCCGCCACAGCCTCGCCGTCTCCCTGGCCCGTGAGCTCAAGGAGACCGGTGTGACCTCGAACGTGGTCTCACCGGGCGCGATCATGGTCGACTCGGTCCGCGAGTGGCTGACCGGTCACGCGCCTGCGAACGGCTGGGGCGAGCGGTGGGAGGACATCGAACGCAACGCCGCCAGGGACTTCGTGCCCAACGACATCGGCCGCTTCGGCCGTCCGGAGGAGATCGCCGGCGCCGTGGCCTACCTGGCGAGCCCGTACGGGGACTACGTCAGCGGCGCGACGATCAGGGTCGACGGCGGCACGATCAAATCGGTGATCTGACCTGCGGTGGTATCCGGAGAACGGTGCCGTCGCCGGACACGTGCAGCGTGCCGTCCGGTGCGACGGCGAGCCCGGCGAACCCACGCGGGCACCCCGGCATTCCGTGCACGAGCAGCGCGCGCGGAACCGTCTCCAGTGGACTGAGGGCGAGATCGTCGGCCTCAGTCCTGATCTCACCGGTGGCCAGGTCGATCGCCAGCAGCCGCCGCCGACCGGCCTCCACGACGAACAGCTCGTCACCTCGGACGGCCAGACCCTGCGGTGCCGCCAGACCTCCGGCGATCAGCACGGGCTGTCCGTCGACGCGGTGAACGCCCTGCTCGTCGCTGACGTAGCAACGCTGCTCGGTGTCGAACGCCACGTCCACCGGCTCGCGGAAACCCTCCGCCAGCACGGTGATCGTGTCGTCGGCGTCGATCGCGATGATCCGCCCGGCGCCCGTCTCCGCGACCACGAGCACGCCGTCGTCGCGCACCGCGAGACCGAGCGGACAGCGCAGGCCCTTGGCGCGCACCTTCCCGTCCGTGCGCACCTCGCCGTACTGCGAGGTCGTGTGCAGCCGGTCCTGATCGGCGGCCACGCCGTGCGTGAAGCTGACCGCCCGGTCGCCGGCCACGCGATAGTGGTCCGCCGCGTGGACGACGCCGCCGGAGTCGACCGTGATGCCGTAAGGCCCGACCAGGCCTTGCGGCACGATCTGCCGGATCCGGCCGTCCGGGTGGACCTCGGCGATGCCGCCACCGGCGAAACTGGAGACGTACACCCGGTTGTCGTCGTCGACCGCGGCGTTGTCGAGCCCGAACACCCCGGTGGTGAGGAGTTCCCGTTGCCCGGTGGGGGAGATGCGCGTGATCTCGCCCTCGGCGCCGGCGGACAGGATCAGCAGCGCGCCTTCGCGGTCGAAGCGAACCGCGACCGGGGTGTGCAGGCCGTCGGCGACGAGTTCGGGTCTGCCACCGTCGGGGGAGATCCGGTGCACCTCACCGGTGAGCATGTGCGGGTAGTACAGGTGTCCGTCGGGGCCTGCCTGCATCGCGTTGCCCATGGCCAGACCGGTGGCGAGCACGACGGGCTCGCCACCGTCCGGGAACAGTTCGAGCAGCCGGCCGCCGGGACGCATCTCGTTGACGAACAGCCGGTCTCCGACGCACGTGATGCCGTTCGGCACCTTCACCTCGTCGCTGACCAGCGCGTACTCGCCGACTGGGTTCCGGCGCCACACCCGGCCGGGCACCAGGTCGGCGACGTACATCGAGCCGTCCGCACCGAACGCCAGGTCGTCCGGTGACTGGACCACGCTGTCGATCGGCACGATCACCTCGATCTCGCCGGTGCTGAGATCTACGGCGCTGATGCGTCCGCTGAGGTACTCGGCGACGTGGAGCCTGCCGTCCGGGCCGAACGCGATGCCGTTGGTACCGCGGAAGGGGCTCATCCGCCCATCACCATGACGTCGTCGATGTCGTTCGCCCGCCAGTCCTCGAGCAGGGCGTGGAACGCTGAGGCGCCCGCGCCGTACCCGTTGCGCGGCTGGGGTTTCCCCTCGTTGTTGTAGTAGCCGGGCGTGCATTCGAGGTGGAACCGGTAGAGCTCCTCGGCGTTGGCGCCGAGAGCCGACACCCAGGCGTCCACGGACTCGGCGCTCGGCTCGACCCACCGCGCGCCGCGCTTGCCGGCCTCCTCGACGACGGCCGCGATGTGGCTCGCCTGCTCGTCCAGGACGTGTGTGAAGTTCACCGACGCGGCGTTCTGCAGCGCGCCCATGGTGAACAGGTTGGGGAAACCGTTGCTGTAGAAGCCGTGCAACGTCCGCGGGCCGCGGCTCCAGCTCTGCAGCAGGTGGGCGCCGTCGCGGCCGTACACCGGCAGGCGGCCGGTGACCAGGTCCGACATGCCGACCTGGAACCCGGTCGCGAAGATGACGCAGTCCACCTCGTACTCGCGGTCGCCGACCACGATCGCGTTCTCCGTGACGCGTTCGACGCCGCCGTGGTCCGCGGTGTCGACCAGCGTGACGTTGGGGCGGTTGAAGGTCTGCAGGTACTCGTCGCTGAACGTCGGCCGCTTGCACGCGTAGCGGTACCAGGGCTTGAGCAGTTCGGCCGTGTCCGGGTCCGCCACGATGCTGTCGACGCGGGCGCGGACCTCGTTCATCTTGCGGAAGTCGAGGAGTTCCTCGACGCGCTCGCGTTCCTCCGGCGTCAGCGACTCGTGCGCCTGGCCCTGGGTCATCTTCCGCAACAACTGGGCGCTGGACGTCCACGCGTCGCCGACGTGGTCCTCGTCGGTCTGGCCGCCGCTGAGGATGTCGAGGAAGTTCTCCATCCGGTTCCGCTGCCAGCCCGGTGCCAGCGACGCGGCCCAGTCCGCCTCGGTCGGCCGGTTGCCTCGGTAGTCCACAGTGGAAGGGGTGCGCTGGAAGACGTACAGCTGCCCGGCGTCCCGGCCGAGGTGGGGCACGACCTGGATCGCGGTCGCGCCGGTGCCGATCAGGGCGACGCGCTTGCCGGCCAGTCCGGTGAGGTTCCCGTTCGCGTCGCCGCCGGTGTAGCCGTAGTCCCAGCGGCTGGTGTGGAAGGTGTGGCCCGTGAAGGTCTCCACGCCGGGGATGCCGGGCAGCTTGGGCCGGTCCAGGGTGCCGTTGGACATCACGACGTACCGAGCCCGCATCCGGTCGCCTCGGTCGGTGGACACGATCCACTCGATCGCGTCCTCGTCCCACCGCAGCTCCGTGACAGCGGTCTGGAAGCACGCGTCGCGGTAGAGGTCGAAGTGCTCGCCGATGGCACGGGCGTGCAGGCGGATCTCCTCGCCGGGCGAGTACTTCCACTCGGGGACGTAGCCGAGCTCGTCCAGCAACGGCAGGTAGATGTAGGACTCGATGTCGCAGTGGATGCCGGGATAGCGGTTCCAGTACCAGGTACCGCCGAAGTCGCCGCCCTTCTCGATCACCCGGATGGAGCCGGCACCGGCCTGCCGGAGTCGGGCCCCGGCGAGCAGGCCGCCGAGCCCGCCGCCGATGACGATGACCTCCACGGTGTCCTGCAACGGTTCGCGGGTGAAGTGCGGATCGCCGTGCGGGTCCTCGGCGTAGTAGCCGAACTCGCCGGAGGCGTCGCGGTACTGGGCGGCGCCGTCGGGACGGATGCGGCGCTCCCGCTCGGCCCGGTACCTGGCGCGCAGTTCGTGCGGGTCGAAGCCGAGGTCTTCGGAAACGGACAGCACAGAAGGAGCCTTTCGCTGAAAAAGAGTGGTCGTCAGACCGCGGACCAGCCGTTGTCGACCGGGAGGACGACGCCGGTGATGTTGGAGGCGGCGGCGGAGGCGAGGAACACGATCGCGGCGGCCTGCTCGTCGGGCTCCGCGATGCGGCCGACGTTCGGCATGTACCGCCCGACGACCCGGGGTCCGTGCCCGGCGGGGTCGGGGGAGGTGGAGATGCCCGTCGCCGTGCCGCCGGGCGCGATGGCGTTGGCCCGGACACCCGACTCGCGGTACATGACCGCGACCGAGCGCATGAGGCCGACGAGTCCCGTTTTCGCTGCCGTGTAAGCGAGTCCGGCGGCGCTGCCGCGCAGGGCGGCCTCTGACGCGGTGTACACGATGGCGCCCTTGCCGTTGGCGAGCAGGTGCGGCAACGCGGCGCGGGTGAGCCGGAACGGCGAGGCCAGGTTGACGGCGAGGAGGCGATCCCACTCCTCGTCGGAGACGTCGGCCGCCGCCGTCATCGAGTCCATGATCCCGGCGTTGCACACCAGCACGTCCAGGCCGCCGAACGCGCTCACCGCGGTCGTGACCACCTCGTCCACCACGGCGGGATCGGTCAGGTCGCCCGCCACGGCCACCGCGGTGCCACCGGTGGCGGTGATCTCCTCGGCCACGGTCTTGGCGGCGTCGCCGTTGACGTCGGCGACCACCACTTTCGCGCCCAGTTGCGCGAACTGACGGGCCGCTGCCCGTCCGATGCCCGATCCGGCGCCGGTCACGACGACACTGCTGCCGTCCAAGTCACTGGTTGTGGTCATGCGATCACCGTACCGACTTATTGGCACGCTGCGCCACTATGTCGCTGAAAGACAAAAAGTAGGATGTGGAGCACACAGGACGGAGGTGGCATGACCGGCCATCAGCAGACCCGCGCGGCGGAGCGGACCGGACGCCCACCGCTGACCGAACGGCGCAAGGCCGAGACCAGGCTGGAGGTCGCGCGCGCGGCCGTCCGCCTCTTCCTGGCCAAGGGGGTCGCGGACACGTCCGTCGAGGAGATCGCGGCGCAGGCGGGCATCTCCGCGCGCACGCTGTGGCGCTACTTCCCGAGCAAGGAGAGCTGTGTCATGCCGCTGCTGGCCAGCGGGATCGAGCAGACCGCGGCGCGGTTGCGGTCGTGGCGCGGTGACCAGGGCGTGGCCGAGCTGGTCAGCACGATCGCGTCCGCCCACGTCGAGACCCCCGCGGCGGCGGGCGAGATGCTGAACCTGGTCCGGCTGACCAGGACCGATCCGGGCCTGCGCGCGGTCTGGCTGGAGGCGCACCGGGAGGCGGAACCGGCCTTCGCCGAGGCGCTCGCCCACCGCGCGGGGCTGGCCGAGCCCGACCTGGCCACCGCGATCCAGGCGGCGATGATCAACGGGGCGTTGCGGGTGGCCGTGGAGCACCACGCGTTCAACGCCGAGACGCCGGCGTCTCTCGCGGCGGCGACCGCCGAGGCTCTGACGATCGCCGCGCGAGGACTACCGGCTTAGCCGATCAGGGGTTCCAGTCCACGACGAACTGGGCCCGCTCGAAGCGCCGGGCGGCCAGGTCGTCGCGGTGGATCGCCCAGAACATGGTCGCGCCACCGCCGGGGCGGTAGATGTTGAGCTCGGCCAGCAGCACCCAGTGCTCGCCGTCGGTCGCCCGGTCGGACCGCGGTCCTTCCTTCGCCTGCCAGGCGGCCACTTCCGCGGCCCACTCGGCCGGTGTGCGGCCGTCGAACTCGGTGCCGTAGCCGCCCAGCAGGAACCGCGAGGCGGGGTCGCCCCACTGCCGCGCGAGAGCCTCGGCCGCGTCGTTCGTCTCGCCGGGGAACGGCAGGGACAGGGCGGGCACCAGGTGGATCTCACCGCGCTGCATCTCCTGGAAGATCTCGGCGAAGTCCTCGTCGTGGGTGATGTCGGGGTGCAGTGGTCGCTCCCGCACCACCGCGTCCAGCGGCACGTGGACCACGTCTCCCATGCCGTCCTCCTCCGGATAGCTGAAGAACAGCAGCAGCCCGTCGGGCGGCAGCGCGAGGTCGGTCGTCTCCGGTGGCACCGCGGCGCAGTCGATCGTCGCGACCAGCGGGAACCACCGCTCGTCGACCTCGTCGGGAACCATGATCGGCCCGCCGAAGTGGCCTACGCGCTGCCCGCCTTCGCGATGCACGCCGCACGGCCGGGCGAGTGGGTCGTGCATCGTCATTCCTGTTCGGTTCCTGCGAGGGTGCGGGCGAGCCAGGTCGTCGTGGTCCTGACGAGTTCGTCGTCCACCGGCCGGCGCAACTGCCTGGGGTAGAAGAGGATCGACGGACGGCCGGGGTCGCGGCGGAGCAGATGGGTCAGGTCGGGCACTCGCCGCACCTCCGCCGAGCCCTGGACGAGAGCGTGAATCTGCCGCAGGTCGTCGGGATCGACCTGGACGTCCTTCTCGCCGGTCACGGCCAGCACCGGAACGCGGATGCGCGCGAGGTCGGACCTCGTGTCGTGGCCCAGCATCTCGCGCGTCCACCGGGCGTTCATCGGCTTCCCGGCGACGCGCACGACGTCCGGGCCGGGCGACTTGAGCCGGATCACCCGCCGGACGGCCATCCGGGCCAGTGGCCGCAGCGGCGCGGGAAGACCACGGGCGACGGCTTCGGCCTGCCAGCGCAGGGCGTCCTCGCCGGTGCGCGCGAACCCTGCCAGCAGCACGACGGCCGCGACACCGGGGCGCGAGCCGAGCGCCATGGCGTGCAGCGCGCCTTCGCTGTGGCCGACGACGCCGACGCTTCCGATGTCCGGGCGCGCCGCGAGAGCGTCGAGTGCCGCCGCGGCGTCGTCCCGGTTGTCGGCGAACCCGGTCGCCAGCCAGTCGCCGGGGGAGGCACCGACACCGCGCCGGTCGTAGCGCAGGGACGCGATGCCCTGCCGGGCGAGCGATTCGGCCAGCGCCGGACCGAGGTTCTGCCTGAGCCGCCCGGCGTTGCCGTCGCGGTCGAGCCGCCCGGAACCGTGCAGCAGCAGAACGGCCGGATGGGGTCCGGCGCCGTCAGGCATCGACAGGGTGCCCGCTAACGGCGTGTCGTCACTCGCGTTGATCGTCAGGTCCAAGTTCTGCAAAGTCCCAGCTCCGCATGTCTCTCAGCGCCACGAATATTCTCGACTCTGAGAACATTACCGTACGTGAGAAGATGGGGACATGGCGACCGCGGACCTCCTCCTGCATCCCGTGCGGATGCGCATCCTGCAGGCGTTGTTCGAGACTGATCCGCTGACCACGGCCCAGTTGAGGGAACGCCTGCCCGACATCGCGCCGGCCACCATGTACCGGCACATCGCGGTTCTCGCGGAGGGCGGCGTGCTCGAAGTGGCGGACGAACGCCGTGTCCGCGGCACGGTCGAGCGCAGTTACCGGGTGCGCAAGGAGGAGGCCGCGGTCGACCAGGACGCGCGCGCCGCGATGACCCGCGAGGACCACCTGCGGTCGTACTCGACGTTCGCCGCCTCGCTGATGGGCGACTTCGACCGCTATCTCGCCCACGACGGCGCCGATCCGCACGCGGACGGCGTGCTCTACCAGCAGGCCGCGGTCTGGCTGACCGACGAGGAGTTCGCCGCGATGAACGCGGAGATCCAGCACGCGGTCCTGTCGCGGATGGGCGGGGCGCGGGACGGCGGACGTCGGCGGCGGGTCGTCAGTCTCGTCGTGGTGCCCGACGAGCCGAAGGGTTCCGAGTGACCCAGTCGGCGAGCGCGGTGAGCGTGGCCTCGGCGCTGGCCGCCATGTAGTCGCGCAACGCTTCCACGTCCGCGCGAGTGCCCCCGAGCACCGGATCCATGCGCAGCAACCGCCACGACTGCTCCGCCACGGTGCCGCGGTCGTGGGCCTCGAACGTCCAGCTCCACTCCACGACGCCGTCGACCACGAAGGCGAAAACGGCTCCCGGCTCGGCTTTCACCACCTGCGACCGGGTGGTCCACTCCTTGCCGTCCCTGCGGTTGCGGCCGCTGAACCACGCGCCGGCCTCGGGTCCGGAACCCTCGTCGAACGCGACGTCGCTCGCGTTGGGACTCCAGCGGCTGATCGCGGACACATCGCTCACGAGGCCGTAGACGTCGCCTGGCTCGGCATCGATCCACGTGCGGCGCGTGAAGGTGAAATCGGACGGGTCCAGCTCGGTGACTGTGCTCATGGAGCCCACTTCAGCGGGTGCCTCGCGGGCGGACCACTCCCTGCTCTGCGTATCCCTGGCTGGGACAGGTACCGCTCCTGATCGCAGCCCATACTCGAATCCATGAGCGGAACCGCACAGTTCGGGGACTTCCTCCAGACGAGGCGATCGCAGCTTCGCCCGGAGGACGTCGGCGTCCCGACCTACGGCGAACGGCGACGCGTGCAAGGTCTGCGCCGGGAGGAACTGGCGCAGCTGGCCGGTGTGAGCGTCTCCTACTACACGCGGCTCGAACAGGGACACTCCCTCAGCGCTTCACCCGAGGTGCTGGACGCGCTCGCCACCGCTCTGCAGTTGGACGACGCGGAACGGCAGCACCTGCACGCCTTGGCGAAGCCGGCGAAGGCGCGCAGGGCACGCCGCCCCGCTCCCGAACGCGTGCCGGAGGCGACCGTCCAGTTGCTCCACGCACTGGCGGACGTTCCCGCGATCGTGCTCGGCCGTCGCAGCGAGGTGCTGGCCTGGAACAGGCTGGGACACGCGTTGTTCGCGGGGCACCTGGACTTCACCGCGGTGGACCGGGTGGCAGAACGGCCGAACATGGCTCAGCTCGTGTTCCTGGACGCGCACACCCGTGAGTTGTACGCGGACTGGCAGAGCAAGGCCAAGGCGGTGGTGGGGAACCTGCGTCTGATGACGGGGCAGCATCCCGACGACGCCGCGCTGCACGAACTGGTCGGGCAGCTGAGCGCGAGGAGCACGGACTTCGCCTCGATGTGGGCCGACCATCGCGTGAAAGCCTGCGCCACGGCCGTGTACGAGATGAGGCATCCACTCGTCGGTCCGCTGGTCGTCACGCAACAGACCCTGAGCAACGGACCGAGCCCGAGCATCGTGGTCGCGACCGCCCCGCCGGGCTCCCCGTCGGACGTCGCGCTGTCCCTGCTCGCTCACCTGATCCGGGCGTAGAACGCCCGCACAGCAACAACATCAGAAGGGTGCGGCGCTGCCGCACGCCCGAAAACAGTGAGGAACCCATGTCTGCGAAGCATGTCCGCAAGGCCTTCGTCGCCGCGATCCTGGCCGCGACCACCTTCGCCGCGACACCGGCGCACGCCGCCGCGTTGTGCGCTCCGCAGGTCGTCCAGCACTTCGACCTGGCCAAGGGGCAGACGCCCGAGAGCATCGTGCTGTCTCCCAACGGAACCGCGTACGTGACCTTCGCGAAGGCCCGGCAGATCGCCGAGATCTCGCCTGGTGGCCGGGTCCGGATCCTGGCCACGCTGCCCGCACCCGCGGACGGCGGAGCCGGCACGCCCGCTTTGGGCTTCCCGCTCACGGTGGGCATCGATCGTGCGTCCGACGGCACCCTGTACTTCCTCTACGCCACCGGCACCGCGGACCTCACCGGCGTCTGGAGCCTGCGGCCGGGCGGGACACCGCGCCGCATCGCGCCGTTGCCCGCAGGGAGCCTGCCCAACGGTCTCGCGCTGGACCAGCGCACCCGCACCCTCTACGTCGCCGACTCCACCGGCGCCGTGTGGAAGGTGCCGACGACCGGGGGCGCGACCGTCTGGGCGTCCGGCCAGGAGCTCCAGCCGACGGGCTTCCTCGGCGCGAACGGTCTCAAGCTGCACGACGGCTCGGTGTGGGTGACCAACCTGGATCAGGGCACGGTCCTGCGCATCCCGTTGCGCGCCAACGGAAGCGCTGGTCCCGTGCAGGTCGCCGCCACCGGTCTCGCCGGCATCGACGACTTCGCGTTCACCGGCAGGGGCGACGAGATCATCGCCGCGCTGGACACCGTGAACGAGGTCGCGCTCGTCAAGTCCGACGGCACGCACGAGGTCGTCCTGACCGCCGCCGACGGCCTGCAGGGCCCGACCTCGATCGCGGTGCGAGGCCGGACCGTCTACGTGCCGAGCGCCGCCTACCTCACCGCGACGGACCCCAACCTGCTGCTGGCCCGCCTCGGGCACTGAGGGCTCGACACTGCTATCAAGTCTGATAATGTTCTCGAAACTGATAGCGATCGCACCTGAGGAGCAGAGGATGAACGACAACGCGCGGGCCGGCCGGGGGAGTGGCCTCGCCACGTTCTTCACGGTCACCTTCATCACCACGTGGGGGTTCTGGCTCGTCGCCATCGTGCTCGGACAGCCGCCGACGACGTTCCCGACCGTGATCCCGTTCCTGCTCGGCGGTTTCGGCCCCGTGTTCGGCGCGATCGCGGTCAGGATTCGCCGGCGTGGCGGGCCGGTTCCCGTCCACACCGTCAGGTTCCGGCTCAACGCCCGGCTGCTGTGGGCGTTACCCCTGCTGATGCTGGCGGTCGCGACGGTGGCCGGCGGCACGGTGCTCGCGCAGGCACTTGGTGGTCCGGCGCTGAGTCTGGACGAGGGACGGGCGCTGATCGCGACCGCCGGTGGCGCGGCGCCGTTCTTCGTCAGCATGCTCGTCGGTGGCCCGCTCGCCGAGGAACCGGGCTGGCGCGGCACGGCCTACCCGCGCTTGCTGGCGAGGATGGGGCGCTTCCGCGTCGGGCTGGTTCTCGGTGCGGCGTGGGCGGTCTGGCACCTGCCGCTGTTCTTCATGACCGGAACCGTGCAGGCGGGCTTCGGGCTGCTGAGCTGGAGCGGGTTGCTGTTCACGCTCAGCGTCTTCCCGATGGCACTGCTGACCGGCTACGCCTACGAGCTCGGTGGTGTTCCCGCGGCCATCGCCGTCCACTTCGGAGTCAACGCGACGTCGGCCGTGCTGAACGCCTACTCGCCGATGACGCAGGCGGTGGTCCTCGCGGTGCAGCTTCTCGTCGCGGTGGTGGCGATCTCGCTGCGCCGGAACGTGCCGGTCACCGCTGTGGACGGTCCTGGAGTTCGGCTACAGCACGGGTGAGCCACTCCGCCAGGAGAGTGCGCTCGGCCTCGCTGAGCGCCGGGAAGTCAGGCAGTGCGGCCTGCAGCGCCACGGCGAGAGCGATGGGCCCGGAGTCGGGCCGGACGGACGCCGAGGTCAGGATCTCGCCGAGAACCGCGTCCAGCAACGCGGCGGCGAGGTCCGGATCGCGGCGGTCCTCCGGCTGCCCCAGCAGCGCGAACACCGCGCCGGTGCCGGCGGCGTGGATCATGTCGACCGCTCGCGCCTCGGACACCTTCAGCAACCTCGCGGCCGCCACCCGTGCGACTCGCGCCCGCAGCACTTCGGTGCCGTCATTGGTGGTGGAGGAGTTCCGCAGCCGCCCCGGCGCGACGAGGAGCAGGAACACGTCGGGGTTGGCGAGGTTGAACGCGATGTGGGCGTGCCAGGCGGCCCGCAGGTCCTCGACCGGGTCGCCGTCCTCGCCGGCGGCCTTCGCCGCCTTCGTGGCGACGTAACCGGCCAGCACGTGCTCCGCGACCGCCTCCAGGAGGCCGTCCTTGTCGCCGAACAGGCGGAAGATCGTCGGCGGTGGCACGCCCGCCTCCTGGGCGACCGCGCGGGTGGTGACCGCCTTGGCGCCGCTCGTGCGGAGCAGGTGGGCCGCGGCGGCGACGATCCCGGACCGGGTGTCAGTGGTGGTCGGCTCCGACATGGATCGATGGTATCAGGAAGTTGATACCAACGATCCGAATCGATGGTAGCGTGAAAACGAATCACTGGTTCACGCAGGAGGAAGCATGATCATCGTTACCGGAGCCAGCGGCAGGCTCGGCGCCCAGATCGTCG
Organism: Lentzea sp. NPDC092896; assembly: GCF_044754905.1. NCBI lineage: Bacteria > Bacillati > Actinomycetota > Actinomycetes > Pseudonocardiales > Pseudonocardiaceae > Lentzea > Lentzea sp. NPDC092896. The sequence continues at coordinate 2,486,576 of NZ_JBIVPX010000001.1, forward strand.
AGAAGCTGCTGGACCACGTTCCCGCCGGCACCGTGGGCGCCAGCGTCCGCGACCCGGACAAGGCGGCGGCACTCGCCGCTCGCGGCGTCCGCGTCCGGGCAGGCGACTTCACCGATCCGTCCACCTTGGAGCACGCCTTCGAGGGCGCGGACCAGGTGCTGGTCGTCTCGGCCTCGATCAGGGGCCCGCAGGCCGCCGGTGCCAACGTGGCCGCGATCGACGCCGCCGTGCGAGCGGGCGCGTCACGCGTGCTCTACACCAGCCACCAGGCGGCCTCGCCCGACTCGTTGTTCGACCCGGGACGGCAGCACGCGTCGACGGAGCGGCACCTCGCCGGCCAGGGCGTCGCGTTCACGGCCCTGCGGCACGGCTTCTACACGAGCACGCTGGAGCACTACGTGCCCGCCGCGCTGCGGACCGGTGAATTCCGGCTGCCGGAGGACGGGCCGTTCTCCTGGACCGCGCACGCCGACCTCGTCGAGGCGGACGTCCTGTCGTTGACGCGCCCCGGCGCGCTCGACGGCCTGACGCCGCCGCTCACCGCGCCGGACCTGCTCGACTTCGCCGACGTGGCACGCGTTCTCGGCGAGATCACCGGCCGCGACGTCAAGCGGGTCGTCGTGGACGACGAGGAGTGGAAGGAGACGGTGGTGGCCCAGGGCATGCCGGCCGCGGCGGCCGAGTTCACGCTCGGCATGTTCCGCGCGGCGCGGGCCGGTCAGTTCGCGGTCACCGACCCGGCGCTGGAGAACCTGCTCGGACGACCGGCGATCTCCGTGCGCGCCGTGCTGGAGGACGTCGTGCGCCTCCAGCCCTGACGGTCACCGGAAGATCGTGCCCAGGACGTGGGCGAGGATGGCGCCGGGATCGGACGCGGGGGCGACCGCCTGCCGCAGGGCGAGTCCGATGCCCAGGGCGCCGAGCATGACCACCGCCTGGTCCAGCGGCATCGCGGGGTCGAGGTCCAGGCGCTGCGAGTGCTCGGTGAGCAGGGCGACGACCTGGTCGTCGTGCCGCCGCTGGATGGCGGCGACCAGGGTCGCGGTCTCGGGTTGCTGCGCCGTCGCGGCCAGCACCTCCGCGGCCGCCGCGCTCCACTTCGCGGCGTCCTCGTCGGTGGGGTCGGCGGGAGCGAGGGCCGCGAGCACCTGGTCGCGGCTGGTGGCACGGCCGAGCGCGTCCCGCAGCCCGTGCAGGTGGGCGTCCGCGCCGGCTTCGACGATCGCCAGCCACAGCCCTTCCTTGCCGCCGAAGTGCTTGTAGACGGCGCCGCGGGTGTACCCGGCGTCGGCGGCGATCTCCTCGACCGTCGCCGCCAGGAAGCCGCGGCGCAGGAACACCTCGCGCCCAGTGGCGAGCAGGTGTTCGTGGGTGCGTTGCTGCTGCTCAGCCCGGGTCAGCCGGATCATCGCCCGCCGTTTCAGTAACAGACCGTTTCTGGAAACACGACGTTACTGTACCGTCGGGCGCATGGAGCTTCTGGGGTCTCTGGCGGCGTTTCTCAGCGTGCCGCTCGGCCTGGCGGTGTTCGTCCTGTACGCCGCGCGGGCCCGCCGCCGGGGTGGTGGCGGGTCGATGCTGTCGCCGATCGAGGAGATCTGGGACCCGATCTCGCACCGGACGAACATCGAGATCCAGGTCGAGGGCGAACGGAGTCCGGAGACTCCGTCGCCCGGCGACCCGCTTCGACTGCGTGTGCCTCGCGGAGATCAGGGTGTGACGCGGTAGGCGTCGATCATGCCCACCGACGTGCTGCGGTTGACGATGCGGATCGTGTGCTGCCCGCGCGTCAGGCCGGACTTCTGCCACACCACCTGTTGCACCTGGCGTGCACCGGTGACACGGAGGTCCACTGTGGACTGGAACGCGTTGTCGAGGTAGACGTCGACCGTGCCCATGTCGCCGTTGCGTTCGGAGAGGTACTGGATGCCGGTGCCGGTGAACGTGTAGGTCGCGGCGGCGTTCACGGTGGTCGAGTGGTGGGTGTCGTCGTTGTAGTCGCCGTAGCCACGGCCGGTCGTGAGGTGCCAGTTGCCGTCGTAGCCGCCCTCGGTGTTGTTCACCAGGCCGCCGCCGCTCGCGTTGAGCCCGAGTGTGGACGCCTTGCCGCTCAACGACTTCGCACCCTGGTTCTGGCTGCCGGTCAGACGGGTGGTGGCGTACGAACTGAGCGGCTTGGCGGTCCGTTCGACGACGTAGGTGGCGTTCGCCGCGGTGGCGAACTCGAACTCGGCGGCCGAGGTGGTCAGCAGGACCGCGTTGTCCGAGGTGCGCCGGACGCGGATCTGCTGACCGCCCCACGGGTTCACCACCCGTGCGGTGGCGCCCCACTGGCTGCGCAGGCCGACGTACTTGGTCTCGTTCGCCTCCCGTTCGGAGCTGACGAGGAAGCCGTTCTTGGCCAGCAGCGTGAACTTGCCGACGAACGACGAGTTGGTCGGTGCGGCGGGGAACACGCGGATCTTGTCGTTGTACGACTGGAGCAACGCCTCGTTCATCGCCGACAGGTGCACGCCGTGGTACTCGAAGACCCCGTTGGTGTTGTTGGTGAAACCGTTGGGGTAGTTCTGGTACTGCTGCAACATCCGCTTCATGCCGGTGAACGTCTGGTCGCCGAGACCGAGCCGCGCGGCCTGGACCGCGTCGTTGGCCCACACGTTGCCGTACGGGAAAGGCCTGCTGTTCCACGTGTTCAGCGCGGTCTGGTAGTCCGGGTAGCCCAGACCCGTGACGTTGTACGGCCAGATCAGCTCCGACGCCACGTTCTCGCCGTTGCGGGTCTGCGACAACGGCGGCTGGTGCGGCAGGTACGCGCCGTTCTCCTGCGGGTACGCGACCAGGTTGTCCAGGATGCGCTGCCACTCCGGCCGCAGGTTCGCGTCGACCCCGAGTTGTTGTGACACCGTCAGGGCGATCGGGAAGAGGCTGCGCACGGCCGCGAGGTCGGTGATCGCGTTGCGCACGTTCCAGTAGGTCTCGTGGGAGTTGGAGTTGGCCATGTAGTACTTCCCGCCGCCGTCGACCGACAGCGTGCGGGAGTAGAACTTCGTGACCTCGCGGATGTAGGGGTAGGCGACGTTGCGCAGGTAGTCGGCGTCGTTGGTGTACCGATATTGCAGGTACATGTTGAACGCCGCCTCGTACCCGGTCGACAGCACGTTCTTGGTGTAGTCGCTGTTGATCGTGCCGCGGGCGTTGCCGTCCCAGCCCATGGTCTCCGGCACCCACAGGCCGTCCACGCCGTAGCGCGTCTGCGTGTACGCCTTGAGAGCGCTGTAGTTGCGGCTGTAGAGGTTGTTGAAGGTGTTCATCAGGTCTACGTGGTTGGACGCGAGGAACGAGTTGTAGACGTCGCGCTGGTTCCAGTACCAGTACGAGTTGCTCCACTTCGTCGCGTCGCCCGTCGCGCGGAACACGCCGTTGATGAAGTGGAACGGGTAGTTGCCGTACCCGCCGGCCGCGACCAGGTAGGTGGACAGGTAGTACACGTTCTCCAGGTAGTCCGCCTCGCCGCCCATTCCGCCGTACTGCACGAACGACTTCTGCCAGAAGTTGTGCCACCAGTTGCGGTAGTTGGTGAAGGTCGTGCCGTAGCCGGTGGACTTCACCGCGTTCAGGGCGTTCTTCGCCTGGTTGACGGAGTTGTTGCCCGGGGCGTTGAGCCGGGTGGAGGCGGTGAACCAGACCGTGTAGCTCTGCGACGGGGTGATCGACAGGCGGACGCGGCTGTTGTTCACGACGGACGCGCTGTAGTTCGCGCCCTCGACCGTCGCGGCGAGCGTGTACCCGAAGCGCTGCGCGTCGGTCTGGCCCCGGCTGATCCCCGCGCCGGACGCGTCCGCGTAGCTGCTGACCGTCCGCCAGGTGGTCATGTCCGGCACGTCGCCGCTGTTGCCGAGGTTCGCCACGTCCCACAGCGACAGCTCGAGCGTCACCGCGCCGACGCCGCCGCGGGTGTCCTCGACGTGGATGCCCATCACCTCGGAGTTGGGCTGGCCCATGATGGTGACGGTGCGGTTGTTGTCGTACTTGGTGGTCAACGTGCCGTCGTACAGCGAAAGTCGTTGCTGGAACGTGCTGTAGCCGGTGTCCATGGCGGGCGAGGTGGCGAGGTTGAGCAGTCCGGCGCCGAACGCGGTCTGCTGCGAGGCGTCCACATTGGACACCTGCATGCTCAGGCCGCCGGACTGCCACACCATCGCGCCGGTCCGGCCGTTGCCTACCGTCAGGCCGTGGTCGGGGTTGGTGTTCGGCCGGTTGTAGACGAGGTCGTGCTGGGACAGGTAGTTCGCGTGGTCGACGTCGAGCCGGCCCGACGAGTTCGAGAACGCGACGTCGCCGGGTGCGGCGACGGCGGGAGCGATGGCGGTCAGGGTGGCGCCTGCGAGCACGGCGATGGGCAACAGACGAAGCGACCTCATGGAGCACCTTCCGGAGCAGGGAGAAGGTGAACAGGGCGGTGTCACACCCAGTTAACATCCGACGTATCGAGAGCGTCAATACGTCGGATGCCCCAGCGGGGACCGGTTTTTCCCGGCACAGCTCCGATCACTCGGTCGGCTAGTAGACCGTCACCCCGTAGGCGTTGAGCGCCTCGGTGACGGGCTGGTAGAAGGACCGCCCGCCGCTGGTGCAGTTCCCGCTGCCGCCGGAGGTGAGGCCGAGCGCGGTGTTGCCGGCGAACAACGACCCGCCGCTGTCGCCGCCCTCGACGCACACCGTCGTCGCGATCATGCCGGTGACCGTCGTGCCGTCCACGTAGTTGACGGTGACGTTGAGGCCGGTGACCTTGCCGCGGTGGAACCCGGTGGTGCTGCCGCTGCGGCCGACCGTCTGACCCACCACGGCGTTGCCCGCGCTGTCGATCGAACGCCGGGTCCCGTCGTAGAGGTTGACCTCACCGGGCCTGCTGATGTTGCTGGTGTACTGGAACAGCGCGTAGTCGTTGCCGGGGAAGCTGGTCCCGGTCCTGGACGCGATGACCTGGCCGCCGGAGGTGGACCAGGTGGACGTGAGGTTGCCGCAGTGGCCGGCGGTGAGCAGGTAGGCGGTGCTGGTGCCGGGCCTCTTGACGTTGAACCCGAGCGAGCAGCGGACGCCGCCACCGAGAATGGCGTCACCGCCCGCGATGGTGGTCCGGAACGACCCGGGGACCTGCTCCAGTCGCGCGGTGCCGCCCAGGCCGGCGACGACGGTCTTCAGCCGGGCGAGCGCCGTGCCGGTCACGGTGGTGTCGGCGGACACGACGACCTGGTTGGTGACCGGGTCCGTGCCCCAGGAGGTGCCGGGGATCTTCGCCGTCCGGTCCAGAACGGCGGTGCCGGCCTCGAGGGTGGCCGCGCTGTGCTGGACGAGCCGGGCTCGTGCGCCGGACGCGGTCACGGTCGCCAGCGCGGCCTGGTCGGTCACTGTGACGACGAGCTTTCCGGAATCGTCCAGATAGGACCCGGCGGCGGACGTGCCGAGCCTTGTTTCCAGAGTGGAGACATCGGCCTGTGCGGCGGGTGCGGACACGAAACCGGCCGCCAGCGCGGCTATCGACACCAACGTGAGCGTGGCAGGGAAAATGCGCATCGAGAACTCCCGACTGTGCAACGAGAATCGCCCCCGGCAGGGTTGCGGGGTGCACAGCCAGAGTGCTGCGTTTCGGGAAAACGGTCCAGATGCCTAATAAAAATTTGGGCGGCGAACGGCCGATAATAGTATTAAGGGAATTTAGCGATGAACGGTTCGGCGCGGACTGCTCCGCGCCGAACCGTTCACCTGTCACACCGTGAAGGTGTAGTCACCGGCCGGAACGTGGAAGGACGACACGCCGGAACCGGAGCCGAGCGGAACGGCCCCGGCCGGAGCCGTCACCGCGGTGGTCGCCGGCACGCGCACGACGGCCGAGGTCCCGGTGGGCACGACCACGTGGAGGGTGAAGCGCCCTCCGGTCGTGTTCCACTCGCTGACCGCCTCCCCGTACGGCGTCCGGTGCGACGACCTGGCCGAGGTCAGCCCGCCGCCCGGTTTCGGCGCGATGAGCAACGACCGGTAGCCGGGCGAGGCCGAGCTCAGTCCTCCGACGGTGCGGTAGAGGAAGTCGCCGACCGAGCCCATCGCGTAGTGGTTGAAGGAGTTCATGCCCGGATCCTCGAACGACCCGTCGGGACGGATGCTGTCCCAGTGCTCCCAGACGGTCGTCCCTCCCTTGTTCATCATGTAGCCCCAGCCGGGGTAGTCCGGCTGCATCAGGACCTGGTACGCGACGTCGGCCCGGCCGTGGTCGGCCAGCACCGGCAGGAGGTGCGACACCCCGACGAACCCGACGGTGAGGTGGTTGTTCGCGGCCCGGATCCTGGCCACGAGCTTGTCCACCAGGGACTGCACGCGCCCCTGGGGCACCAGCCCGAAGGCCAGCGCGAGCGAGTACCCCGTCTGCGTGTTTCCGGAGACGGTGCCGTCCGCGGCCACGAGCCGGTTGGTGAACGCGGCCGAGACCTGGTCGGCGAGCGCACCGTAGGACGCCGCCTCGGCCGTCTTCCCGATGGCCTGCGCCATCCGCGACACCAGCCGTGCGGACCACGCGAAGTACGCCGTGGAGATGACGTTGCGAGGCGTGTCGTCGTTGACGTTGAGCCAGTCGCCGAATCCGCCGCGATCACGGATGAGATCCGCCTCCGCGGTCGAACGCAGGTAGTCGACCCACTTCGTCATGGCGGCGAAGTTGTCCTGCACCACGCGCAGATCGCCGTACCGCTGCCAGAGCGTGAAGGGCACGATCACGCCCGCGTCGCCCCACGCCGCGGTGCCGCCGCCCATGCCGCCGACGTTCGGTGCGACGTCAGTGAACGCGCCGTCGGAGCGCTGGGCGTCGACCAGGTCGTCGGTGTACTTGTCGAGGAACGCGGACACGTCCAGGTTGTGCGTGGCGGTGGGGGCGAACGACGCGATGTCCCCGGTCCACCCCAGCCGCTCATCGCGCTGCGGGCAGTCGGTCGGGACGTAGAGCATGTTCGACCGCTGGCCCCACACGATGGCGTTCTGCAGCTTGTCGAGCATCGCGTCCGAGGTGTCGAAACCGCCGATCTCCTCGCCGTTCGTCCACGCCGCCCGGCCGGTGATCGTGTCGAGTGTCGGCGCGCTGGGCAGACCGGTCAGTTCGACGTAGCGGTAGCCGTGGACCGTGAACCTCGGTTCGAAGGTCTCGGCCTGGCCGGTGCCCGCCAGCACGAACTGGTCGGTGACCTGCGCGCCGCGCAGGTTGGTGGTGTAGAGCGTGCCGTCGGAGTTGAGGACCTCCGCGTGCCGCAACGTGACGGTGGTGCCGGAGGGACCCTGCACGCGCAGCCGGTTCCAGCCGGAGAAGTTCTGGCCGAGGTCGAAGACCCACACGCCCGGCTTGGGCTGGGTCAGCGCCACCGGGCGCAGATCCCGCTGGACCTTCGTGCCGGCGTCCACCTGCGCCACCAGGTTCGGCAACGCGCCCTGCCGGACCTGGGCGGACCGCCAGCCGCTGTCGTCGAAGCCGGCACCGTCCCATCCAGGGATCGCGAGCCGGGCGTCCTGGCGTTCACCGTGGTACAGGTCGTCGGCGATGATCGGACTGGCCCGGTACTTCCAGGAACCGTCCGTCGCCACGGTCTGCGTCGTACCGTCCACATAGGTCAGAACGAGCTGCGCCGAGTACCACGGCTGTGTTCCGTAGAACCTGTTGCCGCCGATGCCGAGGCTGCCGGAGTACCAGCCGTTGCCCAGCCACGCGCCGAGAGCGTTGTCCCCCTGGCGAATGCGGCTGGTGACGTCGTGCACCTTGTACTGCACGCGCTTGTTGTAGTCGGTCCACGCCGGTGCCAGCACGTCCTCACCGACCTTGGCGCCGTTGAGCTGCGTCTCGTGAATGCCGAGCGCGGTGGTGAGCAACCGGGCGCTGCGCACCTGCTTGGTCACGGTGAAACCCTTGCGCAGCAACGGTGCGGGCTGCGGCACGACGACCTCGTTGCCCCACGGCGCTCCGCCGATGCCGACCAGTGCCCTCGCCTGGACCCAGGCGCCGTCGTCGAACCCCGGCTGTTCCCAGCCTGCGGGGGACTGGGTCGACGCCTTCCAGCTCCCGTCGGACTGCACCACGAGGGCGTCCGCGGACAGCTTGGCCACCAGACCCGCGGGGGAGTCGGACGTGTTGGCGCTCGACACCGCGATGGTGTTGGCACCGGCCCGCAGCCGGCCGGTCAGGTCGATCACGCCCGCCCGCCGCCAGGAGTGCTCCACCTGCGGACTGGAGTAGACCTGCACACCGTTGACCCACACGGTCGCCGTGTCGTCGGCGGTGACCGCGAGCGTGGCGGCGGCCGGCACCGACGCGAGAGTGAACGTCTTGCGGAAGTACCTCGTCATCGGCGGCAGACCGGCCGTCGGTGACCCTTCCGGGTACCAGATCCAGGTGGCGCCGTCCAAGCCCTGGCCGACCGGCCCGCCGACGAACGCTCCCCGCCACTCCGAGGCGGCGTTGTAGAGCCCGGTCTCGAACGACGAGACCGCGCTCCAGCCACCTGCTCTGCCCTGCGTGTCCCAGACGCGGACCCGCCAGTGGTAGGCGGTCAGCGACGTCAGCGCGGCGCCGGCGTAGAGGACGTCGACGGACTGCTCGTCGTGCACCCGGCCGCTGTCCCAGAGGTCACCGGTCCCGGCCTCGGCCAGTGCCTTCGTGCTGGCGACGATCACCTGGTACGAGCCCTGCCGCTGAGCGGAGGCCGTGGAGGTGAGCGTCCAGCCCAGCCTCGGCCGCCTCGCGTCCACACCCAGTGGGGCGACGCGCCGTTCCGTCGTCATCGAGGCGACCGTCAACGGCGTCGCCTCGCCCGGATCGGTCGTGGTCACGCCGCTGCCCCAAGGCTCGATCCCGTACGAACCGAGGTCCGCGGCCTGGGGCCAGGCGCCGTCGGCGAAAGCAGGCTTCTCCCAGCCTTCGCCCGCGCCCCGGCCCGCCTTCCACGCCCCGTCGGTGACCAGGTCGGTGGCCGTGCCGCCGGTGACGATCCGCGCGCGGCCGACGAGGCCCGCCGGTCCGGCGGTGGTGTTGCGCACCGCGACCGCCAGCGTGTTGGTGCCGGTGACGAGGGCGGAGCGCAGGTCGACGGTGACCGCGCGCTGCCAGGAGCTGACGTAGCGGGCGGACGCGGCGAGAGGTTCGCCGTTGAGCCACACGTCGACCGTGTCGTCGCCGGTGACGACCAGCCGGGCCTCACCGACCTGCCCGGCGGGCTGGGTGAAGGTGCGGCGGAAGTAGCGGTGCTCGGCAGGGGCGGAGGACGCGGGATTGCCCTCGGGGTACCAGATCCAGTGCGCTCCGGTGAGATCGGCGGGAGCCGCCGCGGCGGGGACCACGATGATCACGGACATGGCTAGAAGTGCCGACAATATTACGCAGAGTAACCGACTGGGGGCGTGCGGCAGGGATCGACTTCGCATCGCGTTTCTCCTGGGCTAGGGGAGTGCTGGTAACGCAGGCGGCCGATTGAAACGTTTCAATTTGGTGCTGCACCGACCCTAGGACCTGCCCGGTCACACCGTCAACAAAGTCAGAGCTCGGCCAGCGGCGCCGGCCGCCCGAGGTGATACCCCTGCGCCTGGTCGCATCCGAGCTCCCGCAGGATCTCCAGCTGCTCCGGGTGCTCGACCCCCTCGGCGATCACGGTCAGGTCGACCGCGTGGGCCATGGCGATGATGCTGGTGACGATCGCGGTCGCCTCGTCGGAACGCCCGAGGCCCGCCGTGAAGGAACGGTCGATCTTGAGCGTGTCCAGCGGCAGCGTGAGCAGCTGGGCGAGCGAGGAGTGGCCGGTGCCGAAGTCGTCGATCGCGAGCCGCACTCCCAGGTCGCGCAACGAGGAGAGGGTGCGGGCGGCCAGTGCCGGGTCGCGCATGAGAGCGCTCTCGGTGATCTCCAGGCACAGCGAGGCGGGCGTCAGTCCCGCCTTGTGCGTGGCGTTGCGGATGGCCGACACGAGCCACGGGTCGTCGAGCTCGCGTGCGGACAGGTTCACGGTCAGCTGCAGATCCGGTGCCTGCTCGGCGATCTCGCGTGCGGCGGTGTGCAGCATGTGCGCGCCGACGATGTTGATGAGATCGCTCTCTTCGGCGAGCGTGATGAACTCACCGGGGAAGATCAGGCCGTACCGGGGATGCGTCCAGCGCAGCAGGCCCTCGACGGCGGTGCGCCGATCCGTGCGGAGGTCGACGATCGGCTGGTAGGCGAGCCACAGCTCGTCGTTGAGCGGCGCCATCCGCAGGTCCTGTTCCAGCTGCAGGCGGCGCTGGATGCGGTCGCGGAGTTCGACGTCGAAGAACGCGATCCGCCCGCGCCCCCTGGTCTTGGCCTGGTACATCGCGAGGTCGGCGTCGCGCAGCAGGTCGGCGCCGTCGCGGGGGTCGCCGGGCTCGGCGAGCACGATGCCCACGCTCGCGTCGACGTGCAGCTGCCGGCCGTCCACGGTGATGGGCCGGTTCATCTCGGAGCGGATGTGGTCGGCGAGGGCGGTCGCCTCGTCCTCGCCCGTCACGCCGTACGCGATGACGGTGAACTCGTCGCCGCCGAGCCTGCCCACGACGTCGCCGCGGCGGGCGCTCAGGCTCAGCCGCGAGCCGACGACCCGCAGCACCTCGTCGCCCGCGCTGTGGCCGAGGGAGTCGTTGATGACCTTGAACTTGTCCAGGTCGATGAACAGCACGGCGGTGAGTCCCGACCGGTGGGCCCTGGCGGGCGGGCTGAGCCGGTTGATGGTCACCGTGCGGTTGCTCAGGCCGGTCAACGCGTCGTGCGTCGCCTCGTGCTCGAGCCGGGTGTCGATCATGCGCCGTTCGGTGATGTCGGTGAACGACAACACCGTCGCCGTCGGCAGCGTGCCGTCCTGGCTGAGCGGGCGGGCGCTGAGCGACAGCCAGACGTGGCTGCCGTCCGGCCGGGGCGCCCGGACGATCCGTCCGTGCTGCGCTCTGCCGGTCGTGCGGGTGATGGCCGACGGGAACCGTTCGAGCGGGATGGGCCTGCCCGCCTCGTCGTGCAGTCCGACGGACGACGCGAGCTCGCCTGTCGCCTCGTGCGCGCCCACGCCGAGGATCCGTTCGGCGGCCGGGTTGACGGACTCCACGAGGCCTGTGGCGCCGACGACGAGCACGCCCTCCTCGATGGCGTCGACCACCGCGGTGAAGCGGTGCTCGGCCCGCCTGCGCGCGGTCTCGTCCGCGCAGATCAGCACGTACCCGTCGTCCATCCTGGCGACCGACACGCGCACCGCGAGCGCCTCGCCGCCGGATCTGCGGTGCTCCGCCTGGATCACGCCGCCCGCGTCCAGGATCGCCGACGGATCGAGCGGCGCCCCGACCACCAGGCCGATGGGCCGCCCGATCGCGTCGGCGGCGAGGTGGCCGTAGACGTTCTCCGCGCTGGGGTTCCAGCTGGTCACGACACCGCTGGCGGTGGTCGCGATGAGCGCGTCGCTCACGTGCGCGGCGAGTGCGGCCTGGTAGCTCAACGCCGCCGCGGCCGCCTTCTGCTCGGTGACGTCCCGCATGATCACCTGGAACGCGGGCCTGCCCTCCCACGTGGTGCGCACCGACACCGACTCGATGTCGGTCGTGCCGCCGTCGAACCGGACCAGCACGGCGTCCGCGGGTTCGCTCGCGGCGCCGGGCTCGGTCAGCTTCGCGATCCGGCGCAGCATCTCCTGCTGCGAGGCGGGGTGGACGAAGTCGGTGATCAGCCTGCCGAGGATCTCGCCGTCGGACAGCGCTCGGACGAACCGGACCGCGGCCGGGTTCGCGTACACGATCCGGCCCGACTCGTGCACCACGATCGCGTCGGGGGAGAGGTCCACCAGGAGCCGGTAGCGGTCCGCGAGGTCGGTGAGCTGCTGTTGCTGGGTGTGCCGCCAGGTCACGTCGGCGACGACGCCGACCAGCGCCGGCGCGTTGTCGCGGGTCGACACGCGGGCGCGGAACTGGAGCCGGCGCGTGCCGGCCGGGGTCTCGACGGGCTGTTCCAGCTCGAAGTCCTGCCAGGCGGGAGCCGACCTCGCGGCCACCGTCAGCGGCGCCACCAGGGCGGCCAGCGCGGCGCGCACGGTCTCGGGGTCCGCGCCGGGCACGCCGACGACCACGTCGAGGCCCGGCATCCAGCCGAGGCGGTCCTCGCGCAGGTCGAGCCACCACACCACCGAGGCGCCGATCGAGAGCGCGAGGCCGGCCAGCAGCTCGTGGTCGAACTCGGCGTCACCGATCAGGCCGCTCACGTCGTGGCTCCCAGGTCCTGCGCTCCCTCGGATTCGCGGTGGCGTGGCCATCGTGAAGTCCTACCGCACAGGCGGCCGCAGGCGCATCCGTCTGGCGTAAACATGGTGTGCCGTTATATCGGTACCCGGACACCGCCGCTTGATCAGGGGGTCGACTTCAGTGTCCATTGTGGACCAATAGATCGCTCACCCGCTAGCTGTTCAGGGCAGTTACCCTGGTAGGAGGTGTCGGCCCTCGGTGGTGGAGCTGGATATGGTCGCGCGAGGTGTGAGCATCTGCGGAATCGGCGTCGTCAGCGCGTACGGCTGGAGCCGCCGGTCTCTGTGGGACGGTCTGGCGAGCGGGAAACCCGCCGCCACCGTTGTTCCCGAGCTGGGCAGGAACCCCGGCGAGACGGTCTGGGCGGCGCGAGTCGGCGACGGCGGTGATCCGCTCGACGGGCCGAGCCGGTTCGCGCAGGCCATGCGAGCCGCGGCCAGAGAGGCCATCGAGGACGCGGGCACCCGCGGCTGGCGTCCCGGTCGCCGGGTCGGTCTCCTGCACGCCGTGGTGCTGGGCGAGGTCGACCTGTGGCGCGATTTCTACGTCACGCGCGGGGGATCGTTGCCGGTGCACGACTATCTGGCGCTGATGCCGTCCACGCCGATGTCGATGCTGATGCAGGAATACGGTTTCCACGGGCCGGCCATGAACGTCTCGGCGATGTGCGCGTCGGGCAACGCCGGCCTGATCACGGCGAAAGCGTGGCTGGACGCAGGAATCGTCGACGACGTCGTGTTCGTCGCGACGGATCTTTCTCTCACGCCGGAGAACGTCGCTCACTTCGTCCGGCTCGGTGTGGCCATCGTGGACGCCGAGCCGCTCGACGCGTGCCGTCCGTTCCAACAGGGCAGCAGAGGTTTCGTGATGGGCGAGGCGTCGGTGGCGTTCGTCCTTTCCCGGCACGCGTCCCGGCCGTACGCCCTCACGCTGGGCGGCGCGATGTCGCACGACGCGTACCACGTGACGTCGATCGATCCGCAGCTCGACCAGATCACCGCGTGCTTCACCGACGCGCTGGACAACGCCGGGGTGAACGCCGCCGACGTGCGCTACCTCAACGCGCACGGTCCCGGCACCGCCCAGTGCGACACCGCCGAGGCGGCCGTCCTGGAGCAGCTGTTCGGGCCGGACACCGGGGTCTACTCCGTGAAGCCGCTGACCGGGCACTGCCAGGGCGCGGCGTCGGCGATCGAGGCCGCGGTGACCGCGATGGCGTACGACACCGGAGTGATCCCGGCGCCGCCCGTCGTCGCGCCGGGGCATCCGGCCCTCCTGGACGGGCTCACGCCGCTCGTCGACGGGCTCACGGTCAAGTCGTCGCTTGGCATGGGCGGCCACAACTCGGCGATCGTGCTGGCGCCGCCCTCCTGACGCGGTGTCCGGAACCGGCCAGATCGATGTCGACAACGTTGACAGCGTGTCAGGTCTGCGGAAAGTTCCGATCTATGCGCTTCAGGGGACTGGTAGTGATGGCGGCCGCGCTGGTGCTCGCGGCTCCGGTGGTGGCCGCCGCACAACCGGAGCCCGCGCTGGTCTCCGACCCCACGGCGTACGTGGATCCGTTCATCGGCACCGGTTTGGCCAACGCCGCGGCTGGTGAGATCAACAACTTTCCCGGTCCGGCGGTGCCGTTCGGCATGATGCAGTTCTCGCCGGACACGCTGGGCTCGTACGCCGGCTACCAGTACCACAACGAAAAGATCCGAGGTTTCAGCCTCACGCACGCCAGCGTCGGGTGCAGCGCGTTCGGGGACGTGCCGATCCTGCCGATCACCGGTGACCTGGGGGAGAAGCCCTGGGACCGGGTCGAGCGCTACCAGCACACCAGCGAGCAGGGCGAGCCCGGCTACTACGCCGTGACGTTGGAGGACTCGAAGGTCCGGGCGGAGCTCACCGCCACCACCCGCACCGGCCTGGCCACGTTCACGCTGCCCGCCGACGGCCACGTGCTGGTCAAGGGCGGGGCGACGCTGTCGGGCAACTCGGCGGCCGAGGTGGCCATCGAGAACGACAGGACGGTGACCGGTTCGGCCAGCACCGGCGGCTTCTGCGGCAAGTCCAACAAGTACACCGTCTACTACGCCATCACCTTCGACCGGCCGTTCACGGCTCGTGGCACGTGGGACGGCAACGCGATCAGCCCCGGCAGCGGCGGTGTCAAAGCGCCGAAGGCGGGCGCGTACCTGAGTTTCCCCGCTGGCCAGGTCAAGGCCAAGGTGGCGTTGTCGTTCGTCGGTGTGGACGGTGCGAAGCGGAACATGGCCCAGGAGATCCCGGACTGGGACGCGGCCCAGGTCCGCGCGGACACCAGGGCGAAGTGGCGCACCGAACTGAGCAAGATCCGCGTCGCCGGCACGGACACCGGTGAGCTGAAGACCTTCTACACCGCTTTGTACCACTCGTTGATGCACCCCAACACGTTCAACGACGTCGACGGCCGGTACATCGGCTTCGACGACCAGATCCACACCCTGCCCGCCGGCCGCACCCAGTACGCGAACTTCTCCGACTGGGACACCTATCGCAGCCTGGCCCCGCTGCACGCCATGCTGTGGCCGCGCGAGGCCAGTGACATGGCGCAGTCGCTCGTGAACGACGCGGTGCAGGGCGGCTGGTGGCCGCGCTGGCCGCTCGCCAACGACTACACCGCGCAGATGACGGGGGACAGCTCCGTTCCGCTGATCGCCAACCTCTACGCGTACGGCGCGCGCGACTTCGACCTCAAGACCGCACTGCAGTACCTGGTCAAGGGCGCGACCAGTGTGGACACCACGCCCGGCGCCTACCAGGAACGGCCGGGCATCGGCGAGTACGTCAAGCGCGGCTACCTGCCCAACACCGACGCCGCCCGCGGCGACCACAACCGGGTCGGCGCCTCGATCACGCTGGAGTGGTCGGTCGACGACTTCGCCATCGCCCAGCTCGCGAAGGCCGCCGGTGACCGCAAGACCGCCGCGGAGTTCACCCGGCGCGGCCAGAACTGGCAGAACCTGTTCAACCCTGCCACCTCCCACGTCCAGCCACGTGACGGCGACGGGCGGTTCCCGGACGGTCCGGCCTGGAGCCCCGGCGGCGGCTTCGGCCAGGACGGGTTCGACGAGGGCAACTCGGTGCAGTACAGCTGGATGGTGCCGCACAACCCGGCGGGCCTGATCACCGCGATGGGCGGTGAGGACGCCGCGGCGGCACGCCTCGACACGTTCACCACCAAGCTCAACGCGGGCCCGCAGGAGCCGTACATGTGGGCGGGCAACGAACCGGCGTTCGGCATTCCCTGGCTGTACAACCACACCGGACGGCCGTGGCGCACCCAGCAGGTGGTCCGGCAGATCATGACCACCCTGTTCAGCCCCACCCCGGACGGCGAGCCCGGCAACGACGACCTCGGCGCCCAGTCCTCCTGGTACGTGTGGGCCGCACTGGGTCTCTACCCCGCGACGCCCGGCACGTCCGATCTGGCGCTGCACAGCCCGTTGTTCCCGAAGATCGTGCTCGACCTGCCCGGCCGCGACCTGACCATCAACGCCCCCAGGGCCTCGGCCACCGCGATGTACGTGCAGGACCTGAACCTCAACGGCCGCGACCACGAGCGCACCGGTCTGCCCCGCGACATCGTCAGCACCGGCGGCAGGCTCGACTTCGAGCTCGGCGCCACCCCGGACCGCGGCTGGGCGACGGACGCCGACGAGGCGCCACCGTCCTATCGCGACGGTGAGCACGACTTCCTGGCCAGCGCCAACAGCATGATCACGGTGCGGCCCGGTGGCACCGCGGAGTTCGCGGTGTCCGCGCGCAGGCTGGCGGGCAAGGACCGCAACCTCACCGTCACCACCGCCCCGCCCGCCGGGCTCACCGTCACCGGACCGCAGCGGTTCCGCCTGGACGACGGCCAGGCGAAGTTCCAGGTGAGCGCGACCGCGCCCGAGGGCTACTACGACGTCCCGGTGACCATCAAGGGCGACCACCGCACGGTCACGACCACGGTGACGGTCCTGGTGGCACCGGAAGGCAGCCTGGTCACCCGCTACAACAACACCGGGATCTCGGACGACGACGCCAAGTCGCAGGCCAACCTGGACGGCGGCGGCAACAGCTACTCCCGCCAGGCCCTGGCAGAGGCGGGCCTGACCGGCGGCAAGCGGGTCGAGGTGGCGGGCACCGCGTTCACCTGGCCCGCCCCTCCGGCAGGCCGCCCGGACAACGTCGCCGCCGAAGGCCAGACCGTCACCGTGGCGGGGCAGCCGAAACGCCTGGTGTTCGTCGGCGCGGCGAGCAACGGCGACCACCGCGGCACCGCGACCGTCACCTTCACCGACGGCAGCACCGCCCAGACCGACCTGTCGTTCGGCGACTGGGTGCTGCCCGGCGGCAGCGCGAACGACCCGGTCTTCGGCAACACCGTGGTCGCGCATCCCCGCTACCGCAACGTGAACTGGGGCGGCACCGGCCCCGCGTTCGTCTTCGCCACCGCGCCGTTCGACGCGCCGGAGGGCAAGACGATCGCCGCCGTGACCCTGCCGTCGGACAAGCAGATCCACCTGTTCGCCCTCGGCACCGGCTGAGGTTTGCCGGGCGGCCGGCACGGGGTACGGGCTTAGCGTGAGGACGCCACCTGTCGTGTCGGCCGAGGAGTGGAACGCGGCCAGGGAAGACCTTCTGCGCAAGGAGAAGGAGCACACTCGCGCGAAGGACGCGCTGTCAGCGCAGCGCCGCCGTTTGCCGTGGGTCCGCGTCGAGAAGCGGTACACCTTCGAGGGGCCGGAAGGGTCGGTGGACCTGCCCGGCCTGTTCGACGGGCGGCGCCAGCTGATCGTCTACCGGCACTTCTTCGAACCTGGTGTCGCCGACTACCCGGACGGCGGCTGCAGCGGCTGCGCGATGTTCACCGACAACCTCGGCCACCTCGCCCACCTCAACGCCCGCGACGTCACGTTCGTACTCGTCTCGGCCGCCCCGCAGGACGACATCACGCGCTACCGCCATCGCATGGGCTGGGACCAGGTGCCCTGGTTCACGACGCGGGACGACTTCTCGAAGGACTTCGGCGTCGACGAGTACTTCGGCCTCAACGTCTTCATCCGCGACGGCGACGAGGTCTACCGCACCTACTTCACCAACGCGCGGTCGGCGGAGCAGACCGGCAACGTCTGGAGCCTGCTCGACCTCACCCCGCTCGGCCGCCAGGAGGAGTGGGAGGACTCGCCGGAGGGCTGGCCGCAGGAGGCGCCGTACCAGTGGTGGCGTCGTCACGACGAGTACGGCACCCCCGTGGACGCCGGTTGACGCTCGTCAACGGGCGGGGAAGCCGTGCCGGCGAGCGAGGACGACGACCACCAGCACCGGCACCATCAGCACGAGCACGCTCCACGGGAACGAACCGCTCCCGCTCAGGTCGAGCAGCACGCCGCCGATGACACCTCCACCCGCCATGGCGACGTTCCACAACGTCACGAGCATCGCCTGGGCCGCGTCGGCCGATTCGCCACCGGCGTTGCCCGCGGCGGTCTGCAACAGGGTGGGCACGCCGCCCCAGCCGAGGCCCCACAGTGCGGCGGCGAGGTAGATCAGGCCCGGGTCGTCCGCGATCGTGGCCAGCATCAGGGCGGCCACGGCGACCAGCAGCGCGCTCGTGACGGTGAACAGCCGCAGCCGGCGGTGGATCCGGGCGCCGACGACCCAGATGCTCAGGATCGACGCGATGCCGAAGACCAGCAGCACCAGACCGGTGTCGCCGCCCATGCCGAGACCGGCGAGGAACGTCGCGATGTAGGCGTACAGGATCGTGTGGGCGAGAACGAAGACGAGCGTGACGAACAGGACCGGGGCCACGCCGGGCACGCGCAGGGTCGGCAGCGTCCTGGGCCGCTGAGCTCGTTCCTGACCGGGATGGTCCGGCACGGCCGCGACGATCCAGACCAGCAGCACCGCGGTCAGCGCCGTCATCGACAGGAACGCCGTGCGCCAGCCCGCCACCTGGCCGAGGAACGTCCCGGCGGGCACGCCCAGGCACAGCGCGACGGGGATGCCGGCCATGGCGATCGCGATCGCGCGGCCCTGCAGTTGAGGGGCGACCAGGCGCCGCGCGTAGCCCGCGAGCAGTGCCCAGGCCAGTCCGGCGGCGACACCCGCGCCGAACCGCGCCGCCATCGTGACGCTGTACACCGAGGACACGGCCGTGACCGTGTTGGCGGCGGCGAAACCCGCCATCGACGTCAGCAACAGCGTCTTGCGCCGCCAGCCCGCGGTGAGCGAGGACAACGGGATCGCGGTGAGCACGGTGCCGAGCGCGTAGATCGTGACGGTCTGCCCGGTCGCGGACTCGGTCACGCCCAGGGAGTCGCTCATCGCCGGGAGCAGGCCGGCCGGGAGGGTCTCGGTGAGGCTGGTGACGAAGACGGCGGTGGCGAGGGACAGCAGGGCGAACAGGGGGAGCTTCTGGACGGTTTCGGGTGGTGCGCTCATGCGAGCACCCTGCTGGGACGTTCTTCGGACTCGCTTACGATCGGCTCAGGGGTCGGACGTCAGGGGTGCTGGATGCGGTTCGGGGTGCTCGGCCCGCTGACGGTGTGGGACGAGGCGGGGGAGCCGGTCACCGTCCCCGAGCTCAAGGTGCGCGCGCTGCTCGCGGCGCTGATCGCGCACGACGGCGACGCGGTCGCCGCGGACGCGCTCGTCCAGCACCTGTGGGGCGACCGGCCGCCCGGCAAGCCCGCGGGGGCGTTGCAGGTCAAGATCTCCCAGCTGCGCGGGATCCTCGGCAGGGACCGGATCGTGCGGCAACCACCGGGCTATCGGATCGTGCTCGGCGCGGAGGACCTGGACGCCACCCGGTTCCGCGCACTAGTGGCACGGGCCAGGTCGACGACGGACCCGCGCTCGCGAGCCGAGCTGTTCACCGAGGCGCTCGATCTCTGGCGCGGCGCCGCGTACGCGGACTTCGCCGACGACGAGTTCGTGCGCCCGGCCGCCCACCACCTCACCGAACTGCGGCTGGCCGTCGTCGAGGAACGGGCGAACGCCTGGCTCGAGGCCGGTGATCACGCGCTCGCCGTGGAAGACCTCGCGACCGTCGTGCCCCAGCACCCGTTGCGGGAGGGGCTGCGCGCGACGCAGCTGCGGGCCCTCTACCTGACCGGGCGGCAGAGCGAGGCACTCACGTCGTACGAGGACCTGCGCGGCCGCCTCGCCGAGGAACTGGGCGTCGATCCGAGTCCTGAACTGCGGGCGCTGCACCAGGCGATGCTCCGCCAGGAACTCGGGTCGCCCCAAGCCAAGGCGCCCTCGAACCTGCCCAACGCGCTCACCCCGCTGATCGGACGAGAGCGCTCTCTCGCGCAGCTCGCCGAACTGCGCCGCGAAGCCAGGCTGGTGACCCTCACCGGCCCCGGTGGCGTCGGCAAGTCCAGCCTGGCGATCGCGCACGCGGGGTCCGGCGAGTTCCCGGACGGCGTCTGGCTGGTCGAGTTCGCCGGACTGCGCTCCGCCACCGCGGCGGACCTGGCCGAGGTCGTCGCCGCCGTGCTCGGGATCAGCGACTCGGGTACCGGCGAGGCCGCGCGCCGTCTCGCCACCGCGTTGCGCGACCGCCGCATGCTGCTCGTGCTGGACAACTGCGAGCACGTCGTCGACGCGGCCGCCGAACTCACCGAACTGCTGCTGCGCGCCGCGCGTGGCCTGGTCGTCGTCACCACCAGCCAGGAACCCCTCGGTCTGGCCGGTGAGCGCGTCTTCGACGTCGAACCGCTGGCGCCCCCGGACGCGATCAGGCTCTTCCTCGCGCGTGCCGCCGCGTCCGCGCCCGGTTTCCCGTCGCGCCAGGAGGACTGCGATCCGGCCGACCTCGACGCGGTGGCCGAGATCTGCCGCCGTCTCGACGGCATCCCGCTCGCGCTGGAACTCGCGGCCACGCGGGTGCGCGCGCTCGGCGTGCGGGAACTCGCGGTGCGGCTGGCCGACCGGTTCTCCGTTCTGACCCTCGGGCAACGTGGCGCTCCCGCCCGGCAACGAACCCTGCGCGCGATGATCGACTGGAGCTGGGAACTGCTCAGCGCTCCCGAACGCGTCGTCCTGCGCCGCCTCGCCGTGCACAGCGACGGGTGCGACCTGGCCGCGGCCGAAGAGGTGTGCGCGGGGGACGGCGTCGCGCGAGCGGAGGTGCTCGACCTCGTGACACGGCTCGTCGACCGGTCGCTCGTGGTCGTGACGCAGGGACCCCGCTACCGGCTGCTCGAATCCGTCTCCGCCTATGCCCTGGAACGACTGCAGGAGGCGGCGGACCTCGCCCGCGACCGCCACCTGAGGCACTACCTCGCGGTCGCCGAGCACGCCGAACCCCAGTTGCGCGGGAGCGGTCAGCAGGTCTGGCTCGCCCGGCTCGACGCCGAAGCCGGAAACATGCGCTCCGCACTGGAGCACGCCGGTCCGGGCGAGGCCGTCCGGCTCGTCACGGCCCTGTCGTGGTGGTGGCTGTTGCGCGGCCGTCTCGCCGAATGCCGCCGCACCCTGGCAGCCGTGCTGAGCACCTGCGCCACCCCCGAACTCGTCGTCCTGCACGCTGCGTTCGCCCTGCTCAACGGCGATCACGAGGCTGCCCCGGTCGCCGCCGCGCCCGCCCGAGCACAGTGGCTTTGCGCCTATGGCCTGTTCAGCGCGGGAAACCTGGCGGCGAGCACCGAGGCGAACACCCGTGCACTGGACCTGTTCACCGCCGAGGACGACCAGTGGGGGATCGCGGCGGCACTGGGCCTGCGCGCGATGCTCGCACTGGTGCGCGGGGACCTCGCCGCACTCGGCCGCGACGGCCTGCGCAGCGCGGAACTCTTCCGCCTGCTCGGCGACCGCTGGGGCGAGATGCAGACCATCCCGCCCCTCGCCACGCTGGCGGAGATCAAGGGCGACTACGAGTCCGCGGCGCGCTGTCAGCACGAAGGACTCGCCCTCGCCCAGGAACTGGGCCTGCAGGCGGAGGTGTCGGCACGGCTGTCCGGCCTGGGCCGCCTCGCGTTGCTGGACCACGACTGGGAGCGTGCGCACGACCTGCACCAGCGCGCACATCGCATCGCCGTCGAACACGGCTACACCTACGGCCAGATCCACGCGAAGATGGGCCTGGCCCTCGGCGCCCGCCGCAGCGGCGACCTCGACACCGCCGAAGAACACCTCCAGCAGATCCGCGACGGCTACGCCGACCTTTCGTCGTT
Organism: Lentzea sp. NPDC092896; assembly: GCF_044754905.1. Lineage (NCBI taxonomy): Bacteria > Bacillati > Actinomycetota > Actinomycetes > Pseudonocardiales > Pseudonocardiaceae > Lentzea > Lentzea sp. NPDC092896. Next base: position 2,508,091 of record NZ_JBIVPX010000001.1, read on the forward strand.
GGCGGGGGACCACCTGCTGCACGCGGAACTCGGCTTCATCGCCGAACTCCGCGGAGACGCGCACCAGTCCGCCGCCCAGCACCTGCGGGCCCTCGACCTGGCCCGGTCGCTGAACGAACCCCGCGCGCTCGCCCTGTCCCTCGAAGGTCTCGCCGGCGCGGCCGCCCTTCTCGGTGAGGAGTGTGCGGCGTTGCTGCTGGGCGCCGCAGACGCCGCCCGGCGCAGTGTGGACGCCCCGCTGCCGCCTGCCGAGCGCGGCGACGTCGATCGCGTCTCCGAAGCGGCCCGGTCGGCCCTCGGCGACACGGCGTTCAGCCTGGCGTTCGACCAGGGCACCCGGCTGACCGTCGAGGAGGCCGCGGCGATGGCGCCCGGCGTCGGTGACCTCCAGAAACAAGATGCGCCGACCGAGTCCCGCTCTTACGCTCCGCCTCGATGAAATCCGAAGAGATCGCCCATCTCATGGCGGCTCACGCCGTCAGCCCGGACGTCCAGGTCACGCAGACCGGATACCGCCTCGAACTCGCGCGAACCTGGCAGATCCCCGAAGGTGCGAGAGTGCTGGAGATCGGCTGCGGCCAGGGCGACATGACCGCCGTGCTCGCGGATGCCGTCGGTCCACGAGGGAGGATCGTCGGCACCGACATCGCGCCGCCCGGCTACGGCGCCCCGGTCACCGTCGGCGACTCCGCGCGGCACCTGCTCGACGGCCCCCTCGGCGACCGCATCGAGATGCGCTATGAGACCGACGCGCTCACCGACGACGTCGGCACCGGCTACGACCTCGTCGTGCTCGCCCACTGCTCCTGGTACTTCGCCTCGGCAGACCTGCTCGAACGCACTCTGGCGAAGGCCCGCGAGCTCGGTTCGCGGCTCTGCTTCGCCGAGTGGGACCCGGAACCCCAGCGCGCCGACCAGGTTCCGCACCTGCTGTCCGTGCTCGCCCAGGACCGCATGGGCGAGACCGACGGCAACGTGCGTGCGCCGCTGACCCGCGCCACCCTGCTCGCCGCGCTCGACGGCGCCGGCTGGCAGGTCGAGCGGATCGGTGACGTCGACACGAGCGCGTTGCAGGACGCGGACTGGGAGATCTCGATCGCGCTGAAGGAGGCGCCGGACGGGCTGGCCAAGGAGCTGCTCGGCCAGGTCGCGCGCGAGAGCGGCAACGTGCCGCTGCCCGCTTACGCCCTCACCGCCCGCTAATGCCGAAGGGCGCGTCCACCGAAGTGAACGCGCCCCTTGGCTTTCAGTTACACGGGCAGGTGGCCGGTGCTGCCGAGCCTCCAACTCGGCTCGTAGAGGCCACCGGTGTCGAACAGGACGTGGAACGACCCGTCGGACGGCCGGTAGACGCCGTAGTCGGAGTTGCCGTTGCCGTTCCAGTCACCGGCGACCGGCCGGTCCCCGGTCTGTCCGAGACGCCAGCTCGGCTCGTAGAGGCCACCGGTGTCGAACAGGACGTGGAACGACCCGTCGGACGGCCGGTAGACGCCGTAGTCGGAGTTCCCGTTGCCGTTCCAGTCACCCGCGACGGGCAGGTCTCCGGTCTGCCCGAGGCGCCAGGTGGGTTCGTAGAGCCCGCCCGAGTCGAACAGGACGTGGAACGACCCGTCGGCGGGGTTGTAGACGGCGTAGTCGCTGTTCCCGTTGCCGTTCCAGTCACCCGCCACCGGCAGGGAGCCGGGCCCGCCGAGCCGCCAGGTCGGTTCGTACAGACCGCCCGAGTCGAACAGGATGTGGAACGAGCCGTCCGACGGCCGGTAGACGCCGTAGTCGGAGTTGCCGTTGCCGTTCCAGTCGCCGGTGATCGGCAGGTCTCCCGCCTGGCCGAGGCGCCAGGTCGGGTGGTACGCGGCGCCGCCCGTGTCGAACAGGACGTGGAAGGAGCCGTCGGACGCCTGGTAGGCGGCGTAGTCGCTGCTGCCGTTGCCGTTGAAGTCCGACGAGTACCGGGCGGCGCGGGAGTTCCGCGCCCCGCCTCCCCACAGCGCGCCGGCGATGACCTCACCGTCGTGCGCCTGCGGGCCGTAGGCGTCCGGCGTGCCGGAGCGCTGCACGTCCTGGCAGACCTCGCCGATCGGCCTCCCGTGCCAGTTCGTCACCCTGAGCAGGTGGTTCACGAACTCGTTGGTGGCGTGCACGGGATCGACCACCTGCTCGGGCGTGCCCCAGCCCTGGCTGGGCCGTTGCTGGAACAGGCCCCGTGAGTCGCGGTCGCCGCCGTCCAGGTTCTTGATGTTGGACTCCACGATCGTCGTCGTGATCGCGATGGCCGCGGCGTGCTCGTCGAGCCCGCGGGACCTCACGGTCTCGACGACGGCACGGGCGCAGGAAACCTGGTAGGAGTTGACGCCGGCCCGCAGCCGGCCGTTCAGCCTGCCGTTCAGCGAGGTGGCGACCGCCTGGTCGGACTGCGTCGGGTTGCCGGGCCCGCACGGCAGGTTGTTGTAGGCCAGGGCGGACGGCGCGGTCGCGAGCGTCAGGCCCGTGGCGAGCGCGGCCACGGCGAGGCCCAGAGCGAGTGCGGATCTCATGGTCTTCGCTCCGCGGGCTCAGACCGGCCGGTGGCCGCTGCCACCGAGGCGCCAGGTGGGCTCGTAGAGGCCGCCCGAGTCGAACAGGACGTGGAACGAGCCGTCGGCGGGGTTGTAGACGCCGTAGTCGCTGTTCCCGTTGCCGTTCCAGTCACCAGAGACCGGGATCGAGCCGGAGCCGCCGAGTCGCCATTCGGGGTGGTAAGCGGCGCCGCCGGTGTCGAACAGGACGTGGAACGAGCCGTCGGACGGCCGGTAGACGCCGTAGTCGGAGTTGCCGTTGCCGTTCCAGTCACCCGCGACGGGCAGGTCGCCGGGACCGCCCAGACGCCAGCTCGGCTCGTAAAGGCCGCCCGAGTCGAAGAGGATGTGGAACGAGCCGTCGGCGGGGTTGTAGACGCCGTAGTCGCTGTTCCCGTTGCCGTTCCAGTCACCGGCGACCGGGACGTAGCCCGGGCCGCCCAGGCGCCACGTGGGTTCGTACAGGCCGCCGGAGTCGAACAGGATGTGGAACGAGCCGTCGGACGGCCGGTAGACGCCGTAGTCGCTGCTGCCGTTGCCGTTCCAGTCACCGGTGATCGGCAGATCGCCGGCCTGGCCGAGGCGCCATTCGGGGTTGTACGCGGCACCGCCGGTGTCGAACAGGACGTGGAACGAGCCGTCGGAGGCGTTGTAGGTGGCGTAGTCGCTGTTCCCGTTGCCGTTGAAGTCCGACGAGTACTTGGCGGCACGGGACTTCGGCGGCGCGGACTCGACGATGTTCTTGTAGCGCCTGGGCACGTACTGGCTCGTCGGGTGCCCGTCGAGGCTCGAACCGGTGAACGTGCCGACGCTCTCGCGGACCGGCGTGGAACCGAAGGTGAAGAACGTGAAGTGCACGCCGTCGGCGTGGTAGCCGCCGAACAGGAACGCGTGCCCGTTGAGGACCAGGAAGTCACCGGGCTTCAGGTCGGCGCGGTTGATGGTGAAGAACCGCGAGTCGGTGAGCATCGCCGTCGAGTTCGGCGAGTTGGTCAGGTGCAGTGCCATCGACACGTAACCCGAGCAGTCGGTCCGGTACTGCTTGCCGGACGAGTCGGGCGCCGATCCGCCCTGGTCGTACTGGAGGCCCTTGTTCAGCCAGAATCTGGCGCGCTGGATCACCTCGTCGCGGCTGATCTGGCCGCCGACGTCGGATGCCTGTGCCACCCCCGTCAGCACCGTCGACGTGACCGCGGTGGCCGCGACCGTCGCCCCGGTCAGAGCCAGGACCAGCGGTAACGCGGCTGCTCCCAGCCAGCGCATCTTGTTTCGCAATCGCATTTCTGTCCCCTCTTCGAAGCCCCCTCGGGCTCATGGGAGGAAATCTAGAAACGCGTTCTGGTGAGAACCTGGCAGCAACCTGGACGTCAGGACCGGGCGCGTGCCAGACCGGCGCGGGCCGCTTCCAGCTCGGCGCGGTACTCGATGCGCTCGGCCAGTTCCCTGGCCCGCGCGTGGTGGGTGACCGAGGCCGGCAGGTCGCCGCGGTCGAACGCGATGTCGCCCAGCACGTTGTGCGCGACGGCGAGGAAGTCCGCGCTGCGGCCGTGACCGAGCATCGTCATCGCCTGCTCGCCGAACGCCGCCGCTTCCGCCAGTTCACCCGCGCGGCGGCGCGCGTCCGCCGACTTGATCAGCGCGCGCATCTCGTAGTGGGTGTTGCCGGTGTCCCTGGCCAGCGCCAGCGCCTCGTCGAGCAACGTGGCCGCGCGGTCGTGCTCGCCCAGCCGGGCGTGCACCGCGCCGAGCGCCGCGAGCACCGAGCCCTCCTCGTGCCGCTCGCCGATCTCGCGGCTCTTGATGAGCGCCTTCTCCAGCTGCTCGCGCGCGTCGGTCAGCCTGCCGAGGCTGAGGTGGACCCGGCCCTGGTTGGCGATGCAGATCGCGGCGTGCCGGTAGTTGTTCTGGTGCTGCTGGATCGGCAGCGCGGTCTCGTAGGCGGTCAGCGCGCCCGCGTGGTCGCCGAGCCGGTGCCGGAGCATGCCCTGCACGACCAGCGCCATGCTCTCCCGCGTCCGGTCGCCCAGTTCCGCGGCCAGCGCCAGCGTGCGGTCCGCGTGGACGAGGCCCGCCCGGTACCGGCACTGCATGTACCTGGTCAGCGCGAGGTGGTACTGGCCGCGCGACTCGGCCACAGGGTCGCCGAGCCTGCGCGCGGCCTCGACCGCCGGTTCCTGGACGGCCACGAGGTCGTCGACGCGCTCGGTGATCATCAGGAAGTGGCCGGTGTGCACCGGCAGCTCGGTGGCCACCCGGTCGAACCCCGCCGACACCGCGAACCGGGACGCGGCGACGAGGTTCGGGCGCTCGGTGGTGAACCAGTCCATCGCGGTCCGGTCGTCGCGCAACCGGGGCAGCCGGTCCGGCACGGAGGCGACCACGGGCTCCGCCTCGCGGCGTCCCGGTTGCAGCAGGTCGGCGGCGAAGTTCGCGACGTGCACGTAGTAGTCGAGCAGCCGGGCGGCCGCGGCGGGCGCGTCCGGATCGGCGAGCGAACGAACGTGGTCGCGAACCAGGTCGTGCAACGTGTACCGGCCACGTGCGCGTTGCTCCACGAGGTGCAGGTCGAGGAGGTCCTCCAGCACGTCGTCGGCCTCGCGGAACGGCACGCCCGCGAGCGCGGCGGCGGTGCACGCGTCGAAGTCGCTGCCGGGATGCAGGCCCAGCAGGCGGAACATCCGCTGGTGCGCCGCGCCCAGGTCCCGATAGGACAGTGCGAACGCGGCGGCGACCTCAGCCTCGCCGGACTCGCGCAGTCGTTCGACCAGGTCCTCGATCATCCACTGTGGACGGTGCTGCGCCCTGGCCGCCGCGATCCGCAGCGCCAGCGGCAGACCGCCGCACACCCGGACCAGCTCGCGCGCCGCCTCGGGCTCGGCCGCCACCCGGTCGCCGAGCATCCGGGTGAGCAACGCCAGCGCCTCGTCGCCGGGCAGCACGTCCAGCGACAGCAGGGCGGCGCCGTGCACGGTTCTCAGACGCCGCCTGCTGGTGACGATCACCAGGCAGTCCCGTGCGCCGGAGATCAACGGCGTCACCTGGCCGGAGTCGGCCGCGTTGTCCAGCACGACCACCGCCCGCCTGCCGGAGAGCTCGGTGCGCCACGCGGCGACCCGCTGGTCGAGGTCGTTCGGGATCTCGGCGGCAGGTACGCCCAGCGACCGCAGCAGCACGTCCAGCGCGTCGAACGGATCGACCGGCTCGCGACCGGCCGTGAACCCGTGCAGGTCGACGAGCAGTTGTGCGTCGGGGTAGCGGTCGCGCAGCCGCCGCGCCAGATGCACGGCGAGCGTGGTCTTGCCGACGCCGGCCATGCCGTCGACCAGCACGACCGCCGTGGCACCGGGCCCGGGCAGCTCGTCCAGCACGCGGTCGAGCTCGCGCGCACGTCCGGTGAAGTCGGGAACGTCCAGCGGCAGCGCGTTCCTGGGTCGGACCGGTTCCGGCGCCGGGGGAGCGGGGGCCAGCAGGTCCTCGTCGGCGCGCAGGATCCGTTCGTGCACGGACCGCAGCTCGCCCGACGGGTCCAGGCCCAGTTCGTCGGCCAGCCGGGCGCGGGTGACGTCGTAGCAGCGCAACGCGTCGGCCTGCCTGCCGTTGCGGTACAACGTGCGCATCAACGCCGCGACGAGCTTCTCCCGCAACGGGTTCTCGGTCACGAGCGAGGAGAGCTCCGGCAGCACCTCGCGGTGTCGTCCCCCTGCCAGTTCCTGGTCCACCCACGTCTCGGCGGCGACCAGGCGCTCCTCGGCCAGCGTGGACCGCATGCCGTCGAAGAACGTCGTGTGCGGCGTGCCCGTCAGCGGTTCTCCCCGCCACAACGCCAGCGCGTCCCGCAGCCGTCCCCGCGTCACCAGCGAGCGGAACAGCAGGAGGTCGACGTCGTCGCGGGCGGCGTTGAGCACATATCCCGGACCGCGCCGCGAAATCTCGATTCCGGCCGGCCGGATCATTTTGCGCAGAGCCGAAACATAGCCGTGGACCAGGCCGCGAGCGTCGTCCGACGACGCCTCGTCCCACACGACGTCGATGATCCGCTCGACCCCGACCGGTTCCCCCGCCTGCAGCGCCAGCAGCGCGAACACGCCGCGCACCAACGGCCTGTTGACGGCGAAAGCTGTTTCCCCGTCGTGCGCCTCGACGGCCCCCAGCAGCCTGATTCGCGTCACAAGCCCACACAGTAAGGGATCTGCGCGTTAGCATCGATCGGCTTGATTCACGACTTGGGGGAATTGCGTGGACAGACGCATTTTGGTGTCCGTTTTGTCATTGGTGGCCGCCGTGCTCGTCATTCCGGCGCACAGCGCGGTCGCGAGCGAGGAAGGCCCGGAGGTGTGCGCGAAGCACGCCCAGAAGGCGGGCTTCCGCGGCGAGGACCTGGTCGAGGCCGTCGCGATCGGCATGGCCGAGTCGAGGTGCAGGACCTACTTCGACGACCCCGTCCCCGCGGACCAGGGGATGTGGCAGATCAAGGTCGACCGCAACGACCCGTGGCGCAACGGCACGAACGGCAACCTGCTGGACCCGGCCTACAACGCCGTGGTGACGAACCGCATGTCGTCCGGTGGCACGAACTGGACCGCCTGGACCACCTACAACAACGGCACCTACCGCAGGTACCTGGACGTGGCCAGGGACGCGGCGAACAACTTCACCGCGTCGCGGCACTCGGCGGACTTCAACGGCAACGGCAGCAGCGACTACGCGGTCTACCGGCCCTCGGACGGCTCGTTCCACGTCCTGTTCGACTCCGGCGGCCTCTACGAGCCGAGCTGGCGGCTCGGCCACGCCGGCGACCTGCCCGTCGCGGGTGACTGGAACGGCAACGGGAACTCCGACTACGCGGTCTACCGGCCGTCCGACGGCTCGTTCCACGTCTTGTTCGACTCGGGTGGCCTCTACGAACCGACCTGGCGGCTCGGCGGGCCCGGCTACGTCCCGGTCGCGGGCGACTGGAACGGCAACGGGAACTCCGACTACGGCGTCTACAACCCGGCCGACGGGTCGTTCCACGTCCTGTTCGACTCGGGTGGTCTCTACGAGCCGAGCTGGCGCCTGGGCGGGCCGGGCGACCTGCCGGTGGCCGGTGACTTCAACGGCAACGGCACCAGCGACTACGCGGTCTACCGGCCGGCGGACGGGTCGTTCCACGTGCTGTTCGACTCCGGCGGCGCCGCGTACCACCCCGAGTGGCGCCTGGGCGGCCCCGGCTTCCTGCCCGTCTCCGGCGACTGGAACGGCAACGGGAACTCCGACTACGGCGTCTACAACCCCGCTGACGGCTCGTTCCACGTCCTGTTCGACAGCGGCGGCCTCTACCAGCCGTCGTGGCGTCTGGGTGGCCCGGACCACCGTCCCCTCTAGGAACCGCGGGTGAGACGGCTGGCCGCGCCCGGCCGTCTCACCCTCGAAGAACCCCTCCGGTCAAGGGGAAAGTTGGCCGATATGTGCCACCCCCACCTTCTTGTCCGGGCAAAACCGGCGAATTAGCTTGAGAGTCCGCAAGACCGAATTCCCCTGATGGCACAACGGTTGCCGGGGCCCCGGAGGACTCAATGGTGAGCTCGCCCGCGCGTTGCCGCGCGCCTTTCCGGCTGTGGACCGGAGTGACCGGATGACGGCCCCGCTGCTGTCGGTCCAGGGCCTGGTGAAGCGCTTTCCCGGCGTGATGGCCCTGCAGGGCGTGGACTTCGACGTCCGCGCGGGTGAGGTGCACTGCCTGCTCGGGCAGAACGGCGCCGGCAAGTCGACGCTGATCAAGGTGCTGTCCGGCGCGCATCGTCCCGACGAGGGCGAGATCCGCTGGCGCGGCGAGGTCGTGTCGTTCGGCAACCCGACCGCCGCGATGCGCAGCGGGGTGGCCGCCATCTACCAGGAGCTCGACCTCGTGACCGGCCTTTCGGTGGCCGACAACGTGTTCCTCGGCCACGAACTGTCCACTGCGGGCTTCACGCGGCGATCGGAGGCACGGCGCAGGACCCGTGCGCTGCTCGACCGGCTGGGGCACAGGGACATCTCACCCGACCGCGACGTCGGCCGGTTGTCCGTGGCGCACCAGCAGGTCGTGAGCATGGCGCGGGCGTTGTCGCTGGACGGGCAGCTGCTGATCATGGACGAGCCGTCGGCCGTGCTGGACCCCGACGAGGTGCGGGTCCTGTTCGGTGTCATCAGGGAACTCACCGCGCAGGGCGTCGCCGTCGTCTACATCTCGCACCGACTGGCGGAGATCAGGGAAATCGGCGACCGGGTCACCGTGCTCAAGGACGGCCGCACCGTCGCCACGGGCCTGCCCGCACGCGAGGTGAAGACCTCGGAACTGATCGGGCTGATGACCGGCCGCGTGCTGGAGAACGTGTTCCCGCAACGGAAACCGGTCGACCCGGCGGCGCCGGAAGTGCTGAAGGTGAGCGGGCTGGCCGACAAGAGCCGCTTCCGCGACGTCGACCTCACGGTCCGCGCGGGGGAGGTGGTCGGGCTCGCGGGTCTCGTCGGGTCGGGCCGCTCCGAGATCCTCGAGACGATCTACGGCGCGCGCAGGGCCGCCGAAGGCACCGTCGAGGTCGACGGAAGACGACTCCGGCGGGGGAATGTCGGCGCGGCCGTGCGCGCGGGCATGGGGTTGTGCCCGGAGGAGCGCAAGAGCCAGGGACTGCTGCTGGACCAGGCCGTGTACCGCAACATCACCGTCTCGTCGATGTCGTCGTTCGCCCGCTTCGGGTTCCTGGACGAGCGGGCCGAACGCGTCCGCTCGGCCCAGCTGACCGAGACGCTGGACGTCCGTCCGGCCGGCGTCGACCGCGTGGTGCGCGGCCTGTCCGGCGGCAACCAGCAGAAGGTCGTGCTCGCGCGGTGGCTGCTGCGGGAGTGCCGAGTGCTGCTGCTCGACGAACCCACCCGCGGCGTGGACGTGGGCGCGCGCAGCGAGATCTACGAGCTCATCCGCGCACTGGCGGACTCCGGCGTGGCCGTCGTCGTCGTGTCCAGCGACGTCGAGGAGGTACTGGGCCTGGCCGACCGGGTCCTGGTGGTGCGCGAGGGCCGGGTGGTCCACGACGGACCGGCCGACGAGATCGACGAGTCCCGGGTCCTCGACCTGGTCATGGAAGGACACGCCGCATGAGCGAGGACACCGCCGCAGTGGCCGCGCCCCAGCACACCCCGGTCGCCAGGCAGTCGAGCGTCTCGGCGCTGCTCGCCTCCCCGGCCGGGCGCAACACCGGTCTCGTGGTCGCACTGGTCCTGCTGTGCCTGGGCGGGGTGATCACCGCGGGCGACCGGTTCGCCGACGTCGACAACGTGCTGACCATCCTGCGGCTCGCCGCCGTGATCGGGGTCGTGAGCATCGGCATGACGTTCGTGATCACCGGCGGCGGGATCGACCTGTCCGTCGGCGCGATCGTCGCGCTGTCGTCGGTGTGGGCGACAACCCTTGCCACCCAAGGGATCGCCAACGACACGCACTGGATCGTCATCGTGTTCACCGCGCTGCTGGTGGGCGGCGCGTGCGGGCTGGTCAACGGCATGCTCATCGCCTACGGCCGGGTCGTGGCGTTCATCGCGACCCTGGCGAGCCTCGCCGCCGCGCGCGGTCTCGCCGAGATCATCTCCAACCGCAAGACCCAGATCGTGAACGTGCCTGGTTTCGCCGCGTTCTTCGACGCATCGGTGCTGGGGGTACCGGTGCTCGTGGTGATCTTCGCGGTGGTCGCGGTGGCCGGATGGGTGCTGCTCAACCGCACCACGTTCGGCCGCCGCACGTTCGCGGTGGGCGGCAACCCGGAGGCGGCCCGGCTGGCGGGCATCGACGTGCGGCGGCACACCGTCCTGCTCTACGCGCTGCTCGGTCTGTGCTGCGGGCTGGCCGCCGCCATGCTCATCGCCCGCACCACGACCGGCAGCGCGACCCACGGCGGTCTGTACGAACTCGACGCGATCGCCGCGGTCGTGATCGGCGGCACGCTGCTCTCCGGCGGTCGCGGCACGATCGCGGGCACCGTCTTCGGCGTCCTGATCTTCACCACGCTGTCGAACGTGTTCACCCTCAACAACCTCTCCATCTCCGCCCAGGCCGTCGCGAAGGGCGCGATCATCGTGGTCGCCGTCCTCCTCCAGCAGCGGCTGGCCCGACGCAGCGGCGCTTGACGCCGCATCCACGACCGCCGCCACCCGAGGAGACACAGAACCCATGCAATTCAAGAGAATCACTCTTCTCGTCGCCGCCTCAGCACTCGCGCTCACCGCCTGCACGGGCAACACACCCGAGCCCCAGGGCGGCGGGAACCAGAGCGGCGGTGTGAAGGTCGCCAACGACGAGCCCGGCAACAAGGTCGTCATCGGCTTCTCCGCACCGGCCGCGGACCACGGCTGGATGGCCGCGATCACCAACGCCGCCAAGGCGGAGGCGACCAAGTACTCCGATGTGGAGCTGCGCGTCGTCGAGGGCACCAACGACGTCAACCTCCAGATCAGCCAGGTCGAGACGTTCATCAACGACAAGGTGAACGCGATCGTCCTGCTGCCGTTCGACGGCGCGGCGCTCACCCCGGTCGCGTTGAAGGCCATGAAGGCCGGCATCACCGTGATCAACGTCGACCGCCAGTTCGACAGCCCGTTCGCCGCGCGGTCCACCGTGCTGGGCGACAACTACGGCATGGGCGTGTCCGCGGGCACGTACGTCTGCGAACGCCTGAAGGGCAAGGCGGACGCCAAGGTCGCGGAGATCGCCGGCATCGACTCGCTGCCGCTGACCCAGGACCGCAGCAAGGGCTTCGCGGAGGCACTCGCGGGCTGTGGCCTGAAGGTGAGCAACCGCGTGGCCGCTGAGTTCACCGTGGAGAGCGGCGAGAGGGCCGCGGCGAACCTGTTGCAGGCCGCGCCGAAGCTCGACGCGATCTGGAACCACGACGACGACCAGGGCGTCGGCGTCGCGGCCGCCATCAAGAACTCCGGCCGCAGCGAGTTCTTCATGGTCGGCGGCGCGGGATCGGCCAACGTGATGCGGGAGATCAAGGCGGACAACGGCCCGCACAAGGCGACCGTCATCTACCCGTCCACCCAGGGCGCCGACGGCATCCGGCTGGCGCGGCTCGCGGTGCAGAACAAGAGCCTCGGCGACCTGGTCGAGGTGGAGGTTCCGCGGCAGGTCCAGCTGTACGCCCCGGTCGTCACGAAGGACAACGTCGACCGCTACCTGCCGACCGCCTTCGAGTCCTGAGAACACGAGAGGACCGCACGGTGACTGAACTTGGCATCGCGCTGATCGGCCACGCCTTCATGGGAGCCGCGCACTCCCAGGCGTGGCGGGTCGCGCCGCACTTCTTCGACCTCCCGGTGCGGCCGGTGATGTCCGTGCTGGCCGGGCGGGACGCCGACCGCACCAGGGCCGCGGCCGAACGGCTGGGCTGGGCGGAGGCGACCAGCGACTGGAAGTCCGTGCTGGAGCGCGACGACGTGCACGTGGTGGACATCTGCACACCGGGCGACACCCACGCCGAGATCGCGGTCGCCGCCCTGGACGCGGGCAAGCACGTGCTGTGCGAGAAGCCGATGGCCAACACCGTCGCCGAAGCCGTCGCCATGGCCGAGGCGGCGGAACGGGCGGCCCAGCGCGGCGTGCGCGCGATGGTCGGGTTCAGCTACCGGCGAGTGCCTGCCCTGGGCCTGGCCCGTGACCTGGTCGCCCAGGGCAGGCTGGGACGCATCCACCACGTGCGGGCCCAGTACCTGCAGGACTGGATCGTCGATCCGGCCGCGCCGCTGTCCTGGCGGCTGGACAAGGAGAAGGCCGGCTCTGGCGCGCTGGGCGACATCGGGGCGCACATCGTCGACGCCACCCAGTTCATCCTCGGCGACACCATCAGCGAGGTGATGGGGACGCTGGTGACGTTCGTGCCGGAGCGTCCGCTCGCCTCCACGCACTCCGGTCTGTCCGGTACCGCCGCAACCGGACAGACCGGGCCCGTCACCGTGGACGACGCCGCGTTGTTCCTGGCGCGCTTCGGCAGTGGCGCGCTCGGCTCGTTCGAGGCCACGAGGTTCGCCAACGGCCGCAAGAACGCGCTGCGCATCGAGATCAACGGCTCGGCGGGCAGCCTGGCCTTCGACTTCGAGGACATGAACGTGCTGGAGTTCTTCGACGGCACCGAGGACCCCGCCGTCGCGGGGTTCCGCCGGATCATGGTCACCGAGCCGGGACATCCTTACGTGGGCGCGTGGTGGCCCGCCGGGCACGGCCTGGGCTACGAGCACGCGTTCACGCACCAGGCCGTCGACTTCGTGCGGGCGGTCGCGGAAGGAACGAACCCCGCGCCGTCGTTCGCCGACGGGCTGCGGGTGCAGCGCGTCCTCGCCGCCGTCGAGGACAGCGCGGCATCCGGTTCGTGGCAGCAGGTCTGAGGAGGAGAGACATGGCACGTCCGATCACTTTGTTCACCGGTCAGTGGGCAGACCTGCCGTTCGAGGAGGTCTGCCGGCTGGCCTCGGGCTGGGGCTACGACGGCCTGGAGATCGCCTGCTGGGGCGACCACCTCGACCCGTGGCGGGCCGCGGAGGACGACGACTACGTCGCGGACCGGCTCGCGATCCTCGCCAAGCACGACCTGAAGGTGTGGACGATCTCCAACCACCTCACCGGGCAGGCCGTCTGCGACGACCCGATCGACGAGCGGCACCAGGGCATCCTGTCGGCCCGCAACTGGGGTGACGGGGACCCCGAGGGCGTGCGGCAGCGGGCCGCCGAGGAGATGAAGATGACCGCGCGCGCCGCGGCCAGGCTCGGCGTCGACACGGTCGTGGGCTTCACCGGCTCGTCGATCTGGAAGACCGTCGCGATGTTCCCGCCGGCGCCCGCCTCGATGATCGACGCGGGCTACCAGGACTTCGCCGACCGCTGGAACCCGATCCTGGACGTGTTCGACGAGGTCGGCGTCCGGTTCGCGCACGAGGTCCACCCGTCCGAGATCGCCTACGACTACTGGACGACCGTCCGCGCGCTGGAAGCGGTAGGGCACCGGCCGGCTTTCGGGCTGAACTGGGACCCGTCGCATTTCGTCTGGCAGGACCTCGACCCGGTCGGGTTCCTGTGGGACTTCCGCGACCGGATCTACCACGTCGACTGCAAGGACGCCCGGCGTCAGGTCGGCAACGGCCGCAACGGCCGGATGGGCTCGCACCTGGCGTGGGGGGACCCTCGACGTGGCTGGGACTTCGTCTCCACCGGACGCGGCGACGTGCCGTGGGAGCAGTCGTTCCGGATGCTCAACACCATCGGGTACGCCGGTCCGATCAGCGTCGAGTGGGAGGACGCGGGGATGGACCGGCTCGTCGGCGCGCCCGAGGCGCTGGAGTTCCTCCGCCGCAACGCCTTCGACCCGCCGTCGGCCTCGTTCGACGCCGCGTTCAGCTCGGGTGGCTGACGGTGGCGCCCTGTCTTTTGTAGCCGATGTGACAATTGTTCGATGGAGAGCACCTTGGGTGTAGAGGCGGGTTCGCCGGCCGCTGTGCTGCGCATGCTGATGGACGGCAGCCCGCGCACCCGAGCGGAGATCGTGGCCGCGACCGGCCTCGCCCGGTCCACGGTGCGCGCCAGGCTGGACCTGCTCGTGGCGGCAGGTCTGGTGAGCGACAGCGGCACGGGGGAGTCCACCGGCGGCCGTCCGGCCGGCCGGTTCGGGTTCAACCCCGGTGCCTGCCACGTGCTGGCGGCCGAGGTGGGCGCCACCCACGCCACCGTCGCCGTGTCCGACCTGGCCTGCCGGTTGCTGGCCGTCGAACAGGTGGACCTCGACGTGGCGGACGGCCCGGAGGCGATCCTGCCTCTGCTGGTCGCCACGTGGCGTTCGTTGCTCAAGACCGTGGACGACGCGCAGATCGCCGGCGTGGGCATCGGCCTGCCGGGGCCGGTCGAGCACTCCACCGGCCGCCCGAACAACCCGCCGATCATGCCGGGCTGGGACGGGTTCGACGTGCCGGCGGCCATCGCGGCGGAGTTCGGCGTACCCGTGCTGGTCGACAACGAGGTCAACCTGATGGCGCTGGGCGAGCACACCGCCTCGCACCCGGACGTGCGGCACATGATCGTGGTGAAGGCGGCGACCGGCATCGGCGCCGGGCTGATCAGCAACGGCGTGCTGCACCGCGGCGCGGCGGGCGCGGCCGGGGACCTCGGGCACATCCGCGTGCCCGAGGGCGGCGAGGCGTTGTGCCGGTGCGGCAACACGGACTGCCTGGAAGCCGTCGCCGCCGGTCCCGCGCTGGCGGTGAAGCTGCGGGACCTGGGGCATCCCGCGCACTCGACGGCCGACGTGGTGAACCTGGTCCGCTCCGGCAACCTCGAGGCCGGCCGGGTCGTGCGGCAGGCGGGCAGGGACATCGGCGAGGTGCTCGCCGGGTGCGTGAGCATGTTCAACCCGTCGCTCGTGGTCATCGGCGGCCTGCTGGCGGAGGCGGGCGAGATGCTGCTGGCGGGCGTGCGCGAGTCGATCTACCGGCGTTCGCTGCCGCTGGCCACCGAGAACCTGCGGATCGTCGCGTCGGGCGCCGGTGTCACCGCGGGGGCGCTGGGCGCGGCGGCGATGGTCGTGCGGCACGTGCTGTCGCCCGAGGTGCTGGACGCGCGCCTGGACGAGGTCGCCGCCGGTGAGGTGCAGCTGGCGGAGTAATGGCGACGGTCAGCCTGAAGATAGGTGCGATTTGACAGCGAAGCGCCGACTTTTGATTGACAGTCGCCAATAGTCCCGCCTACCGTCGCCTCATGACGGTGACCCACGCAACACCGGGGGTGGTCGCACACCCCGTAGGGACGCGCGCGCTCGTGGGGTCCGTGGGGAAGGAACCCACGACGGCGACCCAGCACCTGTTGAGGCTCATGCGCACTGGCGCCACCGACCGCGCGATCGCGCGCGAGTTGGACGTCAGCCTCCGCACGCTGAACCGGCGCATCGCGCGCCTGCAGTCGTTGCTTGGCGTGCAGTCGCGGTTCCAGCTGGGCGTGCTCGCCGCGGAACTGGAGTGGCTCGCGGTGCCGCCGCGGGCGTCGAACGAGTGAGCGACGGCTCCCGTCCGGAAGCCGTCGCTCTGGTTCACGCCACTAGATGCCGCAGTTCGGTGCGGACCAGAAGCGGCTGGACTTGTGGGCGACGTGCACGTGGTCGTTGTGGCCGGTGTAGCCCGGGCCGAGGATCTCGTTGAAGCCGTGGTTGCGGGCCTGCTGAGCCAGTGCGCAGAAGCCCTGTGGCCCGGCGCCCAGGTCGACGGCGTCGCCGTACAGGTGCCGGCTCCCGGCCGCGCCGCCGACGGCGTTGTTGCACGAGACGCTGCGGAAGCCGCCGTTGACGTCGATCGGCCGGTCTCCCATGGCGTGCCGCATGGCCTGCAGCTTCCACATGGACACCAACGCGTTGGCGCGGGCGGTCGCCGCTGAGACGTTGCCGCCCGACCAGTCGGAGTTGCAGTTGTTGAGCTCGTCGTAGGTGAAGTTGATCGGCGTGCAGTCGTTGTCCTGCAACGCGTAGATCTTCGA
Organism: Lentzea sp. NPDC092896; assembly: GCF_044754905.1. Taxonomy (NCBI): domain Bacteria; kingdom Bacillati; phylum Actinomycetota; class Actinomycetes; order Pseudonocardiales; family Pseudonocardiaceae; genus Lentzea; species Lentzea sp. NPDC092896. Next base: position 2,524,165 of record NZ_JBIVPX010000001.1, read on the forward strand.
GAAGGTCGCGGATCCGGCGATCCCGTCGGCGCCGAGGCCGTAGGCCTGCTGGAACCGGGTCACGGCCGCCTTGGTACCGGCTCCGAACTGCCCGTCGATGGCGAGCACGGCGCCGTAGCCGGGATAGCCGGCCACGCGGATCTGCAGCTGCCGGACGTCCTCGCCCGATGCTCCCTGCGAAAGGGTGCGTCCCCAGGTGTAACAGGCGTCGGCGGCCTGCACGGGGTCCGCTTCCGCGGCGGCGGCAGCAGGGGTGACGACCACGGCGGAGAGCAGGGCGAGGACCGGTAAGACGAAACGGAGTTTCATGACAAGCGGCACCTTTCGATCACAGGGAAGGTGCAGAGTGTCGAGTCCGCGCCGGGTCTGTCAATGAGCAACCAAATGAACTTCGAGTGTGGCGAGGAGAAACCACCCGAACAGCCGTGGCGTTCACAGCCATGACATCTGTCATGGCGAGGTCGTGACGCTTGAGCCCCTCGCCGTTCGGGTGCGGCGCCGAGCATTGAGGCATGACGGAGACAGCTGTGCGGGCCGGCGCCGCGGTGGCGTTGAGCGGCCTGCGAAAGCGGTTCGGTGAGGTGCGCGCGGTCGACGGGGTCGACCTGGTGATCTCTCCCGGCGAGGTCGTGGCGCTGCTCGGGCCGAACGGGGCGGGCAAGTCGACGACGGTGGACATGCTGCTCGGCCTGTCCACGCCGGACGAGGGGGAGATCAGGGTCTTCGGCAAGTCGCCGCGCGAGGCGGTAGTCCAGGGGCAGATCTCGGCGATGCTGCAAAGCGGCGCTCTGCTCGACGACGCGACGGTGGCCGAGGCCGTGGGGCTGATCGCGGCGCTGCACCGCAGGCCCATGCCGGTCGCGCAGGCGTTGCAGCAGGCCGGAATCGCGGATCTGGCCGGGCGCAAGTGCACGAAGCTGTCCGGCGGGCAGAAGCAGCGGGTGCGGTTCGCGCTGGCGCTGGTGTGCGAGCCCGATCTGCTGGTGCTCGACGAGCCGACGGTCGCGATGGACGTGGAGACGCGGCGGGCGTTCTGGCAGCAGATGCGCGCGTACACCGACACGGGACGCACGGTGCTGTTCGCGACGCACTACCTCGACGAGGCCGAGGAGTACGCGGACCGCGTGGTGCTGATGCGGTCCGGCCGGATCGTGGCGGACGGATCGGTGGCGCAGGTGCGTGCCACGGTGTCCGGCCGCACGTTGCGCGCGGTCGTGCCAGGGGCTGTGGATCTGGACCTGCCCGGCGTGCGTGCGGTCGAGCGGCGGGGCGACCAGATCATGTTGACCTGTGGGGATTCCGACGCTGCCGTGCGCGCGCTGCTGACCCGATATCCGCAGGCTCACGACATCGAGATCACGGCGCTCGGCCTCGAGGACGCGTTCCTCGCGCTGACGGGGGAGGACAACCGATGAACACGCGTTTCCTGGGGCTGGAACTGCGGCGCGCGGTGCGCAACGGCCGGTACCTGATCTTCACCGTGGTGCTGCCGTCGGTGATGTTCGTGCTCTTCGTGAACCTCTACGGCGGCGGTGAGGGCACGTTCCCGAACGGGCTGCCGGTCACCACGTCGCTGATGATGAACATGGCGTTGTTCGGGGTGATGGCCGGGCCGCTGTCGATCGGCGCGCGGATCGCCGTGGAACGAGGGCTGGGCTGGCAGCGGCAGTTGCGGCTGACGCCGTTGACCGGCGCGGGTTACCTGACGACCAAGGGCGCGCTGGGCATGCTGGTCGGGCTGCCGGGGATCCTGCTGGTGTGCGTGATCGGCGCGGTCGAGGGCGTGCGGATGGACGCGATGCACTGGATCGGCGTGCTGGCGACGTTGTGGCTGGGCGCGATCCCGTTCGTACTGCTGGGCATCGTGATCGGGCTGATCGCTACCCCGGACGGCATGCAGGCCATCACCGGTCTGGCGTCGATGCTGTTCGGTCTGCTGGGCGGGATCTGGATCCCCGCCGACGTGGCACCTGCCTGGCTCGCGGGGATCATGAAGGCGCTGCCGACGTTCTGGGTGAAGCAGCTGACCCAGGCGCCGTTCGTGTCCGGAGTGGACGTCAAAGAGGCGCTGCTGGTGATCGCGCTGTGGGTGGCCGGTCTGTCCGTGGTCGCCGCGCGCCGTTACCGCGCGCAGAACTAGGTTCATGGTCGTGCGCCGCGACAACGACAACACCAAGTGGTTCTGGTTCGCCGCCATCTTCGTGCTGCTCTACATCCCGTCCGTCATCTACGACGTCGTGATCAGCGACCGGGGTGTGGTGGCGCGGGTCGTGCTGGTGCTGCTGGTGGTGGCCTACGCGGTGGGCTGGATGCTGGTGCCGCGGTGGTTCTGGAGCAGCGGCAGCGAGGACCTCAACACGCTGCTGGCCGTGGGGCTGACGGTCCTCGGCCTGGTGGCCGTGTACTGGCTGGGGATGTCCTACGCGGGGCTGATGGTCTACATCATGTCGTCGGTCGCCGTGGTGCTGAAGCCGTTGCGGGCGATCCTGATCGACGGCACCGTGCTGCTCGCGCTGGCGGGGACGATGTACCTCGAACAGGACCTGGGCATCGACGGCGGCCAGCTCGGCACGTTGCTGTCGATCTCACTGGGGATGCTCGCGGTCGGCAGGATGATCAGGGCGAACATGGCGTTGTCCGCGGCACAGGAGGAGATCGCGGCGATGGCCCGTACCGAGGAACGCAGCCGCCTGGCCCGCGACCTGCACGACGTCCTGGGGCACAGCCTGACCACGATCACGCTGAAAGCCGGGGTGGCGCGGCGGCTGCTGGAGAGTTCGTCGCCCGGCCGGGCGCTGGAGGAGATCCGCGAGGTCGAGCACCTGACCCGGCAGGCGCTCAGCGACGTCCGCACGACCGTCTCCGGCTACCGGGAGGTGTCCCTGGCGGCCGAGGTGGTGGGTGCGCGGGCGGCGTTGCGCGCGGCGGAGATCGAGGCCGACCTGCCGCACGCGGTGGACAACGTGCGACCCGAACTGCAGGGGGTGTTCGGGTACGTGTTGCGCGAGGCGATCACCAACGTGCTGCGCCACGCCGCCGCGACCCGGTGCTCGGTGCGCCTCGGCGACACCTGGCTCGAGGTGTGGGACAACGGACGTGGCACCGGGGTGGGCACCCCGGGAAGCGGGCTGAAGGGCCTGGCGGAACGGCTCGCGCCGCACGGCGGCACGGTGCTCGCGGGGCCGTTGGACGACGGTGGCTACCGGCTGCGCGCCGACGTCGCGTGACAGGGGAGACGGTGTGATCAAGGTGCTGCTGGCGGACGACCAGGCGCTGGTGCGGGGCGCGTTCGCCGCGATGCTGGGCCTGGAGCCCGACATCGAGGTCGTCGCCCAGGTCAGCGCCGGCGACGAGGTCGTGGCCGCCGCCCGCCGCACCACACCCGACGTCGCGTTGCTCGACGTGCAGATGCCGGGCAAGGACGGCCTGAGTGCCGCCGCGGACCTCCGCCGGGCCCTGCCGAGCTGCCGGGTGATCGTCTGCACGACGTTCGGCAGGCCCGGCTACCTGGCGCGGGCGATGGCGGCGGGCGCGGCGGGGTTCGTGGTCAAGGACGCCTCCCCGGAGCAGCTGGTCGACGCGGTCCGCCGGGTGCACGCGGGGTTGCGCGTGGTGGATCCCGCGCTCGCGGCCGAGTCGCTGGCCACGGGACACAGCCCGTTGACCGACCGGGAACGCGACGTGCTCGCTGTCGCGCGGGACGGCGGCACGGTGGCGGACCTGGCCAGGGCCCTGCACCTGTCCGAAGGGACCGTGCGCAACCACCTGAGCGCGGCGATCGGCAAGACCGGGGCCCGCACGCGGGCGGAAGCCGTGAAGGTGGCGGAGGACAGCGGCTGGCTCTAGAGCCTGTGCCCGTCGAGGAACCGCCGCACCACGGCCTCGGGATCGGCGGGTGCCTGGGTGGCGCGCTGGTCCACCCGCCGCGCGATGGCTCGCATCATCACCGGTCCGACCAGGGCGAAGAACGTGTGCCGTGGCGGCTCGGTGACGAGTGCGCCGCGGCGCTGGTGGTGCAGGATGACCGCGTCGACCCGCTCCAGCAGCGTCTCCGGTTCGGAGAGCACCGCGGCCACCTCCGGGCTGAACTTGGCTTCTCGCATCAGGGTGAGCACGACGCCGCCGCGCGTTTCGTAGAGCCGTGAGTAGTAGCTGACGATGGTGAGCAGGTCGGCGGCCACGTCGTCGCCCGGTGTGTCGAGGTCGAGCGCGAACCCCGCGAAGTTGGCCCGCACGGCCTGGCGCAGCAGGTTCTGCTTGGACGTGAACCGGCGGAACAGCGTCGCCTCGTTGATCCCGGCGGCGTCGGCGATCGCACGGGTGGTCGCCCGTTCGTAGCCCTGCTCGGCGATCACCGCCAGGGCCGCGGTGAACACCGTCTCGTCGGTGACCCTGCCCGCCACTCGGCCTCCTCGATCAATGCAAGTGGACACTTGCATCAGCGTGACCGAATGGCTACCTTGTTTGCAAGTGATCGCTTGCAAATCAGCCTACCGAAGGACAGGGCACATGGCCGACACCAGCCTCCCCTCTCGCCCCTCCGTGCTCGCGCCCAGCGTCGGAGAGGTCGTCGTCGGCCTCCTCGGCGCCGCGGTGATCTCGATCGTCGTCAACGCCCTGATCGCTCTGGTCGCGGGCAAGTTCGTCCCCGCGGGCGCCGAACGCATGGGCCTGGCCTTCGCGGAGTACGCGCCCGCCACGGTGCTCGGCATCGCGCTGGGCGCGCTCGGCTGGTACCTCGTGCGCCGCCTCGCCCGCAATCCGCGGCGAATGCTGCGCGTCCTGGTCCCGGTCGTCGTCGTGCTCTCGTGGATTCCGGACCTGGGCATCCTCGCGGGCGGTGCCACCGTGGTGAACTCGATCGCGCTGATCCTGATGCACACCGTCGTGGCCGCCGCCACGGTGCCCGTGCTGTCGCGGGTCATGCCGCTCAAGTGAGGATCAGCCGGTGACCCGTTTGACGCCGGCCCGGTGCAACCAGCTGTCGAACAGGTCCCGGTAGTGCCCCGCACGGGGTGAGCGGTCGTCGGTGCCGATCCGGTCGTAGAACTCGAACGGCCGGATCCGCCCGTTCTCCGTCCATTGCAGGTAGGACAGGAACACCGTGCCGTCGCCGAAGCGGAAGCCGTGCACGACGGGCACGCACGCGTAGGCCCGCAGTTCCACGGTGATCCGGTGCCGGGCCAGGTAGTCGGCCTCCTCGGTGAGGAACGAGCGGATGCGCTTCTGGCTGCGCCGCGCCTCACCGGCCCACTCGGCCGGCAGCTCGCCGGAACCCGCGATGAAGTCCGGGTCCAGGCAGTGCAGCGTGACCTTCCAGCCGTGCGGCTGAGCCTGCGAGGTGAGCCACGTCGCCAGCGTCGGCCACGTGGTGTTCAACGTCAGCCCCAGCACCTCCACCTGCCGCGCCCGCCGTCCGGCCCCGGTCTCCTCCACGGCCGCCAGCACGTCGGTGATGGAGTGCGTGACGTCCCGCCGCTCCCGTTCCGTGATGAGGGTCTTCAACGCCCGGACGTCCTTGCCGTGCTGGTAGATCGCGATGGTGACGATCTCCAGCATCACCGCGACGAGCGCGACGAGCCCCTGCAGGTCGAGCTTGCCGACGTAGCGCTCCAGCACGATCCGGGTCGGCTCGACGGTGAGCAGGACCAGGTAGACGCCGGTCAGCAGTGCCAGCGAGGTGGTGACCACCTCCCACCCCCGCCGGACCCGAGCCGAGACCCCGCCGCCGGTCCGCCGCTTCTTGATCGCCACGGTCGAACCCTCACCCAGCCGGTCGCCCGGCACAACGTCCGAACGGATGACCGCGCCTGAGCGAACCGGCCGCGTGCTGCGTTTGTAGGCTTGGAACCCGCAGCGGTCGGCGTGCGTCGACTCGAACGGACAAGGCGCTCGGGACACGAGGACGATGACGGAAGAGACGTTCGGGCCGTACCGGATCGAGCAACTGCTCGGCCGCGGTGGGATGGGTGAAGTGCACCGTGCGTACGACACGGCGCACGACCGTTTCGTGGCGCTCAAAAGGCTTTCGCCCGGCTACCACGACGACGAGGACTACCGCGCCCGCTTCCGCCGCGAGGCCAGGATCGTCGCCCGGCTGCGCGAACCGCACGTCATCCCCATCCACGCCTACGGCGAGATCGACGACCGCCTCTACCTGGACATGCGACTGGTCGAGGGCTCCGACCTGTCGGACCTGATCCGCGACCAGACCCTCGACCCGGCACGGGCCGTGCGCATCGTCGACCAGGTGGCGAGCGCCCTGGACGCCGCGCACGCCGACGGCCTCGTGCATCGCGACGTGAAGCCGTCGAACATCCTCGTGACCTCCGGCGACTTCGTGTACCTGGTGGACTTCGGCATCGCCCGCAGCGTCTCCCCGTCGGCGACGGGCCTGACGGCGTCCGGCTCGGTCGTCGGCACCCTCGACTACATGGCCCCGGAACGCTTCGAGAGCGGCCTGGTGGACGGCCGCGCCGACATCTACGCCCTGGCCTGCGTCCTGTTCGCCTGCCTGGCCGGCCGCTGCCCGTTCACCGCGGACAGCACCGCCGCCCAGATCTGGGCGCACATGAACGAGGCGCCGCCCAAGGCGTCGCCGCTGAACCCGGCGGTCCCGGCGGCGCTGGACGACGTCATCGCGAAGGGCATGGCCAAGAACCCGGCCGATCGCTACGCCACGGCGGGTGCGTTCGCCCAGGCGGCGACCCAGGCCCTGACCACGGCCACACCGCCCGCGGGGTATCCGGGATTCGCTCCGCCCGCGGGACAGCTCGATCTCGCCGCTCCTGCGGAACAGCCCGGAACGGCCACGCCGTCCGCCGGCAGCCCCGGACCGGCCACGCCGTCCGCGGGGCAGCCCGCCCTCGCCACTCCCTCGACCCCGCCGGGCGGCCAGGTCGCTCCCGGCGGTCCTCCTCCGCAGCCGAGGCTTCCCGACCGCTGGGCCAACCGCGTCACGACAGGCCCGCAACCGCGGTTCCCCGGGCCGGCCTCACCCCAGCCAGGGCCACCGGCCCCACCGCCCTTCCAGCACACCGCGACCGGCCGCCAACCCGTTGCCGCACAGCCGTACCCGCCGACCCGCACCGTGTCACGGGCCAAGCACGCCGCCCTCGCCGTCGGCGCGCTCGTGGTGGTGGCGGGGATCGTCGTGACGTCGCTGATCATCGCGAACAAGGACAAGGTCCTCGGTACGGGCACGACCTCCAGCAGCACCCCGACCAGCACTCCGTCCAGCACGCCGATCACGACCACCACGACGACGCCGCCCACCAGGACCCGGACGCCACAGGACAACGCGCTGCTCGACGCGTTGCCGGCGGTCTACCGGACCGTCAGCACCACGTGCGCGCCGACCGCGCCGGACGCCGGCACGGTCGCCACCGTCCGCTGCGGCGACGTGAAGTCCGACGACCCCTACGCACCACCACCCGCGGAAGCCGAGTTCCGGCTGTTCGCCGACCGCACCCAGCAGGACGCGTTCTTCCAGGCGGTGGTGACCAGCCGGGGCATCCCGCGGATGGACGAGCGCGGCGGCTGCCGGCCCAAGTCGGACCCGATCCACTACGCGCTCTTCTACCGGGACACCTCCGGCCCGCTGGAGGGCGAGTTCACCACGTGCTTCCTCGCCGACGGCAACGCCCAGGTCTGGTGGGTCGACACGAAGAACCTCACCATCGGCACGCTGAAGAAACCGGGTGACATCGACACCCTCGACAAGCTCGACCTCTGGTGGAACCACCAGATCCTGTCGGCCTTCTAGGGTCGTCCGGTCGTGGTCGGCGACCCTCCCGGCGACTCGGGCACTCCGCTCGGCGTGGTCCGCACATCGCCGGTCGTCGTCTGGCTCGGCGGGTGGAGGGACGGGCCCGGCTCCACCGGAGCACTGGGCAGGAGCGCCAGTGCCGCCGCCGCGACCGCGGCCGTGGCGACGGCGCTGCCGATCACGGCGGCGGTGCGGCGACGGGACCGCACGGCCCGGCCGCGCCTGATCACGCCGGCCGCCGAGTTCGAGTTCGGTGGCGCGACTTCCCCTCCTAGCGTGGAAAAAGTCGCTCGCAGGGTGTCCTCGTGCTCCATCACGCCTCCAGCCTCGACCGGCCGAACTCCGGCCCGAGCTTGCGCCGCAACGTCTCCAGCCCCTTGCTGCTCTGCGACTTCACGGTGCCGGTCGAGCAACCGAGCGCGGCGGCGACGCTCTCCACACTCATGTCGTTCCAGTAGCGCAGCACCAGGACCGCGCGCTGGCGTGCGGGCATGGTCGACAACGCCTCCCACACCACGAGCCCGTCCTCCGCGCCGGGGCTGATGATCAGGCTCTCGGGTGGCGCGTCGGTCAGCTTCTCCCTGCGCCAGCGCACGCGCCTGCGTTCGGCGATGAAGGTCCGGACGACGATCTGGTGCAGGTAGGCCTCGATCCCGCCGCGGTCCACCAGATCCGGCTGCGCCAGGTAGAGCTTGAGGAACGCCGACTGCAGCACGTCTTCGGCCTCGTGCCAGTTGCCGCACATCAGGAACGCGGTGAAGCGCATCGAGTCGACGCACTGGTCGTAGAGCAGGGTGAACTCGGTCTCCCAGTTCGGCGTCATCGTTGGCCTGGCCGTGAGGACGGCGTGCTTCGCCATGTCATGTCGTCGGTCCGCACCACCGTGGGTCGTTGCTCGGGAGGCCGCTCCGCGTCGACGAGCGTGAGCACGGGGATCACGATGCCCGCGACAGCCAGTGCGAACACCACCGCCGCGATCACCTGTCCACTGCGCACTGCGACTCTCCGCCGGGTCAGGGGCACTCGTCAGGTGCCCTCACCCCTACCCATGCGATCGGGCACCGTTTTGGTTGCCCTCGTGGCGCGGATCACGCCGGAAGTCCGAGCCGGTCGCGCGGGAGGCCGCCTTCGCCCATCCACAGTGGACTGGTCGTGAGTGGTTTCCTCGACCCCCGAAAGTGCGCCCACGGGAACGGAAACCACTCACGACCCGGACACCCCACCCGGCCGTGCGCAGGCCGAACTGAGCACCGACGGGGGTGCCCGCTGGGGATTTCCACGACCGAGCCCTGGGCGATCGTGTCGCCGGCTCGGATGCGGGCCGCGCTGTGGCGTGCCCGTGCGGATCAAGTGTGGCAAGGGCCGGGTCCGGGGCCCAGGGGCCAATCGCGGTCAGATCAGACCGAGTCGCCTGGCTACGAGCACGGCGTCACGCCGCTGGTTGACGCCCAGCTTGCGGTAGATGCCGCGCAGATGCGTCTTCACCGTGTTGACGGAGACGAACAGGGAGCTCGCGATCTCCTCGGTGGTGCGCATGGACGGGAGTTCGACCAGCAGATCGCGCTCGCGACTGGTGAGCACGCCCGCCGAGTTCGTGGCCGCCGTGGGCAAAGCGGTCATCGTCGTCGTGGCGAACCGGTCGAGCCTGCCGAACCGGCCGGCGCCGCGGGCGAGGAGTTCGCGCACCGGCTTGCCCGCGTGGACGAACGGCCGGATCGTGCCGACGGGTTCCGCGGCCGCCAGGGCCCTGGTGACGGCCTCGTGGGAGCGCCGCTGGTCGCCGGTTCGCTCCACCAGCACGGCTTCCAGCAGCCAGGCGTCGACGACGGTCGGCGCGGCGACCGCGGGCAGATCGCCCGACAGCAGCGGTTCCACCAGTTTGCGGGCCTGGTTGACGCGGGAGTGGTGGGAGTGCAGGACGGCCTGGAGCACCGCCTGTTCTCCGCAGGGGCCGAACATCGCCTCGACCTGGCCGGGCATCGCCGCGGCCCACTGCTCGTCACCGGTCCGCAGCGCCATCCGTTGCAGGGCGGGCGCTATGTGTGCGACCACGGGCGGCGTCACCTCGCGTCCGGCGACGTCCTGCCACTGGGTGCGCAGGCGGCCGGCGACGGCACGCGGGTCGCCCGCCGTCGCGAACGACACCGCCGCGTCCAGCGTGCGGACCGCGATCCCGACCCCGAGGTCGGGCCGGTCGCCCAGGGCCGTGGTCGCGCGCAGGGACAGGTCGGTCGCGTTCGCGTCCTCCATGCGCAGGTAGGCGTGCACTCCCATCAACGAGTAGGCGAGGGCACAGGTGAAGTGCGTCTGCCACCCCCTTCGCTCGGCGAACTCGACCGCCGCCCGCGCCTGCCGCGCCCCCTCCACGATGTCGCCCATCGCGCTCGCCAGCGCCGCCAGGTGCACGCGGCAGTCCAGTTCCGCGTGGGTGAACCCCTCCTTCCTGGCGAGCGCCGCCGCACGGACCAGGTCGGTCTCGGCGGCACGGTGCTCGCCACGCGACAACGCCGCGACGCCGCGGTCGAGCAGGGCGGCGACGTCCGCGTCCGGCGCGCCGCTCAGACCGGCTGTCGTCCTGGCCATGATGTGGAGCGCCTCGCCGACGTGCGCGTCGAACCGGCCGCGGCGCAGCAGCGCGGTGCCGTGCAGCACCCTGACCCGTTCCGGCCGGAGCGCGGGGGAACCGCCGCCGATTCCCGCGAGCACCCGGTCGGCGGCGGCGAGGTCACCCGCGTCGAGCGCGACGAGCGCCGCGACCACGCCGACCGCGGGCCTGGCCAGCACGTGGGCGGGCACCGAGCCCAGCACCGGGTGCACCTCCGCACCGCCCGCGTGGAGCATCTCCCGCAGCACCGAGTGCTCGACGATCTCCGCGGTAAGCTGGTCCTCGCCGGCCGCGACCGCGTGCCGCAACGCCGTCAGGGGCAGGCTGTGCTCGTGGTGCCAGCGCGCCGCGGACCGGTGCAGCGCGCTCTCGTCGGCCGGCCGGGTGCGGCGGAGTTCGGCGAGGAGATGCGCCCGCAGCACCGGATGACAGCGGTACCACTCGGGTGTGTTGCCCAGCCTGCTGACGAACGCGTTGGTGCGTTCCAACTGGTCGAGCACGACGCCGGGACTCGGGTGCTCCGGTGCCAGAGCGTTCGCGAGGCCCGTGGTCACCGTGTCGCAGACACTGGTCGCGACGAGCAGATCGCGCGTGCTCGGCGAGTGGGGTGCGAGCACCTCCTCGGTCAGATAGCCGTTCACGATCTCGTCCTGCCCGGTGAACATGAGCAGGTCGGCCGGGCGGGTGCCGGTCGTGTTCATCCGCATCGCCGCGAACGTCAGCCCGCCCGCCCAGCCCTCGGTGCCGCTGAGCAGCGGGGTGATCTCCTCGGGTGAGATCGGCACGTCGTACGCGGCGAGCAGTGCCTCGGTCTCCGCCCGGTCGAACGCGAGCTCGTCGGGCAGCACCTCGCGCAGTCGTCCCTCCAGGTGCAGCCGGGCGAGGTGCAACGGTGGCGGGAACCGGCCGAGCAGCACGAGTCGCAGCCGGTCTGGTGGCTGCCGGGTGAGGAGGTCGATGGTGGTCAGAGCCTCCGGGTCACGCAGTTCGTGCACGTTGTCGAGCACCAGGCACGCGGACGCGGGCAGGTGGTCGAACGCGGCCACGATCGCCGAGGAGAAACCCGGTTCGGACCAGGGGATCGCGTCGAGGTGGTCCTGGTCCGGCCAGACGCCGGTGAGCGCGTCCCTCATCGCGATGCGCAGGCGGGCGGGCATGCTGTCGTGCTCGTTCAGGGTCAGCCACGCGACCCGGCCGGCGCGGCGTCTGGCCCACTCCGCGAGCAGCGTGGTCTTGCCGCTGCCCGCGGGCCCGGTGACGAGGGTGACGGGTGCCGCCGCGACGTGGCCGTCCACAACGGACAGCAACTGGTCTCTCGCGACGAGCGGAACAGCCGAGACGGGAACCCGGAATCTGGGCGGACTGGTGTCGTGCGCTGGTCGCTCGCACTCCGAACTGTCGGACATGAAGATGACTCTCCCCGATGGAGTTGCCGTGGATGATCATGCGATCGAACCGCATCACTTCGCCGGGCAGGGGGGCCGGATCGCCTTGCCCGGCTGGGCTGTCAGCACCAGCGCGCGTCCGGCCACCCCGACCAGTCTGGGCAACAGACCGGCGGCCGCGAGGACACCGGTGACGACGAGCGGAGAGGTCTCCCCGCAGTCGTCGTCACCGGGGGCGGCGAGGATGAAGGCGAACAGCGCGACGGCGAGCACGATGCGACGGGAGCGGGAACGATCAGGTTGACGGCTCATGGAAGTCCGCACCTCCTTAGAGGTCCGACGCTGCTCGTCGCGCACGGGGCGGACTTCCCCCGCACGGGGCGAGCGCCACACCGGTGTGGGCAGGCGGGTTCATCCGCGCCGGGTGAAGAAGCGGATCACCACCTCCCCGGACTCTGTGGCCAGTCCACGACGGGGAAGAGGAGTCGCTGCTGTGCCCAAGACCTGCCTGCCCGCGCTGCGGGATCTGATCGACGTCGTCCGGCCCGCCCGGCCGGTCGCGTCCGTCTACATGGGATCGAGTCCGTTGCGTTCGTGGCGGTCGCGCTGGGGCCGTCTGGCCGACCAGCTGCGCAGCGACGGAGCGGACGACGACGTGGTCGGTGCGATCGGTGGCGCGCTGCACCGGGCGCACGACGCCGACCCGGCCGCGGGAACGCTGGTGGGGTTCGCGGGCGGCGAGGTGCCCCCGCGCGTCTTCCAGGCGCCCGGACTGCGCCATCTGGACCTCGCGTGGTTCAGCTCTCCCGCGCATGTGCTGCCGTTGCTCGCGTGGGTGCAGGAACGGCCGCCGTGCGTGGTCGCCGCCGCGACCCGTGAGACCGCCGAACTGGGCACGCCCTCCGCCGAGTGGATGTCGCTGCACTACGAGGATCGGGACTGGCACGAGGGCGTGCGGTCCGTCGCGGCGGCCGTCGCGGCGATGCTGGTCCGGCAGGACGCCAGGCTGCTGGTCGTGGCGGGACAGGACGAGGTGGTGGCCGCGCTGTGGGCCGCGCTGCCTGCTCCCGTCCGGCGCGAGACGACGGTGCGCTGGGTCGGCACCGACCTGAGCCCGAGCCGGGTCGAGGACGAGGTGCGCGCGGCCGCCCGCACCTGGACCGCGGGGGTGCTGGCGGACTTCCACGAACGCGGCCGCGCCCGGCGTCTGGGGGTCGAGGGCGTGGACGAGACCCTCGGCGCGCTGGCCGACGGCCGGGTGGACGAGTTGTTCGTCGGTCAGCCGGAGGACGTCACCGCCACCGCCTGGTACGGCCTCGCGCCGACCGACGTGGCCCCTGGCCGGCCGGTGGGGTCGCGCCGCCGCTGCGGGCTGCTCGCGGACGTGGCCGTGCGAGCGGCGTTACTGAGCGGCACGCGGGTGCACGTGATCAACGCGGGCACGCGGCAGGCTCCCGAGGACGGCATCGGGGCGCTGTGCCGCGTGCCGCTGACCCTGGTGCGGCCGTGACCGCCGAACTGGTGCCGTTGCGCACCGCGTTCGACGTCGCGTGGCTGGGCTTCCGCCGCGACCAGGTGTGGCACTACGTCCACGAGGCCGAACGGGACATCGAGACGCTCACCGCGGACCGCGACGCGGCGGAGGCCAGGGCGGAGGCGCTCGCCCGGCACCTGGAGTCCGAACGGCAGGACAACCGCGCGTTGCGGGAGCGGCTCGACCGGCTGCGCGCCGTGCCGCAGTCCCCGTACGCGGTCGGCGAACGCCTCCGGTACGTCGTGGAGCGCACGCTCGCCCAGGCGGCCGAGATCACCGACAGGGCCACCGCGCTGGAGGACCACGCGTGGGAGTCCGCGCGCCGCACGCACGCCGAGCACCGGGAGCTGCTCGCGGAGACACGCGTGCGGGTGGCGCGGATCCTGCGGGAGGGGGAGGCGGGCCGCCGTGCGCTGGACGAGGCGGCGGCCCGCCACCGGGCGGAGGTCACCGAGGACTTCGAACTGGCGCTGGCGTTGCGGCGCAAGCAGACCTGCCACGACGTGCGGCTGATGGAGGAGACCGCGCGCCGCCGGGCGGAGAGCGTCGTGCGGGAGGCGACCCGCAGGGCCGAGGTGATCAGCGAGCACCGCGACCACGTGGCGGACGTGCTGAGGGTCGTGCACTCGCTGCTGGGCGAGGCGGCCGCGCGCGTGCTGGCGGCGGGCCCGGCACGGTGAACACGGGGAACCGGCCGGAGCACGGTCTTCCGTGCTCCGGCCGGTTCATCGGCAGGCGGTGGCAGGCCGGCATCGGCACCCCGGCAGTCGTCACCGGACCACCACCGCCGTGATCATCGAGACGTCAGGACGCGAACGTCTCGCGCAGCAGCTCCTCCTGCTCCTTGGTGAGGTTGGTGGTCAGCAGGGTGGCGCCGGTCTCCTTGAACCTCTCGGCCACCCGGTCGACGACGGCGCCCTCGGACATCACGAACAGGGCGGACGTGCCGGGCGTGACGGTGTCCCGGATCTCCTTCACGAAGTCGTCGTCGATGCCCGCACGGGACATCGATCCGGCCAGCGCGCCGACACCGGCCCCGATCGCCGCGCCCAGCACGGGCACGAAGAAGATCAGGCCGAACAACAGCCCCCAGAACCCGCCGCCGAGCGCTCCCGCGCCGGTCAGCTTGCCGAGCTCCCTGGTCTTCGGCCGTTTCGCGTCCGGGTCCCAGTACACGTAGGCCGCGTCGCGAACGATGATCAGCTGCTGGTCCTGCAGCCTCGTCAGTTCCTCCAGCGCGCGGTGCGCCCCGTCGGTCGTGTCGAACTTCCACACGGTCAAAGTCGCCATGCCGATCACTGTGCGAGGCGGGCGCCGCCACGTCCTCACCCGTCGCGAGTGAGCTGCTCGTCGAGGGTGACGGCGGCGTCGATGAGGGCCAGGTGGGTGAACGCCTGCGGGAAGTTGCCCAGCTGTTCGCCGGTCACCGCGATCTCCTCGGCGTAGAGACCGACGTGGTTGCCGTAGGTCAGCATCTTCTCGAACACCAGCCGTGCCTCGCGGGCCCGTCCGGACAACGCCAGCGCGGTCACGTAGTTGAAGGTGCACAACGAGAACGAGCCCTCCGAGCCGCGCAGCCCGTCGGGTGCCGCGTCCGTGTCGTAGCGCCGCACGAGGCTGTCGCCGACGAGTGACTCCATCGCGGCGAGGGCGTCCAGCCAGACCGGGTCCCGTGGCGCGACGAACCCCACCTGCGCCATCCGCAGCAACGACGCGTCGAGGACCTGCGAGCCGTACCGCTGCACGAACGCCCCGGTGCGGTGATCCCAGCCCTGGTCCCACACCTGGCCGTAGATCCGGTCGCGCTGCGAGCGCCACCTCGCCACCGGCGCGGGTTTGCCCTCGCTCTCGGCGATGCGGATCGCCCGGTCGAACGCGACCCAGCTCATCACCCTGCCGTAGGTGAAGTCCGCGCGTCCGGCCCGCGTCTCCCAGATCCCCTCCTCCGGCTGGTTCCAGTTCTCCGCCAGCCAGTCCAGCAGTTCGACCACCGCGTGCCAGCCGCGATGCCCGATGCGCACGCCGTGCAGGTGGGCGGCGTGCACGCTGTCCAGCAGTTCGCCGTAGATGTCGAGCTGCAACTGGCCGGCCGCGTCGTTGCCGATCCGCACGGGCGAGGACCCCCGATGGCCCTCCCAGTGGTCGAGCACGTGCTCGGTGAGGTCGGCGGACCCGTCGACGGCGTACATCACCCGCAGCGGCTCACCCTCCACGAACCGCTCGGTGAGCCAGCCGCCGAACGCCGCCGCCTCGTCGGTGAATCCCAGCCGCAGCAACGAACCGACGGCGAACGAGGCGTCCCTGATCCAGGTGTAGCGGTAGTCCCAGTTCCGCTCGCCACCGAGTTGTTCCGGCAGGCCGGCCGTCGGGGCGGCGACGATCGCCCCGGTCGGCGCGTAGGTGAGCAGCTTCAGGGTGATGGCCGACCGGTCGACCGCCTCGCGCCACCGGCCCCGGTAGGTGCCGCGGGCGAGCCACTCTTGCCAGAACCGCACAGTCCGTTCGAACAGCTCCTGCGCCTCGGCCGCGGCGACGGCGCGCGGCGGACCGTCCACACCGGACTCCAGCACGATGCCGCGGGTCTGTCCCTCCTCCAGGCCGATCGTCGCGCGCAGGTCACCGGTGTCGGTGATCTGCCCGGACACCAGCCGGGCGTCCCCCGGTTCGCGCACCGCGTGCAGCACCAGGCCGAACTGGCCGCACGCGAAGATCACGCCGTCGTCGGTGAGGTGTGTGCGGTGCGCCCGGCGGCCGTAGTCGAAGCGGGGAGCCACGTCGAGCTCGAACGTGATCCGTCCCCGGACGCACCGCACCAGGCGCACGAGCCGGTGCCGTTCGGTCGGGCCTTCCTCCGCCAGCGGCGGCATGAAGTCGACGACCTCCCCGGTGCCGTCCTCGGTCATGAAACGGGTGATCAGCACCGCCGTGTCCGGGAAGTACAGCTGCTTTCCCGTGCCGGTGAACCCGGCGGGCCGGATCCGGCAGAACCCGCCGCGCTTGCGGTCCAGCAGCGAGGCGAACACCGACGGCGAGTCGAACCGCGGGCAGCAGAACCAGTCCACCGTGCCGTCGGTGGACACCAGCGCGGTGGTCTGAAGGTCGCCGATCAGCCCGTGATCGGCGATCGGCGCGTACGGGGGTGTGGTCATGGCGACGACGCTCGTCCGCCGAACGGCCCAGGTCTTCACCCGCCGGAGCGGACACGTGCCCAGGCACTCACACGCGGCGGGTGAAGATCCACCCGCCCGCGCCGGGGCACGGTGAGCCCGTCCAACGCTTCGGGAGACAACGGAGGCACGATGCAGGACACAGGCTGGCTCGGCTGGATCTGGTTCGCGGGCATCATGATGATCGTCATGGGGGCGTTCAACGCCATCGAGGGGCTCGTCGGGTTGTTCCGCGGCGAGTACTACGTCGCCAACGGCGAGCAGGTGATCGTCTTCGACCTCACCACCTGGGGCTGGATCACCCTGCTGCTGGGCGTTCTGGTGGCGCTCTCGGGCGCCGCACTGCTCTCCGGCTCCGCGTGGGCCAGAGTGGTCACGGTGATCCTCGCCGCGGTGAACGCGGTGGCACAACTCGCGTTCGTCTCGGTGCACCCGGTGTGGTCCACGATCGTCATCACCCTGTGCGTGGTGGTGATCTGGGCCGTGGTGGTGCACGGCAACGAGGCGGCGGCAACGCTCGAGTCGTCATCTCGTTGATGCCACGCGCATTGACGATTCTGCTCGGCGCCGCGTCGGCGGTGGTCGTGGTCGCCGGGCTGAAGGCGGTCGCGTGGCTGGTGGCGCCCACCGTGCTGGCGGGGCTGATCGTGATCGCGATCAGCCCCGCGCACCGGTGGCTGCGCGGCCGGGGCGCACCGTCGTGGCTCGCGACCACGGCCGTCGTGGTGCTGGTGTACGCGGTGCTGGGCGCGATCGCGGTGACGGTCGTCGTGTCCGGTGTGCGGCTCGCCGGGATGCTGCCGGAGTACGCGGCCCACCAGCTGGTGCAGCAGGCGGAGCACGTGCTCGCCGGCCTGGACCGGGGCAAGGTGCTCGCGTCGATCACCGGACTGCTCTCGGACCTGACCGGTCTCACCACGAGTCTGGTGTTCCTGCTGGCAGTGTTGCTCTTCCTCGGCGTCGAGGTGCACTGGACCGACAGCAGGCTGGCCGAGATCGCGGACCAGCGGCCGCAGTTGACGGTGGCGCTGCGGGAGTTCGCCCGCCGCACCCGGCGCTACCTGTTGGTGACGACGGTGTTCGGCGCGGTCGTGGCGGTGCTGGACACCGTGGCGCTGGCGTTGCTGGGCGTCCCGCTCGCGCTGCTGTGGGGCGTGTTGTCGTTCGTCACCAACTACGTTCCCACCGTCGGCTTCGTGCTCGGGGTGCTGCCGCCCGCAGCGCTCGCCCTGCTGCAGCACGGTCCGCGCCGCGCACTGGCGGTGCTGGCCGTGTACGGGGTGCTGAACTTCGTGGTGCAGTCACTGGTGCAGCCGCGCTACACCGGGGACGCCGCGGGACTGTCGACCACCACGACGTTCCTGTCGCTGGCGTTCTGGGCGTGGGTGCTCGGCCCTCTCGGCGCGTTGCTGGCGGTGCCGCTCACCGTGCTGGTGAAGGTGTTGCTGGTGGACGCGGACCCGCGCGCGGGCTGGGCCGCCGCCCTGCTCCGCGCGCGGGTTCGATCACGTCACCGACAGCACGTGGAAACCCCACGGGCGCAGTGACACGAAGAGTCCCTCGGCGGTGAGGTCGCGATCGAAGACCTCACCGCCGAGCACGTCGGTGAACCGCCAGGCCCGCGGCTCCCAGTCGAGCGGGATCCGGGCCTGCGCCGGTGAATCGGAGAAGTTGACCACCACGACGTGCCGGGACCCGCCGACCTCGATCCACTCCCACGCGAGCAGCGAGCGGTGCGACTGGTTGTCCGGCCAACCCTCGGTACCGAGCAGGAACCACTCGCCGGCTCGGAGGCGGTGTTCCCGCACGGTCGCCAGCAGATGCCGGTACCAAGCGGCGAGGTCGTGGTCGAGCGGCTCGTCCGGGCGGCGGTTCAGGAACACCGGCGGCCGGACCGTCCTGCCCTCGAACTGGCCCTCGTGCCACAGCGTGGCGCCGGGCAGGGTGGCGACGACGACCGCGGCGGCCCTGGCGGCGTCCGGCGGGAGCGTGGCCGCCAGCCTCGGTTCGTCCTGGTTCTCCAGGAACCGCACCAGTTTCTCCTGGTAGCCGATGTCGGCCCGCAGATGCGCGCGCACCCCTTCGACGTCCCGCGAGACGAGCCGGTCGTAGAGGCGCTTGTCGTAGCAGAAGGCGAAACCCTGCTGCTGCAACGTCCACTCCATGTCCCAGTACGCCTCGGCGATCAGCACGGTCTCGGCGTGCTGGTCGCGCAGCCCGTCGACGATCTCGGGCCAGAACTCCCGTTCGGGCGCCTCGCGGCCCCAGGTGCGCGCGAACACGTCGTTGGTCATGAGCATCGCCATGTCGCACCGGATGCCGTCGCAGCGGGCCGCGATGCCGGCCAGCGCCGTCGCCGCGGCGGTCCGCAGGGCGGGGGAGAAGGCGTCGAGCTGCACGACGTCCGGCCACGGCGGGAAGTACGGGTCCCGGCCGCGCGCGAAGACGTGCTCGCCGATCGCGAGCCAGTGCTCTGGGTTGTCCGCGTAGTCGTCCACGTCGCCGCGGACGAACAGCTCCGGGTGCTCCGTCACCCACGGGTGGTCCGGCGCCACGTGGTTCGGCACGTAGTCGAGCACCAGCCGCACCCCGCGTGACGCGAGCTCCGCCCGTGCCTTCGCAAGGGCCTCGTCGCCGCCGAACTCGTCGGCCACGACATAGCGCCGCACGCAGTAAGGCGACCCGCTCACGTCCTGCGGGCGCAGGTCCGGCAGCGCGGCTTGGAACGAGGCCCGCAGCCCGGACCGCGCGTTGGCGAGTGCCAGCCCGGTCGTGCTGCGCTCCCACACGCCCATCAGCCACACCGCGTCGACGCCGGACGGCGTCACGGCGTCCCAGGCGGAGGCGGGCACCTCGGCGAGCGTGACGGGCCGCTCGGCGTCGCGTGCCAGCTCGCCCAGCCACACCGCGGTGTTGATCTCGTAGACGACGGGCCGGTCCGGCCATCCGTTCATCGCACGTCCTCCCTCGCGGGCACGCGGGACAGCAACGCCACGAGCGCCGTCCAGCCGGTCTGGTGGCTCGCGCCGATGCCCGCTCCGTTGTCACCGTGGAAGTACTCGTAGAACAGCGGCAGGTCCCGCCAGTGCGGGTCGTCCCGGTAGCGCGTCTGTCCACCGTGGACCGGACGGCGGCCGTCCTGCCCGGGCAGGAACGTCGCGAGCAACCGGTCGCTGATCTCGCCCGCCACCTGCTCCAGGGTGAGGCGCCGCCCCGACCCGGTCGGGCACTCGACGGTGAAGCCGTCCCCGTAGTAGGAGTGCAGGTGCAGCAACGCGCGCACGACCATCGCGTTGATCGGGAACCACACCGGGCCGCGCCAGTTGGAGTTGCCGCCGAACATGGAACTGTCCGACTCCGCGGGCTGATAGCCGACGCGATGCTCGACGCCGTCCACGGTCAGCACGTACGGGTGCTCGGCGTGCCACCGCGAGAGCGACCGGATGCCGTACGGCCCCAGGAACTCGTTCTCGTCCAGCACCCTGGCGAGGATGCGGCGCAACCGGCTCTCGTCGAACAGCGCGAACAGCACCGGCCCGTCTGCGTCGGTCTGCGCGCCGTGGCCCCACAACGCGGCCCGCACCGCGGGATGCCGGTCGAGGAACCCGCGCATGCCGTCGACGAGTCCGGGATGGTCGTGCCGCAGTTCGGCGCCGACCACGGTGGCGGCGGCGAGCGGGATCAGTCCGACGGCCGACTGGACGCGCAGCGGCGTCGACGTGCCGTCCGGGTTCCTCAGCACGTCGTGGAAGAAGCCGTCCTCCTCGTCCCACAACCCGTTGCCGACGTGATTGGTCGCCGCCGCGATCCACGCGAGGTTCTCCAGCAACGTCGCGGCGTGCTCCAGGTACACCGGGTCCTCGCGCGCCAGTTCGAGCGCGATCTGCAGCAGGTTCTGGCAGAACAGCGCCATCCACGCGGTGCCGTCCGCCTGGTCGGTCCGCCCACCGGCGGGCAGCGGGGCGTTGCGGTCGAACACGCCGATGTTGTCCAGCCCCAGGAAACCGCCCTGGAACAGGTTGCGGCCGTCGGCGTCCTTGCGGTTGAGCCACCAGCCGAAGTTGCGCAGCAGCGGTGGGAACACGCGTTCCAGGAACGCCCGGTCGCCGGTTCCGGTGGTGTCGCGGTCGTGCTGGTAGACGAACCAGGCCGCCCACGCGTGCACCGGCGGGTTGACGTCCCCGAAGTTCCACTCGTAGGCGGGCAGTTGCCCGTCCGGGTGCAGGTAGCGGCGGCCGAGCAGCAGTTCCACCTGCTGTTTCGCGGCCGCCGGGTCCACCACCGCGAGCGGCACCGCGTGGAACGCGAGGTCCCACGCGGCGAACCACGGGTACTCCCACTTGTCCGGCAGGACGACCACGTCCCCGGCCACGAGATGTCGCCAGTCCTCATTGGACAGACCGGCCGGCGCGCCGATCGGGTCCGCGCCGCGTTCGGTGAGCCAGCGCTCGACGTCGAGCCCGTAGTACTGCCGCGACCACAGCAGCCCGGACAGCGCCTGCCGGCACACCAGCCGTTCGCCGCTCGCCGGATCGCCGCCGAGCACCTCGTCGTAGAAGTCGTCGGCCTCCTCGCGCCGGGCGGAGATCACCGCGTCGAACCCGCCGAACGGCTCGTCGGTGGCGGCGGTGGTGAAGCGGACGCGGACGGTCTCGCTGCCACCCGGCGGAATCGTCAGCACGTGGTGGGCGGCGGCCTTCGTGCCGACGCCGTCCGGGGCGAGCGCGGTGAGATCCCCGCGCAGCACCGCGCGTTCGATGCCGTCCTTGACGTACGGGGTGGTGTTGGGGATGCCGAAGACCCGCTCGTCGTCGGTCTCGTTGCCGGTGACCATCAGTTGGCCGTCGGCGTACCACCACCACACGCCGAGTTCGGGATGCGCGGCCCGCACCGTGCCCGTGCCCAGCGTGTGCAGCGAGGGCTCGGTGGTGCCCGCCCACGACCAGGTGTGCCGGAACCACAGCGCCGGCAACACGTGCAGCGTCGCCTCGTCCGGCCCGCGGTTGTGCGCGGTGACCCGCATCAGGACGTCCTCGGGTCCTGCCTTGGCGTACTCCACGACGACGTCGAAGTAGCGGTCGTCGTCGAAGACGCCGGTGTCGAGCAGCTCGTACTCCGGGTCGTCGCGGCCGCGTTTCCCGTTGGTGGCGACCAGGTCCTCGTAGGGGAAGGCCCGCTGCGGGTACTTGTAGAGCATCCGCTGGTACGACGAGGTGGGCGTGGCGTCGAGGTAGAAGTAGCACTCCTTGACGTCCTCGCCGTGGTTGCCCTCGCCGTTGGTCAGGCCGAACAGCCGTTCCTTGAGGATCGGGTCGGCCCCGTTCCACAACGCCAGCGCCAGGCACATCCGCTGCCGGTCGTCGCTGAAGCCCGCGAGCCCGTCCTCGCCCCAGCGGTAGGCGCGATAGCGCGCCTGGTCGTGGGTGAACGACGTCCAGGCGTCGTCCCCGTTCGACGCCTCCCGGACCGTGCCCCACTGCCGTTCCCCGAGATACGGTCCCCAGCGCCGCCACTCGTCCGGTTCCCGCAGCCTCTCCTTCTCCGCACCGGCCACGTCGTCCTGCCTTTCGCTCGGCACATCAGGTGATCGCCAGGCTGGTGGCGGGCGGCGAGCCGCGGGTCACCCGGCGCGGGTGGTTCGGCCGGGGACTGGCCCCTCGTGAGCGGGGACGCCCGGCGGCAGAATGGCTCGATGAAGACCGCGTTCGTATTCGCCGGCGGCGGAAGTCTGGGCGCGGTCGAGGTGGGCATGCTCGCGGCGCTCGTCGCCGAGGGCGTCCAGCCCGACCTGGTCGTCGGAACATCGGTTGGCGCGGTCAACGGTGTTTGGCACGCGGCCCACCCCGGCCCCGAGGGGGTCGGCACCCTCACGGATCTGTGGACGTCGTTGTCCCGGAAGGACGTCTTCCCGATCCGGCCGGTGCGTGGCCTCCTCGGTGTCTTCGGGCTGAGCGACCACCTCGTGCCCAGCGCGGCGTTGCGGCGCCTGCTGCGGACCCACCTCTCCGGCCTCACGCTCGGGACCACGCCGACGCCCGCGCACGTCGGCGCCACGGACGTGCTGTCCGGAGAGGAGGTGTTGCTCTCCGAGGGCGACGCGGTGGACGCGTTGATGGCGAGCACCGCGATTCCGGCGGTGTTCCCGCCGGTGTCGCTCGGCGGCCGGTACCTGATGGACGGTGGTGCGGTGAACAACAATCCCGTGTCGCACGCGGTGGCTCTGGGCGCGGAACGGGTGTGGGTGCTGCCGACCGGGTACGCGTGCGACCTCGAACAGCCGCCGCGCAGCGCCCTCGGGATGGCGCTGCACGCGTTGACGTTGCTGGTGAACCACCGGCTCGCGGTGGACGTCGAGCGCTACCGGGACGAGGTCGACCTCCGCGTGGTGCCGCCGTTGTGTCCGCTCAGCGTGTCTCCGGCCGACTTCAGCCGGTCCCGTGAGCTGATCGACGCCGCGCATCGGAGCACTCAGGAGTGGCTCGCGGCCGGTCGGCCGGAACACGGTCTCCTGCACCCGGTCAGTGGATGAGGCCGGCCTGCCGGTCCGCCGAGGTCACGATCACCAACGGGCACGGCGCGTGCGAGACGAGGGCCTGGCTCGTCGAGCCGAGCAACATGCCGTCGAACCCGCCACGACCGTGACTGCCCACCACCAGAAGCTGTGCCTCGGTGCCGTACCGCATGAGCGCTCGCACGGGGCGGTCCCGTGGCAGCGCGCGTTCCACCCGCACGTCGGGATACCGGGTCTGCCACCGCGCGAGCACCTCGCGCGCGTCGTCGTCGGCCTCGTCACGGGCCGCGGCGAACCGTGCGGTGCGGTAGGCGCTTTCCACCGTGAAGCCGGGCCGGCACAGGAGCACCGTGAGCCGGGCGGCGCGCAGCGAGGCGGCCGCGAAGGCGAACCCCAGCGCGGCCTCGCTCGCCGCGGAACCGTCGTGGCCCACCACGATCGGGCCGTCGGTCGCCGCCAGGCCGCGCACGATCACCAGCGGGCACCTGCCGTGCGAGGCCAGCGCCGCCGCCGTCGAGCCGACCAGCAGGCCCCGTACGTTGCCGAGGCCCTGCGCCCCGAGCACCAGCAGCCGAGCGTGCCGGGACTCCTCGATCAACAGGGTCGTCGCGCCACCGCCGAGCGGTTCGGTCGTGATCTCCACGTCCGGCCCCGCGGCACGGGCGGCGGTGGCGGCCTCGGACAGGCACGCCGCGGCCCGCTCCCCGGCCGCGCACCGCACGTCGCCGCCGGTCCCGTCGAACGCGAGATGTCCTTCCGCGGGCAGCGAGAACGCGTGCACCAGCCGCAGCGGTGCGTTGCGCCGGGCACATTCGTCGGCGGCCCACATGACCGCGGCGAGCGCGGACGACGAGCCGTCGACGCCGGCCACCACCGGTGCCGTCATCGGAGAGGTCCGAACGGGAGGAGTTCCTCGGCGCCGCCGCGCGCGACGACGCAGGTCGACTCGGGCACCTCGCGCCACGCGCCGTGCAGGTCGCCCAGCGGTTCCGACACGACGAGCCGAGTCTCGGGGGACAGGCCGTGCAGCGTCGGGTTGTCCGGGTACTGCTGCCGCAGCGTCGTGATGTCGGTGCTGTGGAACAGGCTGCGCGAGCGGCGTTCGCTGGAGTAGCGGAACGCCCAGGTGGTCTCACCGTCGGTCGTGGCGACCGTCATCTGGAGCGGGTGCGCCACACCGCGGTTCCTGCCGATCGCCTCGACGAACCCGGCGGTGCGGGCGACCGCGGTGGGCGGATCGTGCTCCAGGCCGAAGGTCAGTGCGAGGTAGAACAGGATCTCCGAGTCGGTCGATCCCTCGATCTCCGCGTAGAGCGAGGGATCGACCACCAGCGAGAGTTCCCGGCGCACCAACGGGAAAGCGGTGATGAGCCCGTTGTGCATCCACAGCCTGCGCCCGTGCCGGAACGGATGGCAGTTGGTCTGCTGGACCGCCGAGCCGGTGGACGCGCGGACGTGCGCGAAGACGACCTCCGCCGTGGTCTGCGCGGACAGCTCCCGCAGGTTGCGGTCGTTCCAGGCGGGTTCGGTGCTCAGGAACAGGCCTGGCGCCGGCGCGGTCGCGTACCAGCCGATCCCGAAGCCGTCACCGTTGGTGGTCTCCACGCCCAGTCGTGAGTGCCTGCTCTGGGTGACGAGCGAGTTCGCCGGGACGTAGAGGAGCTCCTCCAGCAGAACCGGGGAACCGGAATACGCGAGCCATCGGCACATGTGGTCTCCTCAGAAGGGTTTCGTTCCTGGGTGCTCAGAGTCCACTTCGGACCTCGATGCGCCCGGTCCGCGCCGCCTCGGCGACGAGCCGGTGGTCCTGCTCGTTGCGGTCCGCGTAGCGCTCGGCGAACTCGGCGAGCGCGTCGTCGAACGTGCTGCCGTCGTCGAGGTACGCGGCCATCGCGATCCGGTCACCGGTGCGCGCATGTGCTCTGGCCAACGTCCACCCGCACAACGCGCCGTACAGCCGCAGGCCCGCCGCGTCCATGGTCTCGATCGAGGCCGAGCCCTTCCAGTCGCGCAACTGGCGGACGTGGAAGTCCCTGGTGAGCCCGTCGATGCCCTCGGCGGTCTCCCAGCCGAGGAAGATGTCGCCGGCGGCCTGCATCAGCCGTTGCCCGGCCACGACCCGTTCGCCCTCACTGCGGTGCCTCGTGCGCACGCCCTCGGGAAGGTGGTCCGCGAGAACCGACCGCGAGGCCTCCTTCACCTGCAGCAGCAACGGATCGTTCTCGTCCCGCCCGTACAGCAGCACGATCCAGCACCGGGTCCCGACGCTGCCGACCCCGACGACCTTGCGGGCCATGTCGACGAACCGGAACCCGTTCATCAGATGGCGCCGATCGGCGGACAGCGTGGTGGCGTAGCCGGCGAGCAGGTCCTGGATCAGGAACTCCAGGTCCGCGCGGTCCGCGTCGGGCATCAGGTGGCCGACCGGCACGAGCAGCGGCGGATCCGCCGTGATGCGACGGCATCCGTCGACGACGGACGTCAGTTTGCGGTAGGCCTGCAGGCTGTCCCGCGCACGGGCTTTCGCCTGCTCGCGCGCGAACCGGCGCTGCTTCGCCTTGTCCGCGCGTGACTTGAGCAGGAGCTCGACCTCGTCGGCACCGGCATGGGCGTACCAGACCTCGAGATCACCCTGTTCCGCGAAGCGGATCATCGCCGACCGGTACCTGCCGACGGCGGTGCGCACGGCGGCCGCCCGTGCCTTGCGCCCCAGCCGGTTCTCCCGGCCGGCGACGGCGATGCTGGCCGCGAGCCGTTTGACGTCCCACTCCCACGGACCGGGCAGCGTCTCGTCGAAGTCGTTGAGGTCGAACACCAGTCGCCGCTCCGGGGAGGCGAAGACCCCGAAGTTGCCCACGTGCGCGTCCCCGCTGAGCTGGCAGGTCAGCCCGGAGAACGGCGTCGCCGCGAGGTCGCCGGCCATCACCGCGGCCGCGCCGCGGAAGAACGCGAACGGCGAGGCCAGCATCCGCCCGTACCGGATCGGCACGAGCTCCGGCAGCCGCGTGCCGTCCTGCCCGGTGAGCACCTCCACCGGGCCGGGACGGTCACGGCCGGCGGGCAGGTCCGCGTGTCCGGCGAGCGGAACCTCCTTGCGGGCAGCCAGACCCGCGGCGATCCTCGCGGACACCGAACCGGTCATCGCGCACCTCCCCGCAGACGGGACCGGTGGGGCTCCGGTCCACCTGCGACGCAACACCTCCGCGGCCGCCGGCACACCACCCGCCGCGGGGGAGCACCACCGCGGCACCTCATCCGCGCCGCGTGAAGCGCTCGGGACGCGGCCGCCGGAGTCTGCGTGAGTGGACTCCAACGCCTTGCGCAGAGTGCTCGTGCCCCTCGCCCTCGCCCAGTTCATCTGCAGCTTCGCCGGCTCCAACATGAACGTGATGATCAACGACATCAGCCGTGACCTGGACACCACCGTCCAGGGCGTCCAGCTCGCGATCACGATCTTCCTGCTGGTCATGGCGGCGCTGATGATCCCCGGCGGCAAGCTGACCGACCGCTACGGCCGCAAGCGATGTCTCACCGCCGGTCTCGCCGTCTACGGCCTCGGCGCCGTGCTGAGCGCGTTCGCGCCCGGCCTGCCCGTGCTCATCGCCGGCAACTCGATCCTGGAGGGTGTCGGCACCGCGCTGCTGATCCCACCCGTCTACATCCTGGCGACGATGCTGTTCACCGGTGTCACCTCGCGGGCCCGTGCGTTCGGCGTGATCAACGGCATGGCGGGCATCGGCGCGGCCACCGGGCCGTTGATCGGCGGGCTCATCACGACGGTGCTCAGCTGGCGGGTGGCCTTCCTGTTCCAGGCGCTGGTCGTCGTGGTGATCTTCGTGCTGAGCCGGCGGTACGTCCGGGATCCGCGGCCACCGGACCCGAGCCGCCCGTTCGACCTCCGCGGCGCGGCGCTGTCGTCGATCGGGCTCGTCCTGATCGTGTCGGGCGTGCTGGCGGCCGACAACAACCTCTGGCTGATGCTGGGGCTGCTCGCCGCCGGAGCACTCACGCTCGTGTGGTTCTTCCACTCCGTGCGCGCCAAGGAACGCGCCGGTGTGGAACCGTTGCTGTCGACCGAGTTGTTCCGCAGCCGCACCTCGAACCTCGGCCTGATCACGCAGAACGTGCAGTGGCTCGTGCTGATGGGCATCTCGTTCGTGGTCTCGGCCTACCTCCAGGTGGTGCGCGGCTACAACGCGATCGAGACCGGCCTGATCCTCACGGCCGCCACGGCGGGGGTGCTGCTCGCGTCCCTGTCGGCCGAGCGACTCGCGCGCCGGCACGCCCAGCGCAGCCTCGTGCTGACCGGCTTCGCCGTCACGATCGGTGGCATCGCGCTCTTCCTCGCCCTGCTCGCCCTGTCGCCGCAGGCGTGGACGTTCCTGCCCGGCCTCTTCCTGATCGGGCTCGGCATCGGCGCGATGCTGACGCCGTCGGTGAACGTCGTGCAGTCGAGCTTCCCGGACGCGTTGCAGGGCGAGATCTCGGGCCTGTCCCGCAGCGTGTCCAACCTCGGGTCCTCCCTCGGAGCGGCGATCGCGGGCACGATCCTCGTCGCCGGCATCACCAGGACTCCCGAACTCTCCTACGCGCTGGCGTTGGTCGTCCTGGCGCTGATCGCACTCGGTGGGATGGCGGCGGCCGCGTTCCTGCCGCGGGCCGCGCGGTGATCGGGATGACCGACGAGCTGTCCCGGTTGCGGGCACAGGTGTACGCGCTGCAGGCACGGCTGGACCGGCGGGAGCGGCGCGCGGCCGCGGTGCGGATGCTCCGCCGGATCGGCGCCGCCGTGCTGATCGCGGTGACGGCGTTCTCGCTCGTGATGAGCGTCGTCGGCATCTGGAGCGCGCGCACCGCGCTCAACACCGACCGGTGGGTCGCCACGGTCGCGCCGCTGCCGAAAGACCCGGAGGTCGCCGCGGCGGTGGCGGACTTCGCGACCGTCAAGCTCTTCGAGGCGGTCGACGTCGAGCGGCGGCTGCGGGCGGTGCTGCCCGAGCAGGCCGCGTTCGTCGCCGGGCCGCTGGCGAGCCAGCTGCACGCCCCGGTACGCGCGACGGCGACCGAAGTCCTGGGCAGCGACCAGTTCCAGCGCGTCTGGACCGAACTGAACCGCCGCGCCCACCAGCGCGTGCTCGCCGTGGTCGAGGGCGACAGCGACGTCGTGGCCGTCCACCAGGACCGGGTCGAGATCGACCTGCTGCCGTTGATCAACGAGGTGCTCCGGACGCTCAGCGCGCAGCTGCCCACCCTGTTCGGCAGGCAACTCTCGCTGCCCGACCTGAGCAGTGGTGAGATCCCGGCCGATCTGCGGATCCGGGTGCAGGACTCGCTCGGCGTGACGCTGCCGGAGAACTTCGCGCAGTTCACCGTCTACGACTCCGGGCAGCTGTGGGCCGCCCAGCAGGCGGTGACGACGGCCGAGCGAAGCCTGCTCCTGTTGCTGCTCAGCACACTCGTGCTGCTCGTGCTCGCCCTGCTCGTCTCGCCCGATCGCCGGCGCACGGCGTTGCAACTCGGCCTGTGGCTGGTGGTCGCGGCCGTGGCGGTCACGGCGGCGCTGCGCGCGGTGCGCGAGCAGATCCTCCAGAACGTGCCGGAGGGGCTCTACCGCGATGGCGCCGCGGACGTGCTGACAGCGGTCTTCAGCCAGCTGCGCACGCGGGGCTGGCAGACGCTCTGGACGGGCGTCCTGCTCGCCCTGCTGATGTACGTGATCGGACCGGGCAAAGGACCGGTGTGGTTGCGCCACAGGACAGTCGAGGCCTGGGGTGCGATCCGCCGAGGCGGGCAGGCGTTCGCCGCACACGGTCCAGGTTGGACCGCGCGACACCTCGACGCGGCGCGCGTGGGTGGAGTCGCCGTGGCCGTCCTGCTCGCGCTGCTGCTCTCGTCGTGGACGGCCCTGTTGTCGATCGTGGTGGTGCTGGCGGCCTACGAGCTGTTCGTGACCTTGTTCGCCGTGCGTTCCACCCGCACCGGATGACGTAACCGATCGAGCAGAGGAGAACTCATATGGCCATCGGGCCGATCCAGCTGATCGTGCTGGGCTTCACCCACCCGGACTTCCGCGGTGAGGTGATCGCCGAACTGGAGGAACTCAGCAAGACCGACACCGTCCGCGTGATCGACGCTCTGGCCGTCCACAAGGATCCGAAGGGCGCTATCGCGGTGGAGCACCTGAGCACTCTCCCGCCCGCCGAAGCGGTCGAGCTGGGCAGCAAGATCAGCACGCTGCTCGGTCTCGGCGCCGCTGTGGGAGCCGAGGCGGTGCGGGAGAAGGGAGGCGTCCACCCGTTCAGCGACGCGGACGCGTGGGACGTGCTCGCCGAGATTCCCAACGACAGCGCGGCGGCGTTGTTGCTCATCGAGCACCACTGGGCGGTGCCGCTGCGCGACGCCGTCGCCCGTGCCAAGGGATTCCGCGTGTCCGACGGCTTCATCAGCCCCCTCGACCTGGTCGCGATCGGGTTGGTGAACGCGGAGGAGGCCGAGGAACTGCACGACCTGGAAACAGCAGGATCGACGCGATGAGGAGGCAGACATGTTCGGTTCACGCCGGGTGGCCCGCCGCACCGCACGACGCACGGTGCGACGAAGCGCAGGAGTTCCGGGGATGTTCAGGGCACGCCGGGTGATCCGGCGCCGCTAGGACGGGGCAGTGCGGCGCTGGGCGATCGCCCGGTGGTGCTCGCGGGCGCCACCGGGCGATCGCTCAGGACAGGGCCAGCCCGCGCAGCCGCGCCCAGTCCAGCTCCGGCCGCGGTCGCGGCACCCCGGGCCGGTGGCGCGGCACCCGCACGCGCAGCGCCCCCGGCCTGACCACGCACCGCACGGGAGTCGTCATCGTGACCGCCTCTCCGTCCACGCCGACCGGCAGCAACGGGGTGTCGGCCGTGATGACGACCTCCGTCGCGGTCCGCAGGAACACGGCGTCCGACCGCCGCCGGCCGCGCAGCAGACCGGCGGCCTGCGCCGCGTCGCGCACCGTCACCGCGAGCACGCCCAGCACACCGCCGTTCAGCCGCGGCCTGCGCCCCAGCCCCGCCAGATCGCCTGATCCGTAGGGGTTGTTGCTGACCAGCACCGCCTGCGCCCCGTCCAGCCGGTCCTCGCCCGCCCGCACCCGCAGCGCCGCCGACCGCGGCCCGATCAGCAGGCCGGGCAACAGGTTCAGCGTCGTCCGCCGTTTGCCGTCGCGGTAGGCGGGGCTCTGCACCACCTCGGCGTACGCGCCGAACGAGGCGTTGTTGACGAAGGTGCGGTCCCCGGCCACGCAGAGGTCGACCCGCACCTCGACGCCGTCGGTGAGCGCGTCGAGACAGCGGCGGGGATCGGCGCGGTCGAGCCCGAGGTCGAGCGCGAAGTGGTTGCGCGTGCCCGCCGAGATGACCATGAACGGCACCCCGCGGTCCGCCGCGACGCCGGCCACGATCGCCTGCGTGCCATCACCTCCGGCCACCCCGAGCAGGTCGGCGCCGTCGTCCAGTGCCTGCCGGGCGAGCGCGGCGACGTCCTGCGAGCCGTCGAGCACGCAGACCTCCGCGCCCAGCACCGAGGCCAGATCGGCCAGTCCGAACCGCCCGACCTTGCCGTCACCGGACCTCGGGTTCATGATCAGGTACGGTCGCCGGGGCCGGGGCACCTCGAACTCGGCCGGGCCGCCCGCCCCGCCGTTCGCGGTGAGCGCCCGCCGCCCGCAGGCCACCGCGGCCAACCACAGCAGGGCGCACACCACGACCACCCACGCCAAGCGGGCCTGGACGTACAGGACGACCACGGTCAGCGGCACGAGCACCACGAGCACCCCGGCCAGCCACCGCACGAGACCGCGATGGGCGAGGAACCACCAGGCACCCGCCAGGGCCAGCGCCGTCCCCGTCGCACCGACCAGCACCAGCCCGACGCCGGCGCGCACCCCGGCCGCCACCAGCACGACCACGACGGCCGTTCCCGCGGCCAGGAACGCGAGCCGGGCGAACCGGCGTTGTTCCGGCGTTGTCACATCGGTCACGGCAACCTCCACAGTGGAATTTCCCTCCAGCGTGGCCGCGCACACCGCGGGCGGCCTCACCCCCGGCGGATGAACGGGCCCGGCGGGCTCACCCACGACGGCGGAAGCGCCCCGGTCAGGTCCTCACGACGATCGGTGCGGTGAAACCGTTGTGCGTCAACAGAGTCCTCTGCTGGGCGGCCGCGGCGCTGCTGGCCCTCACCGCCTGTGCGGCTCCCCGCCCCGTCGCCCAGGTCACCTCGACCACGGCCAGTCCCGTGCCTGTGGCCACGAAATCCACCTCACGGCACTTCCGCGCACAGGTCCTCGCACGCGTCCCCACCGACCGGGCCGACGCGCGAGGCCTGGAACTGGTCGGCGACCTGCTGGTGGAGAACACGGGCCCGGTGATCCGCGCGGTCGCACCCGCCACCGGTGAGGTCCAGGCCCAGCGGACCGTGCCGCCGGGCAGCGGAACCGCGCTGACACCGGCCGGCCTGTGGCACACCGGCGCCGTCGCCGCCGTGTTGCTGGATCCGAGCTCGCTGGCGGAACGACGCCGGGCCACGATGACCGACGAGGCGTGGGGACTGTGCTACGACGGAACGAACCTCGTGCAGTCCGACGGCACCACCACACTGCTGCTGCGAGACCGCGACACCGCCGAGCTGATCCGCGAACTCCGCGTCGACGCCCGCGAGTGGGCGGCCGCGCGCCTCGGCGAACTCCACTGCACGAGCGTCGACGGCCGCCCGCAGGTGTGGGCCGCCGTCGACGGCACGGACTGGATGATCCGCGTGGACCTCGCCTCGGGTACCGTCACCGCGGACGCCGACCTCACCGCCGTCACCGTCGCCGAAGTGCCGACGGGCCGCAACCAGGTGATCGGCGGCATCGCGGCGGTGCCGGGCGCGGCGGGGGAGTTGTGGCTCACCGGCAGGCACTACCACCACCGCTACCGGATCGGGCTGACGCCCCGGCCCTGACCCCCGGTATCAGCGAGCGAGGCGGATCTACGCCTCCTCCACCACTTCCTCCTCGACGGGCAGATCGTCACGCCGCCACTTGAGCTTCACCTCGAACTGCCCCTGCACCCCGGTCCTCGCGATCACCGCACCCGCCTCCGCGTCGAGCTTCACCCCGAACTTCAGCTCGACCTCGTCCGGCGCGCGGCTCATCGTGCGGAACTGGTCGAGCGCGGTCGCGGCCGCGTCGCGCACGTCGGTGAGCGCCTTCTCGAACGTCGCGCGGGCGTCGCGCAGCACGCGGCCCGACCGGCTCGCCCGGGAGACGCCCGGCTCCTCGTCGACCTCGACGACGACCGAGCCGCCGCCCTCCAGTTCGAAGCGTGCGAACTCTGTCATGTACCACTCCTCATCGGCAGGGGAACTCCAGCCGCTCTTCTTCCGGTACGCCGGTGCGCACGATCTCCAGTTTCTGCAGCAGTGCGTCGAGCTTGGCCGGGTCGTCGAGGTGTTCGAGGACCGCGCGGTAGAACGCGGTGCGCATCTTCGGGGGCATGAGGTCGGAGGCGTCGAAGCACAGCGACTCGTCCGAGGTCAGGGTGGCGGCGACCTTCCTGCTGACGGCGTCGCCGTACACCGACGGTCCGACGCCGCGGTTCGCCGAGTAGGCGCCGCCGTTGCGCGGCCAGATCTGCTGGGCCGGTGCGGACGCGAGGTAGTTGATCAGTTTGCGGGCGGCAGGGGTGTCGTTGAACATCGCCGCCAGGTCGGCGGAGACCACCCACGAGCGCGGCTTGCCCTCGAAGGCCGGGAACG
Organism: Lentzea sp. NPDC092896; assembly: GCF_044754905.1. NCBI lineage: Bacteria > Bacillati > Actinomycetota > Actinomycetes > Pseudonocardiales > Pseudonocardiaceae > Lentzea > Lentzea sp. NPDC092896. The sequence continues at coordinate 2,556,909 of NZ_JBIVPX010000001.1, forward strand.
GGAAGAAGTCGAAGTCCTGCTCGGCCTTCGGGGCGGTGTCGTAGCCCTCGTAGACGCCGGTGATGAAGGAGGCCTGGTGGTCGAGCAGGCAGCTCGGTTGCGGGCCGAACATGGACCGGCCCGCGTCGCCGAAGTCGGTCAGCAGAGCCGACTTCGGGCCTCCGCGCACGGTGTCGCCCCCGGCGAGCCGGGTCCAGGTCGTGAAGGCCTGCCGGACCTCGGGGGAGGTCCACGGCCACCTGCTCGCCGCCCACTGCCGGTAGACGTCGGGACCGGCCTGGTGCAGCAGGACGTCCTCGATCCAGTCGGTGCCGGGCCAGCCGGAGTCCGGGGTGGCGCCCATGCCCATGCACCACGGGGTGCGGCCGCCGTCGGCGAGGGTGCGGGTCAGCGCCAGCAACTCCTCACCGGTCCCGGGTTTCGGGCCGGGCAACGCCTTGGTGTTGAACCAGATCGCGCTCTTCAGGTCCGCCTTGACCGCGACGCCGTAGCGCTTCTGCCGCACCTTCTCCAGGTTCAGCCACTGGTCGCTGTACTCGTCACGGCCGGAGGCGACGATCGAGTCCAACGGGATGAGGTGATCGTTGCGCGCGTAGTTCGCGAGCTCGCCGGGGCTCGGCAGCACGGCTATGTCCGGGGGAGTGCCCTGCTGCACCTCGGACTGCAGCACCTGGCTGAGCGCACGGGTTCCGACGTACTTGACGTCGATGTTCTCCGCGGCCTCGAACGGCGCCACCACCTCGAGGAACCTGGCCTCCTCCTGGCCGGTCCACGACGCCATGATCTGGACCGTGCCCTCCGACCCCGCGCTGGAGCACGCGGACACACCGCTCAACAGCAGCAACAGAACCAGCAGTCGGGTCATCGTCGCTCGTACCTGTATTCCTGGATGCGTGGTTGAAGACCGAGAAGCACGGACAGCAGGATCAGCCCGGCACCGATCGGGATGAGCGCCTCCAGGTCCGCGTAGTCGTCCGTCTCCGCCACCGAGTTGTTGACGTTCTTGGCCGCGTCGGTCAGGTCCTTGTCCGTCACCGCGTCCGGTGTGCCACTGCTGCGAAGGTCGGCCATGAACCGGACGACGGTGTCCCCACATCCGCCGTCAGCGGGCGCGCACAGCTTGGTGACCAGGTCCTTCAGGTCCTCCTGCGCGGCCGCGCGGGTGGCGGACGTCCTGGTGTCCCAGGTGCTCGTCACCTGCCGCAGCTCGCCCGCCGCGGCCTCCACCCGCTGTTGCGCGACCACTCCGAGCACCGTGATCACGCCGCAGCCGGCGAGCACGACAGTGGCGAACACCAGCGGCAGGTTCCACGCCCGGCGGAACCGTCGTCGAAGAAAGCGTTGTGCCACCAGGAGAGCGACGAGCAGCGCGACGATCGGCAGAGCCACCAGCGCGCCGCGCCAGAAGGTCGTCGAGCTCTCGTCGAGCTGTGCGCCGAGCGCGTCCTGCTGGGCCTTCGCCAGCTCCTCGAACTGGGCCAGGACGCCGGTCTTGGGTTCGTGCAACAGGCGTGACGCGTACCAGAGATCGACAGCGGCCAGCGTGGTGGTGCCGCCGCCCTGCCGGTAGTGCGCGTCGGCCTGCTCGATCCACCCGGTGTACGCGACGACCAGCCCGGCCACCACGCGCAGCTGCTTGCTGCCCGCGTCTCCCAGGGTGTTGTCCTCGGCGACCTGCGCGATGCTCTGGCTCGCCACCGCGATCCTGTTCTGGTAGCGATCACCCGGTCCGACGAGCTGCGCCTCACCCGAGCTGAAGCTGTTGATGGCCAACGAGTCCGCCTCGGCGAGTGCGGACCGCGCGGCGGCGGCCTCCAGCAGTGCGGGCGCGGTGCGGTCGCGCACGGTGTCGATCGTGTCGTTCACGTCGTCGAAGGCGTACCACGACGACATGAGGACCAGCAGCGTCAGGCCCAGCAGGACGGCGCGGAGCCGGAGCAGGCTGCGACGGGTCGTGGAGCGGGTGGCCGTCATGTGGTGGCCACGACGGTCTTGCCGCACGCTTCGCAGAAGATCGCGTCCGCGCGGGAGACGTGCCCGCAGTGTGCGCACGTGACGTTCGGACCGGCCTGCGGCGGCGCGACCGGGTGATCGCTCGTCTCGTCGGGGCCGCGGGTGCCGTGGCTCCTGCTCACCTCGCTCAGCTTGAGGTCGAGCTGCTCCAGGTCCGTCCTGATCCGCACCTCCCCGTTCGCCGGATCGCCGACGACGTCGACCAGCCGGTGCAGGCGGGCGAGCACCTTCTCGTTGTTCTGCGCCGAGGCGAACGCCACCGCCCTTCCCCACTGCAGCGCGGCCTGCTCGAGCTGTCCCGCGTCGTACGCCTCGCAGCCCGCCATCACCGCCCTGCCCAGCTCGGCCTGGTTCATGGCGTGGGCCACCTGCGAGTCCATCACGCTGGAGAGCACGGTGTTCTCGGTCCACTGCGCCACGATCGGCTTCTCGGTACCGGGCACCGGGTCGCGTTCCGTCCCGGCGCGCACCGGCACGAGGCCGACCTCGGCGATCTGGTACTCGCTGAGCTCCAGGCCGTCGAGTTCCACGTCCACGCAGACGTGGAACTCCCGGCTCTCCTCGCCCCAGGACCCGGTGGGGTACACCGCAGTCAGCGCGCCGGCGGGGGAGTCGAGCCCGGTCAGGTCCACCTGGGTGGGGAACGTCTGCCGGAGGAAGCGCACGCGGGCGAACGGCGGCGTGTCGATCCGGATCAGCAGTTCCGGCACGACCTTGCGCATCGCGGCCCGCATGATCACGGTGAAGTCCTCGATCAGATCGGTCTCCTCCCGGACCGCGTCCGCCGTGCCGTTGAGCGCGGACACGATCCGCAGCAGCTCCTCCGGTTCCCACCCGTCGCCCACGCCGCGCGCGTCGCAGACGAACTTCCCCTTGCACTCGGCCAGGACCGCGTCGAGCTCGGCGGGGGACTCGTGCTCGTTCCTGCCGTCGGTGAGCAACAGGACGTGGCGCACCGCCGTCGGGTGGCCGGCCAGCAGCTGTTCGGCCAGCCGCAGCCACGAGCCCATGGCGGTGCCCCCGCTGGCGGTGAGGTGCTTCACGGCTCGTTTGGCCGCGGCCCTCGTCTCGGTGGTGGCGGCGACGAGTTCCTCGTCGCGCGGATAGACCACCCGAGCCGAATGCGTGCCCTCCACCACCGCGAAGAAGGCACCTTCGCGCAACGCGTCGATCGCCGCGGCGGTCGCCCTCTGCGCGGCGAGCAGCTTCGTCTGCGGGCTGTGCATCGACCCGGAGCAGTCGATGGCGATCACCTCGGCGGCCTCGGGAGCCTCGCCGCCGGTCAGGCCGTCCAGACCCTGCCCCGTTACGGTCAGCACGGCGTGCATCTCGGTCTCACCGGCGAACAGGTAGGCGTTCTGGCTCACCGACAGGGTGAAGGCCGGTTGCGCTCGCTCTGTCACAACAACGTCCTCGGGCGAATCGTGTTGGCGAGGTCGATGAGGATGCCGTGCTCGTCCTCGTCGTGCGCCTGGCCGGCCAGTCCGCGGTACGACTCCTCCAGCAGCAAGTGCAGTCCTTCCTCACTCGGCACGGCACCGAAGACCGCGCCGCCGTCGAGATGGGCGCCCGCCTCGCCGACGCGTTTGAACGCGGCCTCGCGCAGGATCGTGACCAGCCGGTTGCGCGCGTCGCCGTCCTCCTCACCGCCGTCGAGGTAGAGCGACGGAAACCGTTCTGCCGCCTCGCGCAGGTCCGCCGCCGTGGGCGCACCCGACCGCAACAGTCCACAAAGGATGATCACGGCCGCGACGGCGGCGTCGTCGTAGTGCCGCGACACCTTCGGCACCTCGTCCAGCACGGCGACCGCACCCGCGCGGTCGCCCTCGGCGAGCCTGATCCTGGTCAGCCCGAACGCGGCACTGCCCTGGGACCGGTCGACCCGCCACACCGCCTCGTAGAGCCGCTGCGCCCGGTCGTGCTTCCCGTCGTGCTCGGCGCAGAAACCCAGCGCCAGCTTCGGCGCCTGTTCACCGGGCAGCGCGTCGTACACGGCCGAGAACTCCGACCCGGCCTGCTCGACCTCGCCCCGTGCGAGCGCGAGCAACCCGCGGTGCCACGCGGCCCGCCAGTCGCCGGCCTGCCGCCGTGCCGAACGCAGGCTCTCCGCGGCCAGGTCGAGCCTGCCGAGTTCGAGCTGAGCGCGGCAGCGGGCGAACCAGATCTCGGCCGTGCTCAGCTCCGCGGTCTCCAGTTTGTTCAGCAGCCGCAAGGGATCCGGCGCGCCGGTGGCGTCCAGGTAGCCGGCGGCCTCGTCGCCGGGGTCGACCCGCGGCACGGGCAGCCCGATCGCGACCGCCGCCGGGCTGGGCCGCCCGTCGGGCAGCGGTACTCCGGTACCGCTGTACTGGTCGGGCCGGGTCCACCGGTGCAACGGGGGCACGGCGCCGAGTCCGGCGTCGAGCAGCACGGCCGTGGGCGCGAAGACGGCCGACGGCTCGGGTCGTGAGACGCCGTCCCGCAGCGACGCGATCTCCCGCCGCACGCCCTTGAGTTGTTCGGCCATCTGCGCGGCCGAGTCGAACCGATGATCGGCGTCCGCGTGCCTCGCCCGCGCGACCAGCCGCTGGAACGACTCGAGCCCGATCGCGAACCGGTCGTCCGTGCTGCCCGTCTGCTGGTCCAGCCAGTCGGCGGTGCCGCGGTACAGCCGTTCCAGGGTGACACCGACGGTGTGGATGTCCGACTGGACGGTCAAACCGCGTGCGTTGATCTCGGTGCCGTCCACCTCGTAGGGCTTCGTGCCGATCCGGTCGCTCTCGCGGTCGCCGGTCTTGCGCACGGCGCCGAGGTCGATGACCTTGACGCGGTCCTCCTCGCCGCGGCGCCCCGGCCGGACGATCACGTTGTCCGGCTTCATGTCGCAGTACAGGTATCCGCGGCGGTGCAGGTACTCCATCGCCTCCAGCACCTGCAGCACGCAGAAGACGACGTGTTCCACCCGCAACGGCTCCGCCCCGAGCATGCGCTGCCGGGTGGCCTCGCGCAGCGTCAGGCCGTCGACGTACTCCATGACGATGTACTCGCGCCGCTTGCCGGTGCTGTCCGGGTACGACACGAAGTTGAGGATCCGCACGATGTTCTTGTGGTCCATCATCGTCAGCGCGCGGCGCTCGGCCGTCGCCAGCGCGGCGTAGCGGAGGTCGATCAGTCCTTTGAGGACGACCAGGTTGTCGTCGAGCCGCGTGTCCCTGGCCAGGTAGACCCACCCCAGACCGCCGCGCGCGAAACAGCCGATCACCTCGTACTGATCGGCCACGAGGTCACCCTCGTGCAGGTTCGGCAGGAACGAGTAGGGGTGGCCGCAACGAGGACAGAACCCCTCGCTGATGGCGGGCTGTCCCGCGTAGCTGCGGCCGACCTCCGCCCCGCAGTCCGGGGTCGCGCACTTGCGGCTCTCCTCCGGGATGTCCGGGTCGCGCAGGATCCGGCTGGACGGGTCGGGGAACTCGAAGACCGGCAACGAGAGCGGATCACCGCTCGTGCGGCTCGGGCCCGACGCGGCCGCACCCGGCCCAGGCATCTCCGCCTCGGACAGCGGACGCCGGAAGCACGTGCCGCAGAAGCCCGTTCCCCGCACCGTTCCGGTGCAGCCCGGCCGGTTGCACGCCGTCACCGCCGCTCCCTCCCCGCGTTGCCGAGCGCGTGCCGGATCGCGTTCCCGTACGCCTGGACCGCCTCTTCGGCGGCGGGCAGGTCGTCGAGCCGGCGCGCCAGCAACTCGTGCGCCCGGCGGTACAGCGCGGCGAGCCCGGTGTCCTCGACAAGTCCGCCGTCATCGGCCTTCGCCTGGTAGGCGTTGAGCAGTCCGACGGCCACGCGCCGCCGCTCGAGCAGCTCATCGAGCGTCCCGATCGCCTTGTCGGCCCGCCGCACGGCCCGCGCCAGCGCGTCCTCCGTCTCGTCGAGCAGCGGCCGGACCGCGTGCGGACGCGTGACGGCAAGCCTCATCCTGCTCAGCCGCATCCGCAGACCGGCGGCGCGATCCCTGACCGGCTGGTGGTGCCGCGCGAGCAGTTCCTCCTGTTCCGCGAGATCCTTGATCTGGCCGGCGAGCCGGTCCAGGCGGCCGGTGATCGAGCCGAGCTCCCACGACCGCGCCACGGCCAGGCTCGGAGACGACTCGCTGCGGAAACCGAGCACCACCCGGGATCCCTGCTCGACGATCGGTTGCAGCACCTCCCGCAGCAACGCCTCCGGTTGCTCGGCGTCGTCCACCCCGTCCACCACCACGGTCATCGGCGGTGTCCCTGCGCGCACCTGTTCACCAGGTGTGCTGCTCTCGTCGGACCCCAGCCCGGCGCGATCGATGATGCGCAGCGACAACTGGTCCACCGTCCGGCTGGACGCGTCCATCGCGAGGTCGACGCTGCCGACACCGGGCACGGTGCCTTCCGGCGCGCCGGCGACCACCGGCCGTGACTCCACAGTGGACAGACCGGCCGCGCGTCGCAACACCTCGCAGTCGCGGCCCACCAGCACCATCACCGTGTCGTGGGTGCGATGCCGGTCGAGCCAGCTCGCCAGCGTTCGCGCCAGGTCGACCTGCTCGACCTCGGCAGCGGCCTTCGCCGCGAACCCGTCGTCGAGCGGCGGCCCCCCGGTCGTCCACCGCGCCACGCCGGGCAGGTGGTGCAGGATCGTCTCCACCGGGATCATCCAGGAGAGGTGGGCGACGTCGTTGGCGTACTCGCCGACGACGATGCCGATCACCGCCCGTGACCCGTCCGCGTCGTCGACCACACCCGCGCCGCTGAACCCGCCGGTCACCGGGTACTCGGTCGCGGACTCGCGGTTCATCTGCACCCACTCGCCACCGGGTCCGCCCCGCCCCGCGAGCTTCGCGAGCACCGACACCCCGTCGTGCACACGCCCCGGAAAACCGACCGTGCGCACGACCAGATTCCTGCGGAGCGCGGTCCGGCGCAGCATCGCCCCCGCTCCCGGCAGAGGCCCGGTCAGGTCGAGCAGCGCGACGTCACCCCGGCGGTCCTCCAGCGGAGGCACCCAGCGGCTGAGGTCCACGTCGGCGCGCACGACGGGCCCCCGCATCCGGTCGACGAAAACGTGGTCCGCACCCTCAGGCACCACATGCGCGCACGTCAGCACGTGCGTCTCCCCGAGCAGAACGCCCGCGCCCAGGACTCCGCCATCGGCGTCGAGCAGACGTACCCGCCACGGCTCGTCGTCGGGCATGTGATCGACCACGGGTCGGAACATACGTCCGGGCTTCGGCGAACCTGGGCGTGTTGACGGCCTATCGCTCGTTTGGCCCAAGGCGATTTCCACTTTCGTGGAGCACGGCGGGTGATCAGGGCCTGCTTCGACTCTCGCGGGCTGGTCACCGAGTACGGGCTGAGCGTCGACAACCTGTTCTTCGCGTTCGACTCGATCCCGGAGATCTTCGGCCTCACCTGATCGCCCTCCGCGGCACGAAACCGTCCGAGCGCCCGGCGATCATCTGTGCTCTCCACGACGGCGGCCCGAGGTTCACGCCGGCCGGACGCGCCTCTGTCAGCGCGGCTGGAACAGCTCGACGAGGTTCCCCGCCGGGTCGACGAGCAGGATCTGACGGCCGCCCGGCCCGCTGACGACGGTGTTGCGGAACCGCACCCCGGCCTCGCGCAGGCGGGCGACCTCGGCGTCGAGGTCGTCGACGACGAGGTGGATGCGGTTCCAGCCGCCGGCGACCGGAGTCTCTCCGTCCGGCATGGGGCGTCCCGCCGAGCTGGCCGGGCCGGACAGCAGCAGCCGCAACGGTCCGCGCACGACGTCGGCGAACGCGGGCGCCGCGGACGAGCGCAGCGCGAACCCCAGGTGGGTGGTGTAGAAGTCGACGCAGGCCTGCACGTCGTCGACCAGGTAGCGGACGTTGGCGAGGGTCTCACTCATGGTTCCGGTACCTCTCTTTCGTGGTCGTGCGCCATGGTTTGCAGCAGGTGGCCGATCCGGACCGTGAGCTCCGCGGCGGTGCGCTCGAACGCCGGCAAGGTGCCCTCGGCGGACGGGTCGGGCATGCTCCAGTGCGCGAGCTCGGCCCCGCCGGGGAACTCCGGACACACCTCGCGCACCCGGTCGCACAGACTGATCACGTAGTCGAAGCGCTGCCCGGTGAACTCGCTCAGGTGTTTGCTGCGGCAGCCGGACAGGTCGACGCCGTGGTCGTGCATCACGGCGACCGCGTTCGGGTGCACGGGTTTGGGACGGCTGCCCGCGCTGAACACCTCGATCCGCCCCGCGCGAGCCGCCAGCAGCGCCTCGGCCATCTGCGACCTGGCGCTGTTTCCGGTGCACAGGAACAACACGCGGCCAGTGGTGTCCACCGTGGTCGTCTGCGCAGGACCGAGCCGCAGGCCGGGGTGCAGGGCGCTCGCGGTCTCGGTGAGCAACGCGGTGCACCGCGCGAGGTCGAGGCTGTAGTAGGTGTCGCGGCCGTCGGCCGAACTTCGCCGTGCGGTCACCATCTCGCCGGTGCGGAGTTTGCGCAGGTGGTAGGAGACCAGGCTCTGCGGCTGACCCACGGCTGCGACCAGCTCGCCCACCCGTCGATCGCTCCGGGCGAGCTCGCGCAGCAGGCCCCATCGCAACGCCTCGCCCGCCAGCCCGAGAAGCGGGGGCGGACTCGACACCGGCCGGTCGGTGGGCATGCCCGGAAATTACATCAATCCAGATTGATGTACCAGAGCCGTGTTGTGAGCCGATGACACCGACTATGGTCTCTGCCATACTCCCGAACAGGGGGCGTCATGAGCGAGCAGGGCAGGCGGGGCACCAAGCAGCGGATGCTGGACAGCGCCGTGTTGCTGCTGCGGGAACGCGGCGCGGCCGGCGTGACGGTCGACGCGGTGCTGGCGCACAGCGGTGCGCCGAGGGGTTCCGTCTACCACCACTTTCCCGGCGGCCGGAACGAGCTGGTCCTGGGTGCGGTCCGCCAGGCCGGGGACTACATCGCCGCCATGGTCAGCGAGTCGGCGGCCGAGGGCGACGTCCGGCAGATGGTGGGCCGGCTCGTCGACTTCTGGAAGCGGGCGCTGACCAGGACCGGCTACCGGGCGGGCTGCCCCGTCGCCGCGATGGCCGTGGACAGCCGCGACCTCGTCCCCGACGCCGGTGACGTGGTGCGGGAGATCTTCGCCAGTTGGCAGGCCAGCCTCGCGAACGCGTTGGCCGCCAACGGTTTTGAGGCACCGCGCGCGCAGCGGCTGGCGACGTTGGTCGTGTCCGCGATCGAGGGAGCGATCATCCTCTGCCGCGCGCATCGTGACCTGGGCCCGCTCGACGACGTGCTCGCCGAGATCGCGCCCCTGCTGGAGCGACGAGACTAGGAGCCTGGCCCATGTGGAAACCCAGCGCCTGCATCCTCTGCGAGTGCAACTGCGGGATCGAGATCCTCGTCGGTGACGACGGCCGGTCGTTCGACAAGATCCGCGGCGACAAGCTCCATCCCGCGTCGGCCGGCTACACCTGCAACAAGGCGCTGCGCCTCGGCCTGCACCAGAACGGCGACACGGGCCGGATCACGCACCCGCTGCGCCGGCGGCCCGACGGCACCTTCGAGGAGATCGACTGGGACACCGCGATCAGCGAGATCGCGCAGCGGCTGGGCGAGGTGCGCGACACCTTCGGCGGGGAGACGATCTTCTACTACGGTGGCGGCGGTCAGGGCAACCACCTCGGCGGCGCGTACTCGCCCGCCACGATGGCCGCGTTCGGTGGCCGCTATCGCTCGTCCGCGCTCGCGCAGGAGAAGACCGGCGAGTTCTGGGTCAGCGCCCGCATGCTCGGCAACATGACCCGCGCGGACTTCGAGCACTGCGAGGTCGCGCTGTTCGTCGGCAAGAACCCCTACCAGTCGCACGGCTTCCCGCGCGCCCGTTCGGTGCTCAAGGAGATCGCCAAGGACCCCGCCCGGTCGATGATCGTGATCGACCCCGTGCGGACCGAGACGGCGGAACTGGCCGACTTCCACCTCCAGGTCAGCCCCGGCACCGACGTCTACCTGCTGACCGCGCTGGCCGCCGTGCTCGTGCAGGAGGACCTGATCGCCGCCGACTGGCTCGCCGAGCACGCGGACGGCCTCGACGCCGTCACCGCCGTCCTGCGGCAGGTACCCGTCGGCGACTACTGCGCCATCGCCGATGTCGAGGAATCGCTGGTGCGGGCGGTCGCCGCCCGGATCGCCGCCGCGGGCTCCGTGGCCGTGTTCGAGGACCTCGGGGTCCAGATGAACCGCGACTCCACGCTCGTGAGCTACGTCGAGAAGCTGGTCTGGCTGCTCACCGGCAACTTCGGCAAACGCGGCGCCCAGTACGTGCCCTCCAGCCTGGTGCCGATCGGCCGTGACCGCGGGCACGCCGGCGGCGAGGGCCCGCGCAGCCCGGTCGCGGGCGCACGGATCATCAGCGGCCTGGTGCCGTGCAACGTGATCGCGGAGGAGATCCTCACCGACCATCCGGCCCGCTACCGGGCGATGCTGGTCGAGAGCGCGAACCCCGCGCACTCGCTGGCCGACTCGGCCCGGATGCGGGAGGCGCTCGCCGCACTGGAACTCGTGGTCGTCATCGACGTCGCGATGACCGAGACCGCGCGCCTGGCCGACTACGTGCTGCCGGCGCCGACGCAGTTCGAGAAGTTCGAGGCCACGTTCTTCAACTTCGACTTCCCGCGCAACATCTTCCACCTGCGGCACCCCGTAGTGGCCGCACCGGAAGGCGTGCTGCCCGAACCGGAGATCCACGCCCGTCTGGTCGAGGCGTCCGGCGCGCTCACCGAAGACGACTACGCACCGCTGCGCGCGGCCGCGCACGCCGGACGAGCCGAGTTCGCGCAGGCGTTCCTCACCGTTCTCGCGGATCCCGCGAAGCGGCGGCTCGCGTCCGTCCTGCTGTACCGCACGCTCGGTCCGACGCTGCCGCACGACGCCTCAGCGGCCGCGGTGCTGTGGATGGCCGCGCACGAGTGCGCCCGCAAGAACCCGGCCGGAGTCGAGAAAGCGGGCTACGGGGCAGGGTTCGAGGCGGGGGAGCGGCTCTTCGACGCGATCGTCGACGGCACGCACGGCGTGCACATCACCGACGACGAGTACGACGCCTCGTGGCGGCGCCTGCGCGGTGAGCGGATCACCCTCGCCGTGCCGGAACTGCTCGCCGCCGTGGCCGCGCTGGGCGACCGGCCCGTCCCACGCCAGGACCCGGACTGGCCGTTCGTGCTGTCCGCGGGAGAACGACGCGCCTTCACCGCCAACACGATCATGCGCGACCCCAGCTGGCGACGGCGTGACCCGGACGGCCGCCTGCGCATCAGCGTCACCGACGCGACGCGGCTCGGTGTCACGACAGGCGACCGGGTCAGGCTCACGACGCGGCGCGGCAGCGCGGAGGTGTCCGTGGACGCCACGGACACCATGCGCTCCGGTCACATCTCGCTTCCCAACGGCCTCGGGCTCACGGTGAAGGAGCGCACGGGTGTCGCTCCCAACGAGCTCACCGCCGCGGAGGACCGCGACGAGTGGGCCGGCACACCGTGGCACAAGCACGTACCGGCACGGCTCGAACGGCTCGGGCCGCCACTGTCTACTTAGGACCGACTGCGGTCGTCGAAGCGGAATGGTGTTACGACGATCGAGTGAGAAGTGCGCAAACTCTCGCATGTCCGAACGACCTGGAGAACGCTCTGCTGCGTCCGATCTTCGTAGGTCGACGGGCGAGGACTGCGATGACAGGCACGGAGCTCGAGAGCGGCAGCCAGGACGACCCCGCGCACAGACCGTTGCTCGATCCGCACCGTGTGCCCGCGGGGACGACGACGCGGTTCGCGCTGCTGGTCGCTGTGGTCGTGGCCACGAGCTCGACCATGTTCATGCTCCTGCATCTGCTCGTACCGGCGAACTCGGCTCGGCAGGTGGACGCCCAGAAGCGCTGCTTCGCGGAGGTGTCCGGTCTGCCGCCCCTGGCCGGCCCGGATGACGTGGCGGCGCGTGCGGAGGCCGCCGCACGCGTGACGCGGTGCCTGGCGCCGGTGTACCTCGACGAGGTGTCCTGGGCGGGGTGCGGGCTGGTGCTGCTGTTCGGCTTGGCGGTGGTCCTGTACTGGCTGAATCCGCGGTGGATCATTCGCCGGCGTGGGTTGGTGCCGATCTCGGCCGAAAGCGGTCGTGAGTTGCTGGCCCACCTCGGCGAGATGAGCCGGCAGGTCGGACTGGCCCGGCCCCCGGCATGGCTGCTCGCGCCCTACAACCTCACGGCCGGCGGGCGGGCGTTCGGTCACGTCCGTCGCCGCCACGTGCAGCTCGACGCGGGCCTGGTGGTCCTGTTCAGCACCGATCGGGCGGCGTTTCGCGCGGTTGTGCTGCACGAGCTGGCGCACCTGTGGCACCGGGACGTCGACAAGACCTACCTGACCACGGCGATCTGGCGGGCGTACGTGGTCGTCGCCCTGATCCCGTTCGCGATCGGGCTGCTGCTGGCCGTTCCGCTCGGCTGGCCCGTGACGGCCCTGACCGGTCACTGGACGGGGACGCTGGCCGTGCTCGGCTCGCTGCTGGTGCTCACCGTGCTGGTGTACCTGACCCGCAACGCGATCCTGCGCGTCCGGGAAACGGAGGCCGACGCGATCGCCGCCGTCCACGACGGACCGGACGGCGCGCTCCGCGGCCTCGTCGGCCGGCTCCGGGCACCGGCCGGTCCGCGGTGGCGGGCGTTGCTGAGCACGCATCCCGATCCCCGGCAGCGGCTGGCCGCCATCGACGACCCTGCCGTCCTGGCACGCCCGAGCCCGTGGGTGCTGGCCGGTGCCGGGATCGCCGCGGGCATGCTCGCGGGCAATCTCGGCTACGCGGTCGACTTCCTGTTCGTGACGACCGCAGTTCTCAACCGGGGCCTGGTCGGGCTGGTGATCGCGCTGGTCCTCAGCGGGCTGCTCGCGGTCACGCTGTGGCACACCGCCGCCGCTGACCCGGCGCGGCGGCCGCCCCGGTGGACCTGGCTGCTGTGCCCGACGGTGCTCGCCGCCGGATTCGTGCTCGGTGAGTCCCTGTCGCTGCTCCACGCGAGCGTCAGGTGGGACTACTCGGGCACCGGCCTGGCCGTGGTCGTCACCACGCTGCCGCTGGTGGCCGGCGGGGTGTTGCTGGCCGGATGGACGCAGTCCGTTCTGCGTCTCGCGCTGACCACCGCGCCGCGTCGTAGGTGGGCGCCCTTCGCGGTGGTCGCGGCCGCGGGAGTCGTTGCCGCGCCTTGGTTCGCGGCGTGGTTCGTGCTGCACGGTCTGGACCTGACGCTCTGGACGCCGATCTTCGGATCCGTTCCCGGGACCGGTGCGGACATCGGCTGGTACCGCGCCCTCGCCTGGTGGACCGACATCACCTGGCTCCCGTTGCAGTACCTGGACGGCAACCCGCTCACCTTGCCCGGCCTGACCCTGCTCTGGCTCGTCCCGATCATCATCACACTCCGTCGCGGCGCAACCGGCGCTCCGGCCGGGGTGCCCGCCCTGCGTCTCGGCCGGGCGTTGACCATCGGACTCGGCGGCGGCATCGCCACGGCGGTCATCGGTGTCGTCTTGTCCTATGTGGCCAAGTCCGCCCTGCCTCTGAACGTTCGACACGACACCAGCTTCACGACCGAGACCACCTACTTCGGCTACGTGCAGCTGTGCACGTACATCACCGTGGCAGTGCTCGCGCAAGCCGTCGTCGCCGGCCTCGTCGCCGCTCGCGCCCGCCGGCACCGTCCCGCCCTCATCGCGCTCGCGGTGTCCTTGACGGGAACCCTCGCCGCCGTCGGCTGGCTCGGCGTCCTCCTGTTCAGCCGCTGCATCGACCTGTACGGAACCGCGCCGGCGAGCTGCGTCCCGGCCGTCAGCCTCACCGATCTCACCGGACAGCTGCACACGATCCTGGTCAAGGGCTTGATCGCGGCGGTTCCGGGCGCGTTGCTCGGTGCGGCAGTCGGTGCCCTGCGCCGGCGGCCTGATCCCGCCGATGCCCGTGACGTGCCTGCTGTCGCAGTGGTGGTGATCGCGCTGCTGGCCGCCGTCATGATCGCGGCCCCTCTGCCTCGACTGGCGGGAGACTGGCGTTTGTGGACCGGGTACGAGGCCCCTGCAGGAAACGACATCGGCCCGCAGGTGACCACAGTGGACACCTGCGTGGTCGGGACGTGGGTCGAGACCGCCAACGAGTCGCACGTGAAGTCCCCTGCTGGATTGGACGTGCGGTTCACGAGCACCGGTCGTGTCCAACGGTTCCGGACGGACGGCACCGCGGTCCTCGACTTCGGCACCGGAAACGTCACGACCGGAACGCTCAACGGGAAGACGATCCAATCGGTCAGCTCGGGAACGATCACCTTCACGTACACCACCGAAGCCGGACAGATCCTGTACAGCAGCCCGACGGCCAGCGGGACCACCGTGGTGACGATGGACGGTGTGGTGCAGGAGACCCGTGCGCTCGAGGCGGGCGTGGAGCCGGAGAGTTACGTCTGTCAGGGCGACGTCATGACGCAGACCGGCACCTCGTTCACCATCCGGCTGGCCCGGACGAGCCACACCGGGTGAACTGTCAGCCTTCCTGAGGGGCCGTTGTCTGCGCACTGTCGACGGGTTGTCGACGGGCCTTGCCATCGTGCGTGACGACCCATCGTGCACCACCTCAGGCGGCCCCGGCTTCGGCGCCTGAGCTCAGGGGAGGTTGCTCACATGAGAAAACGGATCGCCACCACAGCGCTGGCCATGACCGCCGCCGTGGCGGGTCTGCTCGGCACCGCCGCTCCGGCCATGGCCGACGACCACTTCGACGTGACCGTCCGGAGCGCTGTCAGCGGCAAGTGCCTGGCGCCGCAGGGCGAGTCGACGGCGGACGGCGTGCCGATCGTCCAGGTCTCCTGCAACGGCAGCGCGTTCCAGCGCTGGGACTTCATCGATCACAACAACCACGTCGTCCAGATCCGCAACGCGGTCACCCTGAAGTGCATGGACGTGCTGGGCAGCAACAACAACGGGACGCCGGTCGTCCAGTGGCCCTGTGCGAACATCAGCAACCAGCGGTTCCAGGCGAGCCGGAACCTGCCCGACTTCGTGACCCTCAAGTCGCGGGTCGCCGGCACGAGCAGCCACTGCCTCGACGTACCGGGAGGGCTGTCCACGGAGGGCGCCGCGTTGCAGATCTGGGTCTGCAACGGCACCGCCGCGCAGTCGTTCGGCGTCTTCCCCGTCTGACGGCGGACCGGCCGCGGCGACCTGTGGCCGCCGCGGCCGGCCTCGTCCGGACAGCGGGAGATGATCAGCTTCACTAGGCTCGGCGGCGTGGAGGGCAAGAGGAAACGCGCTGGGCTGCCGCGCTGGGCAGGCCCGTTCTACCTGGCCGCCGGCGTGATCACGCTGATCTGGGCGGGTGTGCTGTTCAACGACTTCCTGAACGTGCCCGCCCGCTGCCCGGACACCAAGGTGCGCTGCGGCGCGTTCCTGACCACCTCGCTTCGCCAGTACACCCTGTCCTGGGTGGTCTTCGACGTCGCGCTCGCGACGATGCTGGTCGTCACCGGCTGGCTGGCCCTGCGGCGGCGCGACCACGTGCAGCTGCCCGCCGCGGTGACAGGCGCGTTGCTGTTCGTGGACGCCTGGTTCGACACGATGTCCAGCCCGCGCCGCGACCGCCCGCTCGCCTGGGCCCAGGCGCTGTTCGTCGAGCTGCCGCTCGGCCTGTTCTGCCTGTGGATCGCGTCGCGTGCGGAACGCGTCCGCAGGCAACGGCTCGCCGACGCGTTGCGCCGGCTGGGGGAGAAGGACGAGCTGGGCGTGTGACCGGGGTTCATGCCTCGGCCCTCACCGTCTGCTGGACACCGGAGCCGTAGCCGAGCTTGCCGCGCGTGGCGGCGATGACGACGGCGGCGAGCAGACCGAGGCCGAGCGCGGGACCCCAGAGCCAGCGGGGGTCGTCTCCCGGGAAGACCTCGGACCACACGACCGACTGGAAGTTGTTGATGGAACAGTGCAGGAGCATGACCAACGGCACGCTCTGCCGTCCCTTGTTGTAGACCAGCGTGATCAGCACGCTCATCTCCAGCGCCACCACGAAGAACAGCGCGATCGTCTCGGCGCCGGTGTTGGGCCCGGCCCACGGGGTGAGGAACAGCGGCAGGTGCCAGCCGGCCCACAGGACGCTGAGGACGAGGGTCGCCACCATAGGGTGGTGCCGGGTCTGCAGACGGGTCAGCGCGAAGTCGCGCCAGCCCGGCTCCTCGGCGAGACCGGTGGTCAGCAGCTGCACCACGAGCGCGGGAACGTAGACGGCCAGCACCATCAGGGACGGCAGCCGCACGGCCTCCTCAGCACCGTCCATCGCCAGCGTGCCGAGCAGGACCGCGACAGGGACCGCGAGCAACGCGAACGCGTACCACCGCACGCCGGCGCGGAACTGGAACAGCCGCTTGCGCCAGCGGCGCAACCCTTCCCGCCCCTCGGTGATCGCGGTGACCGTGAACGCCGCGGTCAACGGCCCGAGGTACGCGCCGGGCATGATCGCCGTCAGCTGGTTGCCGACGAGGAAGTCCGGGTAGCGGAAGTGCAGCACGCCGAGCCCGTCCAACGACAGGACGTACGGCGTCCAGGCGAGCCAGCTGATGCCGTAGGCCAGCGTGAAGAACGTGATCAGCGGGTGGCGAAGGACCAGTGCCCGTGCGCCGGCCGTGTCCGTTGAAGTCATGGCACCAAGCTAGAAACCGCAGGTCCGCGAGTCAGTCGAGGCAAGGGGCCTCTTGACGGTAGAGCCCACTCCACCGTGCTCGTCCGGCCGCACCGGGCGTGACTCGGGGACGAGCCACGGCGCGACGAGACCTGCGGCCAGTTCGAGAGTCCTGTGCGGATGGTCAGCCGACGACCGCGATTTGCGCGGACCTGTGGTCGACACGACGAACTCGGCCGTCGCGGACAGGCGGCAGGGTGTGGACCAGCTTGAGACGACACGACAATCTCGGTTGCGCCGCGGCTCGCGGCCTGATCGACTGAACCCGACCAGTCGTCCGGACAAGGAGAGGCACATGCGCGGGGCGTTCGTGTTCACCCAGAAGGTATTCGTTGCCTATCTAGAGGACATGACGCTTGTCGCGCACCTTGAACTTGGGGATTCTGGCTCACGTCGACGCTGGTAAGACCAGCCTCACCGAGCGGTTGCTGCACGCCGCCGGTGTGATCGACGCACTCGGCAGCGTGGACGCGGGGAACACGCAGACCGACTCGCTCGCGCTCGAACGGCAGCGCGGGATCACGATCAAGTCCGCCGTCGCGTCGTTCGTCGTCGGTGACGTCGTGGTCAACCTGATCGACACACCGGGCCACCCGGACTTCATCGCCGAGGTGGAGCGGGTGCTCGACGTGCTCGACGGCGCCGTGCTGGTGGTGTCCGCCGTGGAGGGCGTGCAGGCGCAGACCCGCGTGCTCATGCGCACGTTGCGGCGCCTGGAGATCCCGACTGTCGTGTTCGTGAACAAAATGGACCGTCGTGGCGCCGACGGGGAGCGCGTGGCGCGCGACGTGGTCGAGAAGCTGGCGACCGAGGCGCCGATCTACTTCGGGTCCGCGATCACCGGTGACGGCCTGGACGAGCTGGTCGCCGGCGTCACGTCGTTGTCGCCGGTGGCCGATGTGGTCGACGGTCCGCTGTCCGGCACGGTGTTCAAGATCGAACGTGGCAGGGCGGGGGAGAAGATCGCGTTCGCACGGCTGTTCTCCGGGACCGTGCGGGTGCGTGATCGGGTGAAGATCGGTGACAGCGAAGGAAAAGTCACCGCGATCGCGGTGTTCGAGGGCGGCTCGGCGCCACGTCGCGCCGCCGCACGGGCAGGGCAGATCGCGAAGCTGTGGGGCCTCGACGTCCGCATCGGCGACACGATCGGCGCCGCTCGCCGCCACCGGGTTCACCACATCGCGCCGCCGACGCTGGAAACCGTTGTGCAGTCGCACGATCGGGTGGCTCTGCACTCCGCGTTGCGGCAGCTCGCCGAGCAGGATCCGTTGATCGACCTGCGGCTCGACGGCGACGACATCGTGGTCTCGTTGTACGGCGAGGTGCAGAAGGAGGTCATCGAGGCGACGCTCGCGCTGGAGTACGGCGTTGCCGTCACGTTCCGCGAAACGAGAACGATCCGCGTGGAGCGTCTCCAGGGCGTGGGTGAGGCGGTGCGGTTCCTGGGCGAGAGCCCGTTCGCGGCCACCATCGGGTTCCGGGTGGAACCGGGACCGGAGGAGTTCCGGCTGGAGGTGGAGCTGGGCTCGTTGCCGCTCGCCTTCTTCAGGGCCGCGGAGGACGCCGTGCGCGACACGTTGCGCGCTGACCGGATCCACGACTGCGCGGTCACGATGACGCACTCCGGATACTCCTCACCGGTGACCGTGGCGGGCGACTTCCGCGGCCTCGCACCGATCGTGCTGCGGGAAGCGTTGCGTCGAGCAGGAACTGCGACGTGCGAACCGATGCACCGATTCCGGCTGGAGATTCCGGCGGACGCACTCGCCACGGTGCTCGCCGCGCTGGGCAAGGTCGGCGCCGTTGCGCTGACGACGTCCGCGACCGTCCTTGAAGGACACATCCCGGCGGCACGGGTGCGTGAGCTGCAACGACGACTGCCTTCCCTGACCCGAGGGGAAGGTGTGCTGGAAAGCGAGTTCGATCACTACGCCTGAGAGTGCGCTGCGCGGCTGACAGCGCGGGCACCGAGCACGACCTACCTGACGAGGGTGATCGTGCACGTGCGGAACCTGGTGGACGGCCGTGGCGCACCGCGCGCCTGCACCTGGGCGAAAGCTTCCTGCCGGCGCGCACCCCGGAGCAGGTCGCCGAGTCGAAACGCCAGGCGGCCCACTACCTCCGAGAAGCGGTCGGCATCTCCCACGGGCTGAGCGCGGCCTACGCCGCGTTCGACCTGACAGCGGTACCGCGGATGACCGAGCGACCGGACCTCGCCGATCCGTCACCGCCGCCCGGCCAGGTCGTGGACCACGTCGAACTTGCGGTCCAATCCCGTGAGCCGGAGCGGCCGGAGGACCGCGCGGGTGCGCGCTACCACGATGAACTCGACCTCCGCGGTCACGGTCGTCTCCCACACGGCCATCAGGGTGGCCAGGCCCGCCATGCCGAGGAAGCTGACCGCGGTGAGGTCGGCGATGAGATCCGGGCCCGCCCTGCGGACGTGCTCCTGGAGACGGGCGTGCAGCACCGGACCGCTGCGCGAGTCGACCTCGCCGAGTACCGCGATCACGACGGACCCTCGACGGACCAGCTGTTCGGTGACGGTGAATCGCGCGGTGCCGGGGGATCGACCCGGTTGGCCGGAGACGCTCCGGGCGGTCACGGGCACTCTGGGCAGACGGACGGTGCTCACGGGATTCTCCTCGGGGAACCGTGGCGACCGCGGGGTCCAGGCGGGCGGAGGACAGAGAAGCCGCACGTTAGGTATCAGCGGAGTCCGTGCGCAAGCCACGCCGGGGTGCCATCACTCGATCGTGTTGCCATTGGTGTCCGTTCGGCCGTGCTCGGGCACAGTCAGTGCGGGAACGAGCCGCAGCGCGCGGTTGTGGCGCGGTTCGGTCCGCGTCTTGGCCTCGTCGACCTGCCGGATCAGCTCGGTGCGGACCTCGTTGAGCGCGGCCGCCAGATCCGGCTCGGACGAGGTGGCGACGAGGTGCAGGCGGGGAGTGCGGTTGATCCAGCACTCCAGGGTGACTCGCTGCTCGACGCCGCTGCGGTCCTTCACGCTGATCTCGAGGTCGATCTGGTCGTCGTGGAACGAGCGCAGGCGCGAGCCGAGTGCGGCCAGGCGTTCCACGACCCAGCCGCGTTCGTTCGAGAGGAAGCCGGTGGCGAGGTGCAGCCGGTTGGTGATCACCGCGGTGTCCTCTGGCCGTTCGTTCATCTGCTCACTTGTCCTTTGTGGAGTGTTGCTCGAGGGGGACGGGTCGCGCGGCGCCAGCGGGATGATCAGGCACTGCTCGGCAGAGTGTGGCCGTGTTGCGGGGTGGAGATCGGCGCCAGCGTCGAGTCGGCGCCCTGGTCGCGGTTGAACCACGCGATCGCGTGACGGACACCGGCTTGCCACCTCAGGTCGCCGGTGGCCTGATGGGCGCGGGCACAGGCGTCCGCGAGCGCCGCGACGGGGTGCTGGTCGAACGCCGGGCGGGGTTCACCGATGCGCCAGCCACCTGCAGGGGTCGGCGAAAGGCGGGCCTCGCCGGTCACGTGGCCACCACGACTCGGTCGGCGAGCACGCGCTCCGCCAGACGGCGATACCGGTTGGCGACCGCCGGCCAGCTCAGTGCCGGGGCGAGACGCGCGCAACGCTCGCTCATCCCGGCCGCGAGTCCCGGTTCGGTCAGCACCCGCCGCAACGCCGCGGCGATGGCGGCCGGATCGCGGTGGGGCACCAGCAGCCCGGCGCCGTCCGCCAGCAGCTCGACCGCGTGCGGGAACTCGGTCGCGACCACCGGTGTGCCGGCGGCCACGGCTTCGACGAGCACGCCGGACGTGACCTGCTCGGACGAGTCGTAGGGCAGCAGGACGACATCGGCCTGGCCGACCAGTTCCGCCAGCGCGTCGGCCTCGCGGAAGGCCGGGTCGAACTCGACCAGGTTCGTGACGCCGAAGGTGGCCGCGCGGTTGCGCAGGTTCCTGCGGTAGATCTCACCCTCGTGCGCCAGCACCTTGGGGTGGGTCTGGCCGGCCACCAGGTAACGGGGCTTCAGGTCGCGCAGCGCACCGAGTGCGGAGATACCCCACTCGATGCCCTTCCCGCGGCCCAGCAGACCCCAGGTGAGGATCAACGGCCGGTCGGCGGACGGAGTGCGAGTGGGCGGGGCGACGGGAAGTGCGCCGTGCGGGATCACGACGACCTCATCGGGCCGCTCGACGGCGTAGCCGTCCACGAGCCGCTGCCGCGCGGCCATCGACATGGTCACCACGGCGTCGGCGTGGCCGGCGATCTCCTCGAGAACTCGCCGCTGGCCGGGCGTGGGCGTGCTCGGCACCGTGTGCAGCACGACGATCACCGGCACGCGCAGCCGGGCGAGCACGCCGAGCACGTCCTCGCCGTCGCGGCCGGGGTAGATCCCGTACTCGTGCTGGATCACGACCACGTCGCAGCGGTTGAGCACCTCGGCCGCGTCCTCGGCCGCGCCGGGAGTCATCTGGTGCACCATCCGGGTCTCCGCGGCGGCGACCGGCTCGTGGTCCGGCTCCGTGAGGACGCGGACCACCCTGCCCGTGCTTCCCGGCGTCACCGCGGTCAGATGGCGCAGCAGAGAAGCGGTGAACGTGGCGAGTCCACATCGCGTGGGCGGATACGTGCTCAGAAAACCGTACGTGCGAACCACGAAGCGGGGCCCTTCGGATTGTCGGAAGCAGACGCTCCACTGTGGACGGGTCAGGCGTGCGCCTGCGGCGTGATGCCGGCATCACGCCGGGACTCCCGTCCCCCGGCCGGAAAGGCGGCCGGTTCAGTTCTTCGCCGAGTACGACATGGGCTTGACCGCCCACGTACGAGGTGTTCCTGGTGAAATCGACACTACACCCATTCCGAATTGATCAGCAGAATGTGTGTCCAGATTTTTCTGGGCCATCAAATGTCAAGCGGAAATTATCGTGAGCACGCAACGCGAGGTGAAACACAAAATTCGCCGGAAAGTAAAATCCATTCTGCTCGGCGGTGGGCCGCTCGGTGACCGCCGAGCCCTCTAGGCGCGCGTCAGCGTCTCTGCCAGGAACGGCAAGGAGAGTGCGAGGACCTCGTCGGGTGTCTGGGCGTGCGGGTAGTGCCCGGCACCCTCGATGACCGCCAGTTCGCCACGTCCGCGGGGCAGGTCGGCGATGACCTTCTCGCCCTCGGCGCGGGGGTCCGCCCAGTCGGGGTCGGCGCTGCCCATGATGACCAGGACCGGGCAGGTGATGTTGGCCAGCTGCGCACCGGCGTCGGCGGGGCTGGTCTTGCACATGGCCTGGAGGACCTTCATCCGGCCGGGTTCGCGCAGCTTGGCCTCGATGCGGGCGAGTTCGGCGTCCCAGTCGGCGGGCTTGGCCGGCACCGCCAGGTCGAGGTACTTCTTCCAGCTCTCCAGGCTGCCGCCGACCATGACCTTCGCGAGTTGGGTGTAGCCCGCGCGGAAGTGCTTGACGCGCAACAGTCCTGCGAGATCGAGGGACTGCGCGCGCGTGAACGGCGCGAGCTCGATGACACCGGTGATCACGTCGGGTGCGGTGGCGGCGGCGATGGTCGCGGCACCACCGCTGATCGACTGGCCGATGATCACGGCCGGGCCGCCGAGGTGGCGGGCGACGGCGACCAGGTCGGAAGCGATGTCGGTGCGGGTGTAGCCGTTCCAGCCCAGGCTCGAGTCACCGCAACCGCGGATGTCGACGTTCGCGACCCGGTATCCCCGCGCGGCCAGGGCGGGGGCGAGGAAGCGGTAGGAGTGGCGGCTGTCGCCGATGCCGTGGGCCAGCACGACGAGCGGGCCCTGCCCGGTCACGTCGTAGGCGATGGTGTTTCCGGCGATGTTCAGGTACTCGGTCATGCCGTCCTCCGGGTGAAAGCTAATCGTGTTAGCCTTAAGCTAAAGTGATTAGCTAACCCTGTCAAGGGGCGCGGCCGGCGGCGCGGTGAACGCTGTCGCGGCGCGCCTGACCGGGCGAGCCTGAGATGATCGACGGTGCGGGGCCGCCCGCGCGTCCCGGCGAAGTGGTGATCCTCATGCTGACCTTTCCCACGCCGACCGCCCGTGCCTAGGGCGGGCCTCGTTCCGGCCGCGGTCATCGCGGCCGGCGCGCAACTGGCCGACGAGGTCGGCTTCGAAGCGCTGACCATGGGGCTGCTGGCCGAACGGGTCGGCGTGCGCACTCCCTCGCTCTACCGGCACGTCGAGTCCCTGGACGCCCTCCGTCGCGGCATCGCCCTGCAGGCCCAGCGCGAACTCGGCGAGGTGGCGGCCAGGGCGGCCGTCGGCAAAGCGGGTCCGGACGCGATCCACGCCTTCGCCGACGCCTACCGCCGCTGGGTCATCGCGCACCCCGGTCGCTACACGGCCACCGTTCGCGCACCCGCGGCCGACGACGAGGAAGGCCGCCGCGTCAGTGACGACTCGCTGCGAGCCCTGTTCGCCATCCTCGCCGGACTCGGCCTGCGCGACGCCGACGCGATCGACGCCGCCCGCGCGCTGCGATCGGCGGTCCACGGTTTCGCGAGCCTGGAGAGCGCCGGTGGCTTCGGTCTGCCCCGTGACGTCGACGCCAGCTACCGCGTGCTGATCGAAGTCTTGATCGCGGGACTGGAGCAGAGGGCCGTGCCGCCAGCCGGGAGTTCCTGATCGCCGGATCAGCGGAGACCGGACGTGGGAGTCGGTTCCAGCCGCACCGTGGACTCGGCCCCGCCCAGCAGTGCCGACACCGTGTCGACGACTGTGGCGCACCGGGGGTGGCCGTGGACGGCGTCCAGGACCCGTTCGCGGTCCGCGTCGTCCTCGAAGCGCCGGATCCAGACGAAGCTGTCCTCGTCGCCGGCCACGGTGAAGGAGCCGACCACGGTCATGCCCATCTCCCGGTGCAGGGGGATGACGGTCTCGTCCATGTACAGCGCCAGTTCGGTGCCGAGGCCGGCGCGGGCGTGTTCTGTCCGGATCTCGTAGAACATCGAGTTCTCCTCGTCGGCCGTCACGATGGTGGTGCCGAGCGTTGGGCGGCGAGTGCGTAGACGTCCGGGGACCCTTCCCACGGGCAGGAGCGCCGCACGGCCCAGTGGGTGATCAGCCAGCGGCCGCCGAGCTTGTGCAGCTTCAGCTGCCAGTACCCGCGCATGGTGCAGTGGTCGACGACACCGGGGTCCGCGGGGACGTGGTGGTAGGCGACCACGTGTGCGCGGCACTCGGCGTCGTCGCCCGACAGGCGCACGTCCAGGTTCGAGGTGGCGTGATGGGTGCAGTCGAAGCCGGTGAGGGTGCTGCTCGCCAGCGCGACCAGGTCGGTGGCCGCCATGGTGGCCGGTGGTGTGCCGAAGTGGTGGGTGGACAGGTCCAGCAGCACTTCGTCGGCGAGCAGCCGGCGCAGCGCGGCCCAGTCCCTGTCGTCCTGGCTGTGGGCGAGGCCGGCGACGACATCGGCGACGGCCGCGCGGTCGGCCAGTTCCTCGAGTGCGCTCACGCCCGCACCTCTGGGCGTTCGACCAGCGGCAGCACCAGGCGGCTGGGATGCGCCGGTCCGTGGTGGACCCGGTTGACGGCGACGGCCAGGGCGTCCTCGGTGGCGATGGTGCCGCCGGTGTTGGTGTTGCGGTCGTATCGGGGGAAGTTGCTGCTGGAGACCTCGAGCCGGATGCGGTGTCCCGCGAGGAAGACGTTCGAGGTGACGCCTGTGTCGATGGTCAGTTCGTACACCGTGCCCGGTTCCAGGAGCGCCGGCTCGCTGAGGGAGTCGCGGTAGCGGGCGCGCTGGATGCCTTCGCACAGCAGGATCGCCCTGCCGTCGGGGTGCACGTCGACGAGCTTGCCGGTGAAGTCGGTGTCCGGCGCCGAACTGGACACGTGGAGCACCAGGGTGACGTGCCCGGTCACCTCGACCGGGCGCTCGAGGACGTCGGTGGTGAAGCACAGCACGTCGTCCCGTGCTTCGACCGCGGCCTGGTCGGCCGGACCGGGGTGGTCACCGGACGCGCCGGCCAGCACCGTGCCGCCCAGCGTGGGAACAGGGCGGCGCGGGTCGTAGAGGAAGGTGTCCGTCGCCTCCGTCCGCACGCCGTCGCGTGTCAGGACTCCGTCGCCCGTGGCGGTGTTGGCGCGGCCGTCGCCCGCGAGGAAGAAGTCGGTGTGGGCGGTGCCGGGCAGCGGCCAGTCCTCCTCGTCGCGCCACCGGTCGATGCCCATGACGAAGATCCGGACGCGGTGGACGTCGTCGGGAGTGTCCGTCCGGCCGCGGACCCAGCGGTCGAAGAACCTCAGGTGCTCGTCGGTGACCTCGGCGGCCTTGATGCTGCCCGCGAGTCCGAACGACCGGTCGGGGAACGTGCCGAGGTCGGCGCCGTCGGGGTGCGCCCAGGGACCGACGACGAGCCGCTGGCCGTCACGGGCCGCGGCGCTGCCGCCGTGCTCGCGCATCATCCGGTACGACCGGATGGTCTCGCCGATGAACACGTCGTACCAGCCGCCGATCTGGAGTGCCGGGACGGTGATGCCGCCGCAGTGGCCGATCGGGGCGACCTCCTGCCAGAACGCGTCGTGTTCAGGATGGCCGAGCACTTCACCGAACCACGGAAGGTTGCGTGTCACGGCGTCCCGCCCGGAGAGCGGCAACGGATCGTGCAACAGCCGAGGATCGTCCACACCGGACAGGAGCTGCCGCGCGCCGGCAGGGTCACCGCGGCCGTCGGCGAGATCGCGGCGCAGGTTGCGCAGCGCGGAAAGCGTGCTCCACGTGAGCAGGGTGTCCTGGGACAACGCGCCGCCGGGCGAGTACCACGGCGCGCGGTACAGATCGGCGGAGCTCATCACGGGTGCGATCGCGCGCAGCGCCGGTGAGGCGTGCACGGCGGCGAGCCACTGCGTGAAGCCCATGTAGGAACCGCCCCACATGCCGACCGTGCCGTCACACCACGGTTGCCCGGTCAACCACGTCAAGGTGTCGGCACCGTCACGGCTTTCGTGAACGCCCGGCACGAACGCCCCGGATGACCGGGAAGTCCCGCGGACGTCCTGTGCCACCACCGCGTATCCGGCTGCCACGAACGCGAACACGTCCGGCAGCTTCGGGTTGCCGTACGTTCCGGCGTCGTCCTTGCCGTAGGGAGTGCGAATCAGCAGAACGGGGAAGGGACCTGGGCCTTCGGGGAGCCACACGTTCGTGGCGAGGGCGATGCCGTCGCGCATCGGCACGGTCACGTCCACGTCGACGGAGAACCTCATGCCCGCACCTGGACCTGGCCGGCGTTCTGGGGCGTGATCATCCAGTGGCTGAACGCGGCGTAGTGCCGCGCGAACTCCTGTGGTGTGGGAGCGTGCTCAACCGCCGCGGACAGTTCCGCGACGCGCGCGTACCGCGGAATCCGGTCGGCCTGGTAGGCCGCCAGTACGGTGGGCACGTCGCCGGTCACGGCAAGCAGGTCGCCGAGCAGCGCGGCGTCCTCGATGCCCAGCGTCGCACCGGCGGTGATGTGCGGCGACATCGCGTGCGCCGCGTCTCCGGCCAGCGCGACCCGCGCGGAGACCCAGCGCGGCAGTGGCGGTACGAGCATGATCTGGTTGTGCAGGATCAGTTCTTCCGGCGTCGCGCCGATCAGCCGGGCCAGAACGCCGTCCTGGCCGTCCTCCAGGTGGAGGGTGCGCTCCAACGCCTGCTGCTTGCGGGTACCGGTCAGCGGTGGTGACTTGAACTGGTTCACCAGCCAGTAGACGCTGCCGTCGTAGGTGCGCACGTACCCACCCCGGCACCCGTTGGTGCCCAGGATCAGCCGGTTCCCCTCGACGTCGATGCCGTCGGCCGGCACGACCGCGCGCCAGACCTGATGGCCGCGGTGTTCCTGTGCCGGACTGCCCGGCACGAGTCGCGAGCGCACCGCCGAGTACGCCCCGTCCGCTCCGACGAGCACGTCGGCCTCCGTGCTGCCGCCGTCGGCCGACTGGACGGTGACGCCGTCAGCGTGTTCCTCGTAGCCGTGGAACCCCGTGCTGAGGCGGATGTTCTCGCGTCCCACGGCATCGGCGAGCAGATCGTTCAGCTTCGCGCGGTGCACCAACAGGTACCGGTGGTCCTCGACGCCGAACTCCGGGGTCTCGAGCAGACGCCCGGCGGGGTCGTGGAAGTACATCTCGCTGGGTTTGCCGATGGCGCGCACCTGCTCGCCGACGCCCAGCTCGTCGAACACCGCCAGCGCGTTCGCCCAGAGTCCCAGCCCGGCTCCGGCCGCGCGGATCTCCGGCGCCTGCTCGCAGATCACCACGTCGAACCCCGCCCGGCGCAGGGCGATTCCCGTCGTCAGCCCGACGATTCCGGCGCCGATCACCACAGCCCGCGTCACAGTCGTTCCCTCGTCATGTGCTTGTCCTCCAACGATTTCTTCCTGTTCTCGACAGTAGGAGGAGCGCCGGATTAACTCCAGTGCAACTCTGGCAAGGAAGAATTGCGGATGTGATAATCGGCGAGTGGACTACATCGATCTGAATCTGATCGAGGCGTTGGACGCGTTGCTCGCCGAGAACAGCGTGACCAAGGCGGCCGCCCGGCTGCACACCTCGGCGCCGGCGATGAGCCGTGCCCTGGCCCGGTTGCGCCGGACCTTCGACGACCCGCTGCTGGTGCGGGCGGGGCGCGACCTCGTGCCCACCCCGCGGGCGCTGGAACTGCGCGGCGAGGTGCACGCGATCGCCACCAGGGCCCGAGCGCTGTTCGCGCCGTCCACCACCGCCGATCCGCGAACCGCGGTGCGCATGTTCGACCTGCAGGTCACCGACATGCTCTCCACGACCTTCATCCCCTCACTCATCGACGACCTCCGCGAGCAGGCGCCCGGCATCTCGTTGCGCCTGCGGCCGGAGAGCCTCGAGGACACCCCCGCCCTGCGAGAAGGCCTGGTGGACCTGGAGATCGGCAGCATCCGTCCCGGCGACTCGGAGATCCACTCGGAAGCGCTCGTCACCGAGACGCTGATCGCCGCGGTGCGTCCAGGCCACCCACTCGCGAAGGCGAGGACCGTGACGCCGCAACGGTTCGCCGCCGCCGACCACATAGTCGTGTCGCGGCGCGGCCGGGCCAGGGGTCCGATCGACGAGCGACTGGCAGAGCGGGGACTGAGCCGACGGGTGGTGGCCGTGGTGCCGACGTTCGCGAGCGCGCTGTTCCTCGCCTCGGAGACCGATGTCGTCTGCATCGCCCCGGCCAGGCTGGCGCAGCGGATGCTGGACACGTTGGGACTCCGTGCGTTCCCGATCCCTCTCGCACTGCCGTCGGTGACCGTCGGCATGGCGTGGCATCCGCGCAACCACCACGACCGCACGCACCAACTGCTGCGCGAACGCGCCCGTCACATCATGGCCATCGCCGCCGAGGGCGTCAGTCGGTGACAGCGCCCTGCGCGGCGGGGCTCCCGCGGTGGTGCAGGCGGCGCACGACCTCGATGAACCCGGTCACCACGAACGCGAGACCGACGCCGACGGCGATCGCCAGGAGCGTGTTCTCCTGGAACAGAACGCCGCCGAGATAGCCGGTGAGCGCGGTGTAGGCGCTCCAGGAAGCGGTGGCGAACGCGACGAACAGCACGTACCTGCCGAGCGGGAAGCCGACGAGCCCGGTGGACAGGGTGGCCAGGTAACGCCCGACCGGGATGAAGCGCGTGGTCACCAGGACGAAGCCGCCGCGGGCGTCGAGCTCACGGGTGAACCAGTCGTGCGCCGCGCGGCGTTTGGTGCCAGGCGGGAGACGCTTGAGCAAGCGAGTGCCGAACAGGCGTCCTGCCGCGTACGGGACCAGGTCGCCGAGGAAGGCGCCGAGCGTCGTGGCGGCGATGACGAGCACGATGCCGGTCTGCCCGGTCGCGGCGTAGACGCCCGCGACGATCACGACGGGCTCACTCGGGATCAGGGGGAGGAAGGAGTCCAGGAAGGACACCGCGATCAGCACGGCGTACAGCCACGGCGAGGAGATGAGCGACTCGGCGAGCCCCATCCAGTCGATCACGAATGATCCCTTCGTGAATGGTCGTGAGGTACGACGACGGTCGCCGATGTGCGCGCGTTGATTCTCGAACACGAAATCGTGCTTTTCTGGCGCTATCTGGTAATGGCGATCGCGATGAGCTTTCCCTTTGAAACTAGGCAGGGAGCGAGGTGGCGACAAGTGCGTTCTCGGCAATGACGTGTTCGCCCTGGCGCAATCGGGGCGGTCATCAGGTCACCGCCGCCACCTGCTCCGCCCGCTCAGCCGCTGACCGAGGCCGAGAAGTTGTCGACCGCCAGGCCGACGCCACCGTTCCACGGCTCGAACCCGGCCTGGATGCTGGTCAGGTACCAGGAGTTCGTGATCGCACCGCGGGCGCGCACGTCGTTGACGAAGTCGAGCACGCTGAACGACCAGGAGTTGATCGGTGACGGCGCGACGTAGGAGATGACGTTGTTGGAACCGTTGCTGCCGCGCCACACCTGCCAGCTGCGTCCGCCGACGTTCGCCGTGCCGACCGCGCTGCCGATGGGCTGGATCGAGCCCTGGCGGTTGAACCAGATCATGATCTCCATCTGGTTCACGCCGTTGGTCTTCGGCGTGGGATCGAGCCAGATGTCGTAGGAGGCGTTGTAGGTGCCGCCGCTGTACCGGTAGTTGATGGACGACGTGGCGCTGCGGATTCGGCTGACCTGCATCGGCAGGGTGGAGCCGGGGGAGCAGTTCGTGTAGTGGCAGCCGAGGAAGGCCGACGGATAGGACACCGGCGCTCCGTTGGTCGGGGACGAGCCCTGCTGGCTGGTGATCTGAAAGCCGGATGAAGTGACGTTGACGCACTGCTGGGCCGAGGTGCCCCACCGGTTGTTCTGCACCACGTAACGGCCCTGGATGGTGGTTGATCCGTACTGGTCGCAGATTGTCACGTCGGCGTGAGCAGGGCCTGCTGTCGCGACGAAGGTGCTCGCCACCAGCAAGCCGGCAGCAGCCACTGCGCGGATGGTTTTTCGCATGACGACTCCAATGACAGGGTTATGGGAGCGCTCCCAGGGTATCGTCGAATGGGTGCGTGCAGTGCCGGCGGAATGAAAGCGGCTGGTCATGCGCGGCTTTTTTGGTCAGGCGAGCCGTCGAATGCCGCGTCGAATCGACGGAAATGCTCGGCCGGGAAGGTGCGTGAGGGAGATCAGCCCTGCCGGCCGCGGTTCACGAGCTTGCGCTGGGTCCGGCGGCCTTGCGCCACCATGAACGGAATCGCGCGCAGCCCGAAGCGCGGGAAAGTGTCGGCCAGCCTGGCCAGTGCGCCGCGCCACCGCGGGATGGCGGTGACCGGTTTCGGTTTGTCGAGCACGGCCGCGACCGCGGCGGCGACGTCGGCGGGCTGGAGCAGCGTGCCGGAGAACGACAGCGCGGCAGCCGGATCGTCGAGCTTGTCGTAGAGCATCGGCGTCCAGATGCCGTCCGGGCAGACGCACGAGATGGCGATGTCCTGAACGCCCGCCTGGCGGAGATCGGCGAGGGTGCTGAGGCTGAAGCCGATGGCCGCGTGCTTGGAGGCGGCGTACACCGCTTCGCCCACGACGGCCGTGATGCCCGCGAGGGACACGACGTTCACGACGTGCCCGCCGCCGTGGCCGCGCATGGCCTGGATCGCGGCGACCGTTCCGTTGATGGTCCCCAGGGCGTTGACCTCGACCATCAGCCTGCGGGTGGCGGCGTCCTGCTCCCACGCGGGCCCGGTCACCAGGACCCCCGCGTTGTTGACCCAGACATCGAGCCGGCCCGCACGGGCGAGGATGTCGTCGCGCGCCGCCTGCACGGCCGCGTCGTCGCGCACGTCGAGCACCCGCGCGATCGCGCCGATCTCGGTGGCCGTCGCGGTCGCGGTGGCCTCGTCGACGTCCGTGACCAGCACCGTGTAGCCGCGTTCGACCAGCATCCGCGCGACCAGCTTGCCCACACCGCGCCCGGCGCCGGTCACGACCGCGCCTGCTTTCGCCGTCATGCCAGGAGTATCGCGCCCTTTCGCGCTGTCGATCTACCCCGGCGACGTCAGGTGGAGTGCCACGTCACGGCGGTGCCGATGGTCGCGCGAGTGGTGCGGAAGCCGTTGGCCGGATGCGCCGTGTCGGGATGTCCGAACGAGACTCCGACGACGACGCGCCGGGAGTCCGGAAGCCCGAAGTGGTCCCGCAGGAAGCCGGAGTACCCCGCGAGCGCGGCCTGGGGCGCCGTGGCGAGGCCGAGGCTCTGTGCGGCGAGCAGGAACGAGTTGAGGTAGAGGCCGCAGTCGATCGCGCCGTAGACGCCGAGGTCGGCCTCGGTGGTGATGATCGCGACGTGCGGTGCGTCGAACAGCTCGAAGTTGCGCAGCATCTGCCGGGCCGTGCCCTGGTGATCGCCGCGTTCGATGCCGAGGCTGGTGTAGAGCTGCTTGCCGCACTCCCGCCGGCGTTCCTGGTAGACGCCCGTGTACTGGGTGGGAAAGGGGAAGTCCGGCTGGCCGGGATTGGTCCGCAGGTGCTCGAGCAGCCGAGTGCGCATCCGGTCCGTCGCGGCGCCTTCGGTGACGATCACGTGCCACGGCTGGGTGTTGCACCAGGACGGGGTGCGCTGGGCGAGTGCGAGCACCTGCTCGATGGTGTCCCTCGGAACCGGCTCTGGCAGGAACTGGCGGCAGGTCCACCTGTCGGCGAGCAGTTGGCCCAGCGCCTCGTGCGGGTCTGGGGGCGTGACGGCGGCCGCGCTCACGGGAACCTCCAAGGTGGTCTCTTTTCGAGACTGACGCTAACACGAAGTGGTCTCGAAAAGAGACCACCTTCGGTAGGGTCGGGGGCATGCGGTACGAACAGCTCGCCGACCTGCCCTGCTCGATCACCCGCCCGCTGGTGGTGCTGGGGGACAGGTGGACGTTGCTGATCTTGAAGGAGGCGTTCGCGGGCGTGCGGCGCTTCAACGCGTTCCAGGGCAACCTGGGAATCCCGCGCAGCCGCCTGCAGGACCGGCTCGGACGGCTGGTGGATCACGGGATCCTGGTGCGGCAGCAGGCAGTCGACGGGGACCACGCCGAGTACCGGCTCAGCCGCAAGGGGCACGACCTCTACCCGATCCTGATGGCGATCAAGGACTGGGGCGACGCCCACATGGCGCCCGACGGGCCACCGGTGCACTACCGGCACCGCGACTGCGCCGGCGAGGCACGGGTCACCCTGGCGTGCGACTGCTGCGGAGACCGAATGACGGCGCACGACGTCCTGCCCGAGGCCGGTCCCGGTCTTCTGGCTCAGGTCGACGCGGGTGCGCAGGCCACCGGAAGCCTGGCCGAGCAGCCGAGCTACGAGTAGTCGATGTCCAGGTTGGCGAAGGCCTTGGACTGGAACAGCGCCTTGCCGTCCTTCTTGAACGGGTTGCCGCAGTCGACGAACACGACGTTCGCCAGTTCCGGGCAGTCCAGCAGCGCCTCGACGTTCGCGATCCTCTTCGAGTTCAGGACGGTCAGCTGGACCAGGCCGGGCAGCGACTGGAACACGGTGCAGTCGATCTCGGCGCGGATCCCGTTGAGGCGCACCGCTTCCAGCGTCGGGATCGCGGCGAGCCGGGCCACCGGGAAGTCACGTCCGGTGCCGGCGATCTCCAGCACGCGCAGCGGCGCCACCAGGTGGCCGACGAAGTCGACGTTCTTCAGGTCCACCAGCTCGAGGTGCCGCAGCGCCGGGAGGCCCTCGAGCTGACGCAGCACCGCGTCGTCGCCGGTCACGTTCGTGCGGAGGAACTCGAGCGGCGGCAGCGGGTCGACCACCTGGGGCAGCCTCGGCGTGGTGTGGGAGCTGACCCACATCAGCGCCCGCAGCCCCGGCACGGCGGTGTCCGCGAGCGGGACCGAGGGGACCTGACCGTCGTCGTTGCCGATCACGAGCGACGTCAGCGCGGGGGACGTCAGATGTGCCACGAGCGGCGCGGGCAGCGTCAGCGACTCCAGGTTCACCAGGTCCGGCAGGTAGGCGGGCAGCACCGCCCTCCGCAACTGGGCCGCCGTCGGGCACAGGGCCAGGCTGCGGATCCGCGCCATGTCCTCAGGCCGCGGCGAGCGTCCCCAGGGGATCCGGACGGCGCCGTCCTCCGTGTAGTGGTCGCACTCGGCGGCGTTGCCGACGCAGAAGACCCCGTCACCGTCGATGGGGCCGAGGTACCGCGCCCGGCTCGTGCCGAAGAGGTCGACACCCGTCCTGCCGGGCATCATCCAGCCTCCCCGTCTCCTGGCAGCCTCGTTAGGCTTTGATCGGCTCACCATCCTGCCTGGGGGAACAGTGCACCGTTTCGCGGCCAGTCCTGCCCTCGCGCGGCTCGAGTGGATTCTCGACGGCCTGGACGGGAGGCCCGGCTGGGGAGCTGACGCGCCCGACGTGCTCGCGCCCGCGTTCACCGCCGTCGTCACGCCCGAGAGGTACGTCGAGGTCACCCGCGGTCGAGCTGCCGGCTACGCGCCGGTCGTCGTGGTCGGTCTCGACGTCGGCGAGACCACCGCGCGGGCGCGGATCCGCCGTCACGACGGCTCCGTCGACGTCGTTTCCTGCGTCGTAGAGGCCGCACGGCCGCATCGAATCGCCACCACGTGGGTCGCCGGACTGGTGCCGACCGATCTGACGCCGAGGTTGCCGGCCGATTTCACCGGCCACGACCTGCCTTCCGCCGCCGCGGATGCTCGGCTGGTCGTGTTCTCCGGGGTGCCCGGCAGCGGGAAGAGCACCCTGGCCGACGCGGCCGGCGCCGAGCTGGGGATCCCGGTCTTCGCCACCGACTGGCTGCTCGGCGCGCTGACCCCGTTCGGCGGTCGCCACTTCGAGGCTCCACTGGAGATGGCCGAAGAGGTGCTGACCACGCTCGCTCTCCGGCAACTCGTCGCCGGACAGTCCGTCATCCTCGATCATCCGACCGAACAGGTCGCGACCAGGGAGCGCTGGCGCAGCCTGGCCCGCAGGACCGGTGCGGAGTTCCGCGTGGTGGTGTGCCACTGCTCCGACCCGCGAGTCCACCGCGCCAGGCTCGAAGACCGCAGCCGCGGCATCGCCGGCTGGCACGACTCGGGCGACTGGCACACCGTGCGGCAGCGACTGGCGAGCTTTCCCCCGTGGGCAGGGGAGGCGCTCTCGCTGGACACCGTTCAGCCACGTGAGCGGTCCCTTGCCGCGGTCATGCGGCACATCACCGCCTGACGGCGTCAGCCCGCTCGTCCACGCGGTGCCCATCGGGGGGTAACGACAGACCCTCCCTCTTTCCGGCAGGGCGCCTACGCTGGGGTTATGGGCCAGATCGACCACCGCGCCGAGGTCCGCGAGTTCCTCCGCTCGCGGCGGGCGCGCATCACGCCCGAGCAGGCCGGGTTGCCCGCGTACGGCGGCAACCGGCGGGTCACGGGGCTGCGCCGCGAAGAGGTGGCCATGCTCGCCGGCGTGTCCATCGACTACTACGTGCGCATGGAGCGGGGGAACCTCTCCGGCGCGTCGGACGGCGTGCTGGACGGAGTGGCCCGTGCGCTGCAGCTCGACGAGGCAGAACGCGAGCACCTCTTCGCGCTGGCCAAGGCGGCGGAACCGGGCGAGCGCCGCCGCACGCCTCCGACGACGGTGCGTCCCGTCGTGCAGCAGGTGCTGGACGCGATCACCGACGCCCCTGCCTGGGTGCGCAACGGCCGCCACGACATCGTGGCGACGAACCGCCTGGGCCGGGCTCTCTACGCCCCGGTGCTGGCGGATCCACGCCGTCCGGCCAACACGACGCGGTTCGTCTACCTCGACCCGGCCGCGCGGGAGTTCTTCGTCGACTGGGACCGCGTCGCCAACGACGCCGCCGCGATGCTGCGGCTGGAGGCCGGGCGCAACCCGCACGACCGCAAGCTGATCGAGCTGGTCGGTGAGCTGTCGACCCGCAGCGACGTCTTCCGCTCGCGCTGGGCGTCGCACGACGTGCAGTACCACCGCAGTGGCCAGAAGCGGCTGCGCCACCCGGTCGTCGGACAGCTCGACCTGAGCTTCGAGTCGATGGAACTGCCCTCCGAGCCCGGCCTGACCCTCAACGTCTACACCGCGGCGGCGGGCACCCCGGCCGCGGACGGTCTCCGGATGCTCGCGAGCTGGGCCGCCACCCTGGACGTCGAGACCACCTCCTGAGAGGTTCTGCCATTACCCGCAAAGGCAGGCACTGCCGCGCGCCAGGCCGTCGGCGTTTGATCGAAACAGACCAGGGAAGCCGCCCGAGAGCGGCCGACCGACCACGACGGGAAGAGGCTCATGAAGGCGACGTTGATCTACGGTGCCGGCGACGTGCGAGTGGAGACCGTGCCGGACCCGAAGCTGCACGAATCGACCGACGCGATCGTGCGCGTGCTCCGTTCCTGCGTGTGCGGCAGTGACCTGTGGCCCTTCCAGGCCAAGCCGGCACAGGAGCACGGTGACCGGATCGGCCACGAGTTCCTCGGTGTGGTCGAGGAGACCGGCTCCGACGTCACCGGCCTGAAGGCGGGCGACGTGGTGGTGGCGCCGTTCGTGTGGGCGGACAACACCTGCGACTTCTGCCGCGAGGGCCTGCAGACCTCCTGCCGGCACGGCGGGGGATGGGGCGCTCCGGGTGTCGACGGCGGCCAGGGCGAGGCCGTGCGCGTGCCGCAGGCCGCGGGCACGCTGGTCAAGCTGCCCGTCGGTGAGGACTCCGCCCTGCTGCCCTCACTGCTCACGTTGTCGGACGTGTTCCCGACCGGCCACCACTGCGCCGTCACCGCCGGCGTGAACCCCCGCACCACGGTCACGGTGATCGGGGACGGAGCCGTCGGACTGTCCGCCGTGCTGGCGGCCAAGCGCCTCGGTGCTGAGCAGATCATCCTCATGGGCCGCCACACCGACCGCACCGACCTCGGCCGCGACTTCGGAGCCACCGACGTCGTCGCCGAACGCGGTCAGGAAGGCGTCGAGCGGATCCGGGAGCTCACCGGCGGCGACGGCACCCACGTGGTGCTGGAGTGCGTGGGCCTCAAGCCCGCGATCGAGACCGCGTTCGGCATCGTCCGCGACGGCGGCACCATCAGCCGCGTCGGCGTGCCCCAGTACCCGGACGTGCCCGCGGACTTCGGCGTGTTCTTCCGCAACATCACCCTCACCGGCGGGGTCGCACCCGCGCGCGCCTACATCGAGGAGCTCCTGCCCGACATCCTCGACGGCAGCGTCGAACCCGGCCGCGTCTTCGACCGCACCGTCGCGCTCGAGGACGTCGCCTCCGGCTACCAGGCGATGGCCGACCGCACCGCGCTGAAGGTCCTGATCCAGCCATGACCACCTGGACCTCGGAAGAACTCGACAAGATCGGCGCCGCCGAAGAACTGCAGCTCGCCTCACTGCGCAAGGACGACACGCTGCGGCCGTACGTGACCATGTGGGTCGTCCGCACCGGCGATGACCTCTACGTGCGCAGCGCCCACGGCCCGGACAACCCCTGGTACCGCAACGCCACGGCGGCGGGAGCCGGACGCGTCCGGGCAGGCGGAGTCGAGCGCGACGTCACCTTCGCCGACGCGGCCCCGGACGTGCACGCCGGCGTCGACGAGGCCTACCACGCCAAGTACGACCGCTACGGGCCCGCCATCGTCGGCACCGTCGTCGGCGCCGAGGCGATCCCGGTCACCATCCGCCTCCTCCCGCGCTGAGAATCCAGAAAGGACGGACCTGTGGAGCAGCGACCGCTGGGACGCACCGGCATCTCGGTCAGCACCCTGTGCCTGGGCACCATGATGTTCGGTGACTGGGGCACCAAGGACCACGACGAGAGCATCAAGACCATTCACCGCGCGCTGGACGCCGGCATCACGTTCGTCGACACCGCCGACGTCTACTCGCAGGGCGAATCCGAGGTCATCGTCGGCAAAGCCCTCAAGGGCCGCCGCGACGACGTCGTGCTGGCGACGAAGTTCTTCATGCCCATGGACGACGACCCCAACCACCGCGGCGCGTCCCGCCGCTGGATCACCACCGCGGTCGAGAACTCGTTGCGGCGCCTGGACGTCGACCACATCGACCTCTACCAGATGCACCGCTGGGATCCGTCGGTAGACCTGGACGAGACCCTGGGTGCGCTCACCGACCTGGTCCGCGCGGGCAAGATCCTCTACTTCGGACACTCCACGTTCCCGGCGTCCACGATCGTCGAGGCGCAGCACATCGCCCGTGACCGCGGCCGCGAACGGTTCGTCACCGAGCAGCCCACCTACTCGATCCTGACCCGCGGCATCGAGAACGAGGTGCTGCCCGTCTGCCAGCGCTACGGCATGGGCGTGCTGTCCTACAGCCCGCTCGCAGGCGGCTGGCTCACCGGCCGGTACCGCGAGGACGACCAGACCGGCCCGACGTCACCGGCCCGCAAGCGGCTGGCGAACCGGTTCGACCTGGCGCTGCCCGAGAACCAGCGCAAGCTCGACGCCGCCGCCGGGCTGGCCCGGCTCGCCGACGAGGCGGGCATCAGCCTGATCGAGATGGCGATCGCGTTCGTCCTGCGCCACCCGGCCATCACGAGCGCGATCATCGGTCCGCGCACCCTGGACCACCTGGAGTCGCAGCTGACCGCGGCCGACGTCGTGCTGCCCGACGACGTCCTGGACAGGATCGACCAGATCGTGGCACCCGGTGTCACCCTCAACCCCGCCGACAACGGCTGGGCCAGCCCGTCCCTGCAGCCGGCAGCCCGTCGTCGTTGAGGAGCACCCGAGCGGGTGGTGACGGCGGCAGGACGGCCTTCCCGGCGCTGGTGAGGTGCTGGATCAGCCGTCCACGACGGGGACGTTGAAAGCACCACGGACACCACCTGACACAATGGACGAATGGCACTGGGTTACGTCCTCGCTGTGCTGGCGACCCTGGCGTCAGGCAGTGGCTCGATCCTGGAGTCGATGGGTGTCCGGCGTGCCGGCGCGTACGGCGGAAGGTCCCTCGACCTCATCGCTCTCCGGCGTCAGTGGCTGTACTTCCTCGGCCTCGGGGTCGACATGCTGGGATTCGCCGCCGCCGCGGCGGCGTTGCATCGGCTCCCGTTGTTCCTCGTCCAGTCGATGCTCGCGTTCAGCGTCGGCGTGACCGCCACGATCAGCGCCTTCATGGGCTCCCGCCTGCGTGCGCAGGGATGGGTCGCGCTGGCCGTCGGCGCGATCGGCCTGGTGCTGCTGGGCGTGTCCGCGGAGCCGGGCCCCGCGCAGACGCTGCCGACGCAGTGGCGCTGGATCCTGGTGGCCGCGGCGATCCCGGTGGCGGTGATCGCCATCTACGCCCGGCGCCACAAGCACGTCTGGGCGTCGGTGGCACTGGCCTTCGGCGCCGGTATCGCCTACAGCGTCGTCGGCATCTCGGCACGGACGCTCGAGCTCCCGGACACCGCGTGGCGACTCGTCCTGGAACCGGCGGCCTGGTCCATCGTCGTCAACGGACTCATCGCGGCGGTGCTGTTCGCGATGGCGCTGCAGAAGGGCGGCCCGACCGGGGTCACCGCGATCATGTTCACCACCAACACGGCGCTGTCGTCCTTCGTCGGACTGATCTACCTCGACGACCACGTCCGCGACGGATACGTGACCGCCGCGGCCATCGGGTTCGTCCTGGCGATCGTCGGAGCGATCGCCGTCGCCCACTACGCGGCCGACACCCGGCAGAAGGATCTCGCGACGACGCCGGCCTGAGGCCGTCGCAAACCGTTCTTGAACGCCCTCAGGACCTGCTCGGCCGGCGCAGGTGCCTGCCGATCCGGTCGAACTCGGCCGTCATCTCCGGGGACGCGAGGAAGTCGTCCAGGCGCGCGGAGACCTCGTAGTCGACCGCTTCCAGCGACCGGATCGCCAGTTGCACGACGAACTCGGGGTCGCGGTCGACGAGGAAGCCGGTCCAGTGCTCCAGGGCCTCCAGCGCCCAGAGCACCTGCGGGTCCATGTCGCCGTCGGACGGCGTGCCCTCGTCGATCGTGTCCAGCCACGCCCGGAGCCGGTCGGGCGTGCTGCCCGCCGGGTCCGTGCGCGCCTGTTCGAACGCCTGCTGGGCGTCGTCGTCGAACTCGGCGCCCGCCGCGTCCGTGAGGTCGTCGCCCGTGGTCAGCCGTACCACGGTCTCCGCGCCGAACCGGTGGCGCTGCTCGTCGCCGGCGGCCGTGACCAGTTCGCGAACGGCCTGTTCCACCTCGCTGTAGTGCACGGCGTCATCCAACCAGCCCGGCGTCAGCCTCGAGCGAGTCCTCCACGGCTACGAGGGGAACAGCTTCCAGTGCCCCTCGGAGACGACCTCGACGGTGCCGCCGGTCACCTTGACGGCCGTCTGGTCGTCGATCGCGTACGCCGGACCCGCGATCTCGGCAGCCCATCTCTCGGCGGCGGCCATGGTGTTGTCCGGCTCGAGACCCAGGTGCGGGAAGATCGAGAAATCGACGACCCCGAGGGTGCTGTCGCCCCCATCGGGTGATGTCCAGTCGACGAACTCGTCACCGACTCGGGGGGTCATCACCATGCTCCCGGCACTGAGCCCCACCCAGACGGTGTCCTGCAGCGACGGCAGGAGGTCCGCCAGCCCGGACTGCCGCATCCAGTGGCACAGGTACATCGCGTCGCCGCCGCCCACCAGCAGGACGTCGGCCTCCCGCACCCAGGGGACCCAGCGGTCTTCGCCGACGCTGGGCAACGCTGTCAGCTCCAGGACGCCCAGCGACTTCCACCCCAGGTCGCACATGGGCAGAGGCGTCTCGCCGGTGATGAAGCGCCAGGCCGAGGCCGGCCCGCCCCAGGGGCTGCCGTACGTCGCCGTGGGGATGCACAGAGCACTGGAGTCCTCGATCGGCCTGCCGAGCAGGTCGACCAGCGCGTCGCGGATGCTCGGGTTCGTGACGCCTGCGGACGTGAGAAGAAGCCTCACGCTTGCCTCCTGTACGTAGCCGTCGCTCTGCTCGAGAGTCGTGAGATCGGGTCCATGGGAAGACAGACTGGACACCGCGGCGAAACTCATCGCCGGTGCGATCCCAAGCCTCGCACGCACACCGCCTGGCCGCGTCCAGGCGGTGATATTCGATCGCTGCCACCCGGTCCTCTGCGGCAGCATGAGGAAGCCGACGTGTCCGGAGGGGGGTGGGATGGTCGTGCCAGGATCGGAAAGGCCTGTTCGCAAGAACGCGGTGCCGCTCGCTCTGCGCTTGTACGGAAAAGAATTGCGGCGCCACGGTTTCATGTCCGCGGGCGCGCTCGTGTTACCCGCCCTGGGCGTCACGTGCGCGCTCTATCTCGCGCCGTTGGCGGTGGGCGGGCTCGTGGGAAGGCTTGCGGGTGGTGGCGGCACGAGCCTCGGCGCCGTCCTGCCGTACGTGCTGGCCTTCGGCGGTTTCATGCTGCTCTCGGAACTGTTGTGGCGCATCGGCCTGCACTGCCTCAACCGCGTGGACGGCCGCGGGATCGAGAACCTGTCCGCCCTCGCGATGGACGAGCTGCTGGGGAAGGACGCGGCGTTCTTCCACGACAACTTCGCCGGGTCGCTCACCAAACGGGTGCTGGGCTTCGCGTTCCGCTTCGAGGACTTCGTGGACTCGCTGGCGTTCAAGATCTTCGCCAACCTCATCCCGCTGGGTTTCGCGAGCGTCGTGCTGTGGAGCTACCACCCGATGCTCGTCGCGGTGCTGGTCGGCCTGATCCTGGTCACGGGATGTGTGGTCGCGCCGCTCATCCGCCACCGCCAGCGGCTGGTCGACCAGCGCGAGGCCGCCATCGCCCAGGTGTCCGGGCACGTCTCGGACACGCTCACGAACATGGAGACGGTGCGGGCGTTCGCCGCCGAGCGGCGCGAGGGCGCGGAGCACCGGACCCGTGCCGCCAAGCAGCGAACGCTGGCACTGCGGTCGTGGGACTACAACAACCTGCGCATCGACACCGTGATCGCGCCGCTGTCCGTGCTCACCAACGTGCTCGGCCTCGTGGTCGCGATCGGGGTCAGCGACGGGCTCGGCGTGGAGGCGATCGTGGTGACGTTCGCCTACTTCGGGAACGCGACGCGGATCATGTTCGAGTTCAACCAGATCTACCGGCAGGTGGAGAGCGCGCTCACCGAGGCGGCCCAGTTCACCGAACTGCTGCTCGACCCGCCGACCGTGCTCGACCTGTCGCACCCGGAACCGTTGCGCGTGAAGGACTCCCAGGTCCGGTTCGAGAACGTCGTGTTCACGCACGGCGGCGCCGAGCCGCTGTTCGACGGGCTCGACCTGGACATCCCCGCGGGCACGCGGATAGGGCTCGTCGGCCGCTCCGGCGGCGGCAAGACCACGCTCACCCGGCTGCTCCTGCGGCTGATGGACGTCGATCGGGGCCGCGTCC
This sequence comes from Lentzea sp. NPDC092896, assembly GCF_044754905.1. Taxonomy (NCBI): domain Bacteria; kingdom Bacillati; phylum Actinomycetota; class Actinomycetes; order Pseudonocardiales; family Pseudonocardiaceae; genus Lentzea; species Lentzea sp. NPDC092896. Next base: position 2,597,963 of record NZ_JBIVPX010000001.1, read on the forward strand.
TCATCGGCGGCCAGGACATCGCCCGCCTGAGTCAGGCCGACCTGCGCGGCCTGATCGGGTACGTGCCCCAGGACCCGGCCATGTTCCACCGGACGCTGCGCGAGAACATCGCGTTCGCACGGCCAGGCGCGACCGACGCCGAGATCCACCGCGCCGCGCAGGCCGCGCACGTGACGGAGTTCGCGGACGCGCTGCCCGACGGGTTCGACACGATGGTCGGCGAACGCGGCATCAAGCTGTCGGGCGGACAGCGGCAGCGGGTCGCGCTGGCCCGCGCCATCCTGCGTGACGCGCCGATCCTGCTGCTGGACGAGGCGACCAGCGCGCTGGACTCGGAGAGCGAGGTGCTGGTCCAGGAGGCGCTGTGGCGGCTCATGGAGGGCCGCACCGCGATCGTCGTGGCACACCGGTTGAGCACGGTCGTGCGGATGGATCGGCTGATCGTGCTCGACCGGGGCCGGATCGTCGAACAGGGCACCCACGCGGAACTGCTCGACGCCGAGGGGACGTACGCGAAGCTGTGGCGGCACCAGTCCGGCGGCTTCCTCGACGAGGCGGTCAGCACTCGGTGAGAACGGTCAGGCCCAGGTCCAGTCGCGGATCTCGGGCATGTCCTCGCCGTGCTCGCGGATCCAGTTGTGGTGGCGGGTGCGCTGGTCCTGCATGTGCTGGCGCAGCCGGGCCGCTTTGGGGCCGAGGCCGGGGACGCGGTCGATGACGTCGATGACGAGGCGGTAGCGGTCCATGTCGTTGAGCACCAGCATGTCGAACGGCGTGGTCGTGGTCCCTTCTTCTTTGTAGCCGCGGACGTGCAGGTTGGTGCGGCGGTGGATCAGCCACGGGTAGCCGTGGTAAGCGAAAATCATCGGCCTGTCGGCGGTGAACAGCGCGTCGAACTCGCGGTCCGGCATGCCGTGCGGGTGTTCGGTGTCGGGCTGCAGGCGCATCAGGCCGCCGTGGCCGGGGCCGGTCACGAACAGCATGTCGAGGTCACGCTCCCGGATGATCCGGTTGAGGTGCGCGTAGAGGAAGTTCAGGCCCGGATCGATCACGGGACAGGGCATCCGGTCCGCTTCGACAGGGACTCAAGGCCCTGGGGCGCCCCGTCAGTGCACGAGGACACCTAAGTCGGCGAACTGGCCGCGCACCCGCCGCACGAGTTCGGCGTCGGGGGAGGGAACGCCGGCCAGCGGGAACGGGATGCCGAGCGCGGCGTACTTCGGTGCGCCGAGCTTGTGGAACGGCAGGATCTCGACGCGTTCGACGGCGTCCAGGGTGCTGACGAAGGACGCGATGCCCGCGACGTTGTCCTCGGCGTCGGTGTGGCCGGGCACGAGTACGAACCTGATCCACATCGGCTTGCGCAGCGCCGACAGCCGGCGCGCGAACTGCAGCGTCGGCGTGACGTCGCCGCTGGTGAGGTTCCGGTAGGTGAGAGGGTCCCAGGACTTGATGTCCAGCAGTACGAGGTCGGTGTCGGCCAGGAGCTCGTCGGACGCCCGTGCGCCCAGGAAGCCGGATGTGTCGAGCGCGGTGTGCAGGCCGAGCTGTTTCGCTTGGTGGAACACCGCGCCGGTGAAGTCGGACTGCAGCAGCGGTTCGCCGCCGCTGATCGTCAGGCCGCCGCCGGCCACCTCGATGAACCGCCTGTATTTGACGACTTCGGCCATGACCTCGTCGACATCCATACGATGGCCGTCGCGCATGTGCCAGGTGTCCGGGTTGTGGCAGTACAGGCACCGCAGCGGGCACCCGCTCAGGAAGAGCACGAAGCGGGTGCCCGGTCCGTCGACCGCGGTGGCGATGTCCCACGAGTGGACTGATCCGGTGGTGGTCACAGCGACTCGTGGAACGTGCGGTTGATGACGTCGCGCTGCTGCTCGGGCGTGAGCCGAACGAAGTTCACCGCGTAGCCGGAGACTCGGATCGTCAGCTGCGGGTGCTTCTCCGGGTGCGCCATCGCGTCGAGCAGGGTCTCGCGGTTGAGGACGTTCGCGTTGAGATGGAATCCGCCGGCGTCGGTGTAGGCGTCGAGCACGCCGACGAGGTTGGTCACCTGCTCGTCCTCGGTGCGTCCCAAGCCTTCCGGCGTGATGCTCGCGGTCAGCGAGATCCCGTCCTTGGCCTGCTCGTAGGGCAGTTTCGCCACCGACAGCGCCGCGGCGGCGAGTCCGTGCCGGTCGCGGCCGTTCATCGGGTTGGCACCCGGTGCGAACGGTTCGCCGGACCTGCGGCCGTCCGGGGTGTTGCCGGTGTGCTTGCCGTAGACGACGTTCGAGGTGATGGTGAGCACCGACTGCGTGTGCACGGCGCCGCGGTGCGCGGGGTACTGCCGGACCTTGCGCATGAAGCTCTCGACGAGCTCGACGGCGATCGTGTCCGCGCGGTCGTCGTTGTTGCCGTACGCCGGAAAGTCACCTTCGATCACGTAGTCGACAGCGAGACCGGTCTTGTCGCGGATGACCCGGACTCGGGCGTGCTGGATCGCGGAGAGGCTGTCCGCCACCACCGACAGGCCCGCGATGCCGCAGCCGAGCAGTCGCTGGACCGGGTGATCGTGCAGGGCCATCTCGATGCGCTCGTACGCGTACTTGTCGTGCATGTAGTGGATGATGTTGAGCGCTTCGACGTAGGTCTTGGCCAGCCAGTCGGTCATCCGGTCGAACGCCGTGCGCACCTCCTCGAGGTCGAGGTACTCGGAGGTGATCGGCGGAAAAGCCGGTGCGACCTGGACACCGGTCATCTCGTCCCGGCCGCCGTTGATCGCGTACAGCAGTGCTTTGGCGAGGTTGACGCGGGCGCCGAACAGCTGCATCTGCTTGCCGACCTTCATGGCCGAAACGCAGCAGGCGATGGCGGTGTCGTCGCTGAACCACGGCCTGATCAGGTCGTCGTTCTCGTACTGGATGGAGCTGGTGTCGACGGAGACCTTGGCGCAGAAGCGCTTGAAGCCCTCGGGCAGGCGCGGCGACCACAGCACGGTCAGGTTCGGTTCCGGTGCCGGTCCCAGGTTGTAGAGCGTCTGCAGGAACCGGAAGCTCGTGCGCGTGACCAGTGGTCGTCCGTCGTCTCCGATGCCGCCGATGGATTCGGTGACCCAGGTCGGGTCGCCGGAGAACAGCTGGTCGTACTCCGGGGTGCGCAGGAACCGCACGATCCGCAGCTTGATGACCAGGTCGTCGACGAGCTCCTGGGCCTCGCGCTCGGTCAGCCGGCCTTCGTCGAGGTCGCGTTGCAGGTACACGTCCAGGAACGTGGACGTGCGCCCCAACGACATCGCGGCACCGTTCTGCTCCTTCACCGCCGCGAGGTAGGCGAAGTAGAGCCACTGCACGGCTTCGCGTCCGGTTGTGGCGGGTTTGGAGATGTCATAGCCATAAGACGCGGCCATGTCACGCAGTTCTGAGAGTGCCCGAATCTGCTCGGCCACTTCTTCGCGGTCCCGGATGATGTCCTCTGTGGACATCAGTTCACCCAGCGCCGCTCGTTCGGCTTTCTTCGCTTCGATCAGGAGGTCGACGCCGTAGAGCGGAACCCGCCGGTAGTCGCCGATGATCCGGCCACGCCCGTAGGCGTCCGGCAGACCGGTGATGATCCCTGCCTTTCGCGCCCGCAGGATTTCGGTCGTGTAGGCGTCGAACACGCCGTCGTTGTGGGTCTTGCGGTACTTGGTGAAGATCTCTTTCACCTGAGGGTCGAGCTCGTAGCCGTAGGTGTGGAGGCTCGTCTCGACCATCCTGAGGCCACCCGCCGGCATGATCGCGCGCTTGAGCGGTGCGTCGGTTTGCAGGCCGACGATCAGCTCGTGCTCGCGATCGAGGAAACCGGGGGAGTGCGCGGTTATGGACGACGGGGTGTGCGGATCGACGTCGTAGATCCCACGAGCCCGCTCCTCGACGAACATTTCGGTGAGCCCGTGCCACAACGCCGTTGTGCGCGGCGTCGGACCGGTCAGGAACGCTGCGGTCCCTTCGTAGGGCGTGTAGTTGGACTGGATGAACTCGCGCACGTCGATCTCGTCGCACCAACGCCCGGCGCGGAAGCCGCGCCAGGCAGCGGTCGACGTGCGTTCGGCGGTGGCGGTCACCGGGTCAGCACCACCTTGAGCGCGCCGGTGTCGCCGGCGTTCTCGAACACCTCGTAGGCCTGCTCCATCTCGTCGAGAGCGAAGCGGTGGGTGATGAACCGCTCGCCGTCGATCCGGCCCGCCGCGACCATGCGCAGCAGCGTCGGCGTCGAGCTGGTGTCGACGAGGCCGGTGGTGATGGTGACGTTGCGGATCCAGAGGCTTTCCAGGTGCAGCGTCGCGGGCTTGCCGTGCACGCCGACGTTGGCGACGTGCCCGCCAGGGCGCACGAGCTTCGTGCACAGCTCGAAGGTCTCCGGCACGCCGACCGCCTCGATCGCGACGTCCGCGCCGAGTCCTCCGGTCAGCTCACCGATCACGCGCTCCGCCTCCTCGGCCGTGGCCGCGGTGACGTCCGCACCGAACTGCTTCGCCGCGTCGAGCCTGGACGTCGCGAGGTCGACGGCGACGATGTGGCTCGGGCTGTACAGCTGCGCGGTCTGGATCGCGGCGAGACCGATCGGCCCGGCGCCGACGATCACGACGGTGTCCGCGGGCTTGACCCGTCCATTCAGGACACCGACCTCGTAGGAGGTGGGCAGGATGTCCGCCAGCACGACCGCGGCCGTGTCCGTGACGTCGCCGGGCAGCAGGTGCGTGGAGTTGTCGGCGAACGGGACGCGCACGTACTCCGCCTGCACGCCGTCGGTGGTGTGGCCGAGGATCCAGCCACCGCCGCCGAGGCACTGGCCGTAGCTGCCGACGCGGCAGTACTCGCAGCGGCCGCAGGACGTGATGCACGAGATGAGCACCCGGTCGCCCGGTTCGACGCCGGTGACCGAGGCGCCGACCTGCTCCACGACGCCGACCGCCTCGTGGCCGAGGATCCGGCCGGGTTCGACCTCGGGGACGTCGCCCTTGAGGATGTGCAGGTCGGTGCCGCAGATCGTCACCGCGGTGACGCGGACGATCGCGTCGGTGGGCTCCTTGAGCTCAGGCTTCGGCACGTCTTCCCAGGCGCGCTTGCCAGGACCGTGATAGACCAGCGCCTTCATCGAGTTCCTCCTCGTCGGGTTCGTCGATCCCAGACTTCTCGGACCGGCAGCTTCGGCGCAGAGCCCGTGGTCCCCGACGCGGGAGGACCTAAGGACCTCCTCCGGACCGACTTCTCAGACCTACCGTCGAGGCATGAAGCACGCGCTTGTGATGTACGAGTCGATGTTCGGCAACACCAAGGAGATCGCCGAAGCTGTGGCCGAAGGGCTGCGCGAGACCATGACCGTCAAGCTCGTCGAAGTCGGTTCCGCCCCGGTCGAACTGAGTGAGGAGGTTGGGCTGCTTGTGGTCGGCGGTCCGACGCACGCGTTCAGCATGAGCAGGCCGAGCACCCGTGCCGACGCCGCTGGCAAGGGAGCCGACGAGCAGGCGGCCGCAGGCACTGGCTTGCGGGAGTGGGCGGAGCGGATCGGGAAGGGCTCGGTGCGTCCACCTGTGGCCGCGTTCGACACCAAGGTCAAGGGGCTGATGACGGGCTCCGCTGCCCGCGCCGCGATCAAGCTGCTCCGCCGTGCCCACTTCCCGGTGCTCTTGGCACCGGAGAACTTCTACGTCGACGGCACGGCGGGCCCGCTGCTCGAAGGTGAGTCCAAGCGTGCCCAGGTCTGGGGAGCCAAGTGCGCGGCCGAGGTGGGGGAGGCGAGCACGCCCGCACCGTGATCGCCGGCTGTGGTGTGAGCGGCCTCGCCCTCGCCGCACGCCTCGCATCCTTGAGCACGCGAACGGCCGCACAACCGTGATCTCGTTGGCCGCTAGCGGTACCGGATGGTCCGCGGTCGTGCCCTGTGGGACGAGCAACGTTGTCGCACCAGCGGCCACGAAGTTGAACGCGAAGAGCATGACGCGTTGTCGTTGAGCGCTGCGGCAGCAGGGTCAGTTCGTGACGCCCTGGTGCTCGGCGTTGTGCTTGACGGTGCGCAGTACCGCGCGGCTGATGATCGACACGGCCGGTGTGCTGAGGCGCCAGTAACGGCGGAAGTTGAGCCAGGCCTGAGGATTGGTGTGCGTCACGCGGATCTCGGAGGTGACCAGCGTCCGCCGTTCCCCGTACGGCTGCGTCGTGAACGACCACACGACCTTGCCGTACCCCGGTGTCGCGAAATCCAGGAAGTCGCGCGGCTCGCAGGGGAACCACTTCACGACCGGGCGCCAGAACTTGCCGACCGCGCCGAGCGCGATCTCATGGCCGGGGTTCTCGCCGAGCACCATCCAGTCGGTGCCGGCGTCGAGGTCGTCCCACGTCAGCCTGGTCCGCTCGCGTACCTGGCCTCGGTTGCCTGCACGCCAGCGTTCCGGCAATTCGCGGAACCACACCGCGAACGCCGCGACGCCGCCGCGCAGTTCGGTGAGGTCCAGTTCGCGCAAGGACCTCCACGCCACCATGGGATTCGCGTCCACGAGCAGGTGGTCGACGCGACTGAACTCAGGCCTGGGAGCGAACCGGTCGGCGAGGAGTGGGGACGGCGACTCGGCCATGGTGTTCCTCCAGAACCGGTTGGTGCACCACGAGAACGGGGCACGGCGCGTGGTGGAGTGCCGCCTTGGTCACGGTACCGCTCTCGTGAGCGTCACCGGAACCGACGACGATCAGATCGGTGTCGGTACAGCGGGCGATCGCCTCATGGGGTTGCGCATGAACCATCACGGCGTGGTGCCGGAATCCGTCGAGCGCCGCGGCCGCGCGAGCAAGCACGTACGTGTGGTCCGTGTCGATGCTGCTTCGGACAGGAGACTGCGGTGCGGCATGGAGGACTCGCAGCGTCGCGGCCCGTTGCCGGGCGAAGTCGGCGGCGTGCCGCACCACCCTGCCGTCGCCAGGGCCGCCGCTGACCAACGCGGTGACATGGCGGTGCTGGGCGCCGATGGCCGCAGGCGTCCCACGCACGACCACCGTGTCGCAGCGAGTGGTGGCCAGAAGCGGCAGGACGTGCCCACCCAGGCCGAGCGCCGAACTTCCCGGACCCCGGTACCCGACGACCACGAGCTGTGCGCGGAAGTCGTCCTGCGGGCGATGGATCTCGAGGCCGGCGCCGAGGAGCTGAGCGTGCGCTGCGGCCCACCGGAGCACGTTCTCGTCGCGTCTGGCGCCGTCTTGGATGATCACGACTGGTTCCATGCATTGACAATGCTTCGTCGCGTCCACCTGGAGCAGGGCGGGAAGAGTCCATTGCGCCGGGACCAAAGTCCCGCCGTCGCTGGGCTGCCGCATACTGCTCGGCACCGCCGATGGCCGGAGTGTGACCGCATCCCCGCCGGCGGCAGGGTCCCGCGCCCGCTGCGGCCTACGTGGTGCGATCCGAATCGGAAAGCCTCACCACGCTGGCGCAGCACTTGAAGACCGAACTCGGCTACGTCGCCGTATACCCGCAGTTGACGAGCGAGCGCTGATCCAGTGCGGTGGCCCGCTAGCGATGCGAGCCACCGCTGGCAGGGACGTGCTCGTTGGAGTCGAGCAGCAGGTCGGCGACGGAGCGCCGTGGTGTGGCGGGCACCGGCGTGCTGAATCCCACGCGCAGCACGGTCTGCGGCACCAGCACGCCGCCCAGCGACCGTCGCAGGTCCTCGCGAACGCGGCGGACCTCGACCGGCTGGGAGAGGAACGATGCGGACAGCCCGTGCGTGGTCGCGGTGAGCAGGACACGCTGCATCGCCTGTCCTGCCAGCAGATCGCCGAGCGGTCCGTCGTAGAAGGAACAGAGAACCACGACGAGCGGGTCGGACTCGTAGTCCTTGCCGGGGTGGCGTTCTGAGCCCTGGAAGTCGCGGAAGGCCCACTCGTCCTGCATCTCGGGACGGATCCCGGCCGAAGCGGGTGGCACGCCGTCGATCGCACCAGGGCGATTGCCGGTGAACGCTGAGAGTTCGGTTTGCACGTCCTCATCGCCGAGCTGGATCTCGTGCGCCTGCCGGACGAAACGCTTGAGCTGCGCGCGGTCCTCCCGTGTGGCGACGACGTACAACCACGAGCGTTCGAGCTCGGCGGCCCGGGCCAGCGCGTGGCGCTGGCGGGGGTCGATGGTCGCTTCGATGAACGGCCGGCGGTTGGTCCGCCGACGGGGAACGGCATCGAGCAGGGAGCGGTGTTCGTCGTCGATCTTGATCGTGCCGCCGCGTCGCACCACGGCGAGCGCGCCTGGGGCGTCGTGGCCGGGCAGCATCGACACCAGCGGTCGAACGCCCATGCTCTGCAGGGCCAGCCGCAGGTTGAACAGTGCCGCGCCGCAGGACAGCCGCAGTTCGCGGTCTTCCGGGTCGGTCGCCGCAAGCTTGTAACCCAGGTCCGGGTGCAGCTCGATGCGGTCACGCCGGACGCGGAACCGCCAGGGCTGTGTGTTGTGCACGGACGGAGCGAGCGAGGCGGTCGTGAGCGCGCTCTCGATCTGCTCGGGCCCGAGCCCCAGAGCCGCAGCCACTTGAGCCATGTCCTTCACCCCATCGTGTTGCCCGGTGGATCGTGTTCCTCCACTTTCTGTGTTGCTGTGCTCAGGACCCACCATCGAAGGTCCCGATCTGACCGGGACCGCTTGGCGTCGTGGTGACCGCGTGAAAGGCTTGATCCGTGGTGGAGCCCGAGGAGAGACCGGCCCGCAGCCTGCTGGGCGGGTTGCGGCTGGACGATCTGCTCGACGAGATGCGTGACCGGCTCGCTGAGATCGGGTCCACCAGGGACAAGATGCAGAGCCTGCTCGACGCGGTGCTGGCGGTCGGTGCCGGGCTGGAGCTGGACTCGACGCTGCAGCGCATCGTGCAGGCGGCCGTGGAGCTCGTGGGCGCCCGCTATGGTGCGCTGGGTGTGCTCGGTTCGCGGCACAACCTGTCGCAGTTCGTCCATGTCGGGATCGACCCCGAGACCCGCGCGCACATGGGTCACCTGCCCGAGGGCAAGGGCCTGCTCGGCCTGCTCATCAAGGACCCACGAGCAATCCGTCTGCACGATCTCAGCGAGCACGACGCTTCGGTCGGATTCCCGCCCAACCACCCGCCGATGAACAGCTTCCTCGGTGTTCCGGTGCGGGTGCGGAACGAGGCGTACGGCAACCTCTACATGACCGAGAAGATCGGTGGCGGCGACTTCACCGCCGACGACGAGGTCGTGCTGGAGGCATTGGCCGCGGCGGCCGGCGTCGCGGTGGAGAACGCCCGCCTCTTCGAACGGTCGAGGACGCGGGAACGATGGCTGGAAGCGACCGCGGAGATCAACGCCCAGCTCCTGGCCGGTGCGAGCGCTGAGGACGCGTTGCAGCTGATCGTGCAGCGGGCAGTCGAGCTGGCGTCAGCCTCCTGGGCGGCGGTGCTGCTGCGCGACGGGAACGAACTCCGCACGGCGTCGCAGGCAGGCCACGAGGCCGTTCCCGACGCCTTTGCTGCCGATGCACCTGTGTTCGCGCAGGTGCTGGAGACGGCGGCACCGGCATTGGTCGAGGAAGTGGATGGTCAACTCGGCGAACTGCCTGTTCAGGTCGGCGCCGCGGTGGTGTTGCCGCTGCGCGCCGGGTCCACTGTGACCGGCGTTCTGGTCGCTGTCCGGGACAAGGACGCGGCGGCGTTCGGAGTGGATCTGATGCCGTTGCTGGCGTCGTTCGCCGACCAGGCCGTGGTGGCGATCGAGTTCGCCGAGAACCAGAACTCCAAGCGCTTGGTCGACGTGCTGGAGGACCGCGACCGCATCGCCCGTGACCTGCACGACCACGTCATCCAGCGGCTGTTCGCCACGGGCATGAGCCTGCAGGGCGCGCTGACCTGGGTGACCCATCCGGAAGCCCGCAGGAGGGTGACGAAGGCGGTCAACCAGCTGGACCAGACGGTGCTGGAGATCCGCACGTCGATCTTCGACCTGCAGGCGGACTCCGGCGACACCGGCCTGCGCCGTCGGCTGCTCAACCTCGTCGCCGAGATCACCGAAGGGGCCGAGCTGAGCCCGGCGATCCGGATGTCCGGCACGATCGACAGCCTGGTGCCCGACTACATCGGGGACCACGCCGAAGCGGTGGTGCGGGAGACCGTCACCAACGCGCTGCGCCACGCACGCGCGACCGAGCTGACGCTGACCGTCGAGGCGGGCGACGCGCTGATCATCACGATGGTCGACAACGGTGTGGGCATGCCGCCCGACGTCGCACGCAGCGGTCTGCGCAACCTGGAGCAACGCGCGGTCGCGTTGAACGGGGCGCTGGGCGTCGCCGAGGAGCCAGGGGGCGGCACGCGGGTGACGTGGCGAGTTCCCCTGGACTAGGGCGTCAGCCGGTCTCGTTGTCGTGGGTGGGCTTGCGCAGTTGCGAGGCGAGCACGGCG